>NZ_AGSX01000188.1 GCF_000235745.1 Stutzerimonas stutzeri SDM-LAC | reverse complement strand
GCCCCCCGCCTCCGGGTCCAGCGCCAACATGCCGCCCGGCACCAGCGCCATGCCGGCAGCGGCTTCGGCGATGCCGCCGAACGGCTGCACGATGTCCACGGGCTGGCGCAGCAACGGCGCTTCGGCGTCGGCGGCATAACGCCAGAAGCCGACGTTTTCCTCGTTCACCACCAACTCGCCGGTCCGGTCGTCGACCTGGCAGTAGCTGCTTTCCGGTGGCAGGCTCAGGCCCCGTACGCGCTTTGGCGTCGCCAGTAACCGCTGCCCCGCCGCCACCAGCCACTGCTCGCCGATGCCTTCCTCACCGACCAGGAACAGGTAGCCGTTGCGCCCGGCGTCGCGATACAGACACAGCCCTTCGATGGCGAAGCGGGTCTTCGGCACGTATAGCGGCTGGCTCCACCGATGCTGGCGATCGAGCCCGAGCAGCACGGCCTGCTGACGCTTGCGATCGAGGGTGGCGACCAGCAGACCGTCCTTGCTGACGCGGTGATCCAGGCCCTCGAAGCGGCCTTCGACGCTACTGAGTCGCGCACCCTGCGCGTCCAGCAACTCCACGCCGCGCGAATCCGGGCGAACCAGCAGCTGTGAAGCACCCGGCCAGAACTTGTCGGCACCGATCAACTGGGCGCTTTCAGCGTCCACGGGCGTGGCGCTCGCTATACGCAGGTGCGGGGTGGTCAGCTCGACCGATGGCTGACCGGCTCCGGACTGACAAGCGGCCAGGGCAACGCAAAGGCTCAGCCAGAGGGGTTTAAACGAAGTTACGTCCATGGTTTTTCCATTCAGCAGCCGCTGACCGGCACCGGTCCGAAGGGGGAACGGAACGGCGTCGGGGCGGCGAAAAAGTGTCGGTAAGGGTCGGATTCAGAAGTGCGTCAGGGTCAGGCCGAGCTTGTAGGTCGGGCCGTATTCCTCGTACTGGGCGTTGTAGTGGCTGCGCCCGGTGTAGACGAAGTAGGACTCATTGGTGAGGTTCAGTGCCTCGACCGTCAGCTGCAAGTTCGGCGTGATGAAGTAGCCCGCCTTGAAGTCGAGAAACAGCTGCTCGTCGGCGTAGAGGTCGTGGGCCTCGTCGTCGATGCCGGCCACCTCGGCCAGGTATTCGGACTTGTAGTTGGCTGCCAGCCGCATGTTGAAGACGTCGTTTTCCCAACCGACCATCAGGTTGCCGACGGTGTCGGAATGGTTCGGCAGGTCGATGCTGCGACGGCTGCCCTGCCCCTCGATATCCGCGTCGGACTTGCTGAAGGTGGCGTTGGCACCGAGCAATACGCCGTTCCAGGGCGCCGGCAGCCAGTCGAGCTTTTGCGAGTAGGACAGCTCGACACCGTAGAGCTTGGCGCTGCTGCCGTTCTCGTAGCTCAGCGCCTGGTCGAAGTCAGCCCACTGGCCGGTGCCGGCCACGTCGGTGTTGTAGATGAAGTTGTCGATGTCCTTGTAGAACAGGTACCCCGACACCGCGCCGGCGCGGCCCATATAGTGCTCGATGCCGAGGTCGTAGTTCATCGACTCCAGCGGCTTGAGGTCGGGATTGCCAAACTCCGCTTCGTCGCCATCGATGACGAAGCCGGGCGCCAGCTGCTCGAAGGTAGGCCGCACCACCGTGTTGGTCCAGGCGGCGCGCAGCTGGGTGTCGTCGGTCAGCTGGTAGCGCACATGCAGGCCGGGCAGCCAATGGTCGTAGCGGTTATCGCTGGAGATGGATTCGAACTCGCCTTCGCGGATGCCGGTGCCCTTGGCGCTGAACTCGGTGCCCTCGTAGCGCAGGCCGGCGATGATGCGCCACTTGTCCAGGTCCAGGGTGTTCATGAAGTAGGCGGCGTTGATGTCTTCGCTCATGTCGAAGTCGCCGATGCGCGACTCCTCCTCATCGTAGAACGCGCTCGCATCCAGCCCGCCGATCAGCCCTTCCAGCGCGCCAGCGCTGATGCCCGAGCCAAAGCGGCCCAGGGCGTAGTCGACGTTGCCGGCCTGAAAGTCGGCCAGGGTCAGGTCGTCGAAATCATCGTAGGCCCAGATGTCGACGTCGTTGGTCTTTTCGCGTCGGCTCAGCTTGCCGCCGAATTTGAACTGCGAGGCGTAGCCCTGGATGTCGTACTCGCGGGCCAGATCCAGGCGGATATTCTTTTCCTTGTCGCGGGCGTCGGTCTCTTCCCACTCCACCTCGTCCAGCTCGAAGCTGGCGGGATCGTAGAAGGATGGATCGACGTTCAGCCGCGGTTTGGTAGTGCTGGAGAAGCCGACGTCAGCGAAGTCGCCCTCGAACGTCGCGCTGGAAATGCCGCCCGGGTTGCGCTCACGCGCCTCGCTGTAGCCGACCTGACCGCTGAGGGTCCAGAGCCCCATCATGCGCTCGCCGCCGAACACATAGGACTGGATGGTCTGGGTTTCCTCGCGGGACTTCAGCTCACGCCAGCCCTCGGCGGAGCCCAGTTCACCGGCCAGTTGGGCATCCTCAAACTCGACGCCAGCGGCATTGCGGGTCTCGGTGTCCTTGAAACGGCTGTACAGCGTGCGCAGGTAATAGCTGCTGAGGTCGTCTGGCTGGTAATCGAAGTTCAGGCCGAAGCCGGTGCGCTCACGAGTGATTTCGTAGTCGCGCTGCTCGAACTCTTCCAGCCGAGCGCCGTCTTCGAAATCCCACTTGCCGCCGGTCTCCACGTTATCCGAGCCAAAGTCGCGATCCTGCCAGCTCAGTGCGGCGGTCACGCCGAAGTTGTCGACGCCATCGCCCAGGCTGAAGCGGTTGCTGATGGCACCGGAGAACTTGGGGCTGGTCTTGCCGACGTTCTCATCGTAGCTGCCTTCGGTGCTGAGGCTGTAGAACAGCCCGTCATGGTCGAACGCCGACAGGCTTTCCACCTCGATGGTGCCGCCGAGGGAGTTGGCGTCCATGTCCGGGGTCAGCGTCTTGACCACCGAGAGCGACTGCACCAGCTCCGAGGGCAGCACGTCCAGCGCCACGGCGCGACGGCCGCTTTCCGGCGAGGGCACCAGGGTGCCGTTGATGGTGACGCTGTTCAGGTCCGGCGCAATGCCGCGCACGCTGACGAAGCGGCCTTCACCCTGGTCACGCTCGACCGAAAGGCCGGGGATGCGCTGCAAGGCTTCGGCGGCGTTGTCGTCCGGCAACTGGCCGATGCCATCGGCATGGACCACGCTCTTCACGCTGTCGGAGTTGCGTTGTTCCTTCAATGCTTCGTCGATGCTGACGGCCTGGCCGATCACTTCGACGTGTTCCATGACAAGCGGCTCCTCGGCCCAGGCCGAACCGGCGCTGACGGCCAGGGCCAGCAGGCTGATGCGGAACCCTGCATGGCGGATGCCGCTGCGGTGTGTGCTCATGAACAATCCCCCGAACGCTGATTACCGGGTCCATCCCGGAACTGGAGCGGACGGTAGGGTTGGGATATGGCGGTTCTGTGACAGCGGGTGGGACTGGAGCGCCAGCGGGGGCTTATTGGGGGAGTTTTGGGGAGGAGTTGAGCTGATTTGACCCGTGCGTAGCTCGAAGTGCAACGAACAGCCTCCGTAGGTGGGCTTAGCCCACCAGTAGCAGGTTTCATTCAGTCACGCTGGGCCGAAGCCCACCCTACGATGCGGATGCGTCACGGGGTGAGGCATGTGTGAGTAGCGGTTCGTGCCGCTGCTCGTTTTCGCGTGATCCTTGGCGCTGGTTTCGCCCTGCTGGGCGAGTCCCTTTTGGCAGTTGCCCGGATGGCCGGCCCCGCCAAAAGGAACCAAAAGGTCTTGCCCCTGCATCCGGGTCTCGCTGCGCTCGACTTCCCTCATTCCATCGCTGCTCCGAGGGTCGCCGCGCAAGGGCCATCCATGGCCTTTCACGGCTCTCGCGGCATCCATGCCGCTCGCCCCTCTACGCAGCGATTCCATTCGGCCTTCTGGAAGGGGCGTTCGGTGGCGCCTGCTGGTTCGCTTGTCAGCCCGTAGGATGGGTGCAACCCATCAACCATGGGCGATGGGTTGCACCCATCCTACGTTCGAGCACGATGCTGCCGGTTCCATTGGTATCGCTGCCTCAGAGCTCACAGACAACACGGACCCCAATCCCCTTCAGGAGGCCGAGCGTAGGTGCTGCGCAGGGGGACGCGAGGCATGGATGCCGAGCAAGGCGCGATGGGACATGGATGTCCCTTCGCGCCGGCCCCCGGAGCAGCACCGGAGCGAGGGAAGTTTTGCGAAGCAAAACCCGGATGCAGGGGTGGCCTTCTTTTTGGTTACTTTTTCTTGGCCACGCAAGAAAAAGTGACTCGCCCAGCAGGGCGAAACCGATGCTTCAACCACCTCGCAAACAGACCTTACAACCAAAACGATCCAGCTCCTCAGTTAGCCCCCCCCAAAAAAAAAGCGGTGAGCCAATTCAACCCCCACCTCAGTCATCCAACCGTCACATTCATCTGTTTCCGTGCCCTCACACACTGGCGCGCGCCTCGCCACGGAGACCCGATGAAATCCCTGCTCAAGCTCCACACCCTCACCCTGCTCGGCCTCGCCTTCGTCGCCAACCTCGGCCTGCAGGTCTATCTGGCGACCGGCCAGATCAAGCCCTGGGCCGAGATCAACTGGACGGACGTCGCCGGCGAAGGCGGCTCAGCCGTGCTCGCGCTGGCCTGGCTGATCATGCTGCTGCACAGCCGCCCGGCCGGTCGCGTAACCCGGCTGCTGGCCTTGGGCCTGGCCTGTGTCTTCTTCTCCTGGTGGATGGATACCCTGGACGAGCTCATCCAGCTGCCGGAACTGGCGGTCTGGGACAACTGGCTGGAGACGGCGCCGATGCCCATCGGCCTGTTGCTGCTGACCCTCGGCATCTACCACCTCAACCAGGAGCAACGCGCCATCAGCCAGCAGATGAGCAAACGCGAGAAGGGCTTCCGCGAGCACCGCCTGTTCGACAAGCTCACCCCGCTGGGCGCCGCGCAATACCTGCGCCAGCAGGTGCAGCTGGCGCTCAGTCACGCCCAGGCGGAACAGCAGCCGCTGTCGCTGGTGGTCGTGGACCTGGACGATTTCAACGCCATCAACCAGCGCTACGGCCAGGCCGAGGGCGATGCAGTCCTGCAGGCCATGGCGCAGTTGCTGCTGCTCAACCTGCGTCGTCAGGACCTGCTCTGCCGCCTGGCCGGCGACCGCTTCGTCGCGGTGCTACCGAACACCGGCGAGACCCAGGCCCGCTTGATTGCTGCGGAATTGCAACAGGCCGTGGCCAGCCTGGCGCACCGAACGGCCCAGCACGGCGAGCGCGTGCACCTGCAGGCCAGCACCGGCACGGTGATGGCCTTCGACGAGGACGCCGAACAGCTGCTCAAGCGCCTCAACCTGAACCTGGCGAAAACCAAGCAGCAGCTGCCACGCTGCGCCTGAGGAACGGCCATGACTCCCGGTTACGATTGCGATACGCGTTTCATCGCGGCACATCACCAGCCGGCCGTGCTGATCGATCTGGCGTTGTCGCGAGGAATCGACAGCCACCAATTACTGCGCGGCAGTGGGCTGTTCTATGAAGATGTCGTGGGTGGCCAGGCGCGGATCAGCCCTCTGCAGTTCCTGACCATGATCGGAAACGCACAGCGCCTGCTTGAGGCTGACGACAGCAGCTTTCTGTTCGGCCAGCGCCTGTTACCGGGCCACTACGGCGAGGTCAGCCACGCGCTGACCCGTGCCTGCACGCTGCAACGGGCGCTGGAACAGCTGCTGCAATTTCGCGCCCTGCTCAGTCCGCTACTCACGCCCCGGCTGGTGCTCGACGAGCAACAGGCCCACCTGTACTGGACCGACACTTGTGGCGCAGGCGACCAACAGCGCTTTCTTACCGAGGCCAGCCTGACCGCCGTGGTTGCGCTGAGCAGACGCCTATCCGGCGAACGCCTGCCGTGGCGCTTCCACCTCGCCTATCCGCAACCGCGGCATGTCGAGCAGTACTGGGTGCATCTGGGCGAGCCGCTGACCTTCGCAAGCCAGATGACCATGATGAGCCTGCCGCTGGAATATCTGCACAAGCCCTGGCCTGGCGCCTCAGCCACCGCCGGACAGGTCGCGCATCAGGCAAGTTGCGCGCAGCTGGAAAGTCTTGGCTGTCCTGGGAGTTTTATCGATCAGCTGTATGACTATCTGTACGGGAACATCCGCGAGCCGCTGAATCTGGAGCGCGTCGCCCATGCTTTCGAGATGAGCCCCGCCTCGCTCAAGCGCAAGCTGCACAAGCACGGCACGGGCTTTCAGGAGCAGCTGGATCAGGTGCGCAAACATGTAGCGCTGTTCCTGTACCAGATGAAGGGCTACAGCAATGACGAGGTTGCCAGCTACCTGCGCTTCAACGACACCACCAATTTTCGCCGGTCGTTCAAACGCTGGACTGGCCTCGCGCCGAGCAGCCTGCGACAGCTATTTCACAGCTGAGCCGGTCAGGCGTATCGCCGTGCCTGGCCTTTGGTGGGCTATCGGTCGGATCGAAGTTCGGGATGTGCGACCTTTGCTTGGGTTGGCTGCGCTTCGCTCGCGTCGCGCGAAGGACCCAAAGCGGTCAGCGCTCGACGCAGCAACAGCGCTGCGATACCGGCAATTGCGAGAAAAGTGATTAGCACCGGTATGGCTTGTTGGTTCATGCGTCTGGCTCATCCTTGGTAAAGGGTCGCGGTCGCGATAGCGTTTTGATACTACCGGCGACTTTGCGCGAATGCCATTGCCGCAGCGGTCCTTGATGATCAAGGCACAGGTGCATTCTCGGACAAACGGTAGGACCCAACCGGTATCTGGCGAGTCGTATCTGCATCGTTACGCTTAATAATCGTACCTGAGGGAGCCGATCCAGATGCATCGGGAATACACCAGGCAATACCATCAACTGCGTACCCACATTGAACGGATGCTCGGCAGCGGCGCCGTGATTGCTGAACGAGCGCCGCTGACGATCAGACGTGGGCATCAGGTCTATCAGGTCGCTTGCGGCATGCTGATCAGCGAGCAAAGCGTTCGCTGATACAACCCCGTAACTAACAGCAACCCAGGCTGCCAAAGCGAACCGTGAAGGTCACACCACCTTTTCGACGGTCACCCGATGCAGGGCTCCGCTCCCCTGCTCGAAGGCGCTGATATTGGCCAGCGTGGTCTCAGCAATGTTGGTCAGCGCCTCAGCGGTGAAGAACGCCTGATGTCCCGTGATCAACACGTTGGGAAAGGTCGTCAGGCGCATGAACTGGTCGTCATTGATGACCCGCTGTGACAGGTCCTGAAAGAACAGGTTTTCCTCTTCTTCGTAAACATCCAGGCCCAGGCGACCGATCTTCCCGCTCTTCAGGCCATCGATCACCGCGCGCGTATCGACCACGCGGCCCCGGCCCGTGTTGATCAGCATCACACCCTGTTTCATCTGAGCAATCGCGGCGTCATCGATCAGGTGGTGGGTTTCGGGTGTCAGTGGGCAGTGCAGCGAAATGATGTCCGCCTCCTCAAACAGCTGCTCCAGCGGCACATAACTGACAAGCGTTTTCGCATCAGCGCTGGGAAAAGGATCATGGGCCACTACCCTGCAGCCGAAGCCATGCATGATGTCAGCGAAGATAAGACCGATCTTGCCGGTGCCTATGACGCCAACCGTCTTGCCGTACAGGTCGAAGCCCAGCAGGCCGTCAAGAGAAAAATTGCCCTCGCGGACGCGGTTATAGGCCCGAAAGGTCATTCGGTTGAGGCTCAGGATGAGCGCCACCGCATGCTCGGCCACTGCATGCGGCGAGTACGCCGGCACGCGCACTACGGTCATGCCTAGCCGCTCTGCCTCCGGAAGGTCGACGTTGTTGAAGCCCGCCGAGCGCAGGGCGATCAGCCTGGTGCCGCTGGCATGCAGGAGCTGCAGCACCTCGCAGTCAAGCTTGTCATTGACGAACACACAGACGCCGCTGAACCCTGAAGCCAACGCTGCCGTTTCAACAGTCAACCGAGCGTCCAGGTAGACCAGTTGGTGCTGGTGCACCTGGTCGGCCTGATCGAGAAAAGTGCGGTCGTAGGGTTTGGTACTGAAGACGGCGATGCGCATGGACTGGCCTCCTCGCGAAACGGGATAAGCGGGCGACGGTACCCGTCACTTGATCTAACGAACGAAGCTAAAGGCAACCGCCCTACCGTTTTAACGAGACAGGAAAGGCCCGTATGACCTCACGCCAGCCCGTCGAACCGGGCATAAGGATTGCTGCAGGGCAACCGGTAGCCAAGAAAGCTGACCTTGGGATTGGTCTTGTTCTGCTGCCGCAGGTAATCAGTCGAAACCATGAAGTCCGTTAACAACCGGCGTTCGAAATTATCGACTCGCAGATCAGTGTAGGGCGTCCCTACACCGGTTTCCTGACGAATTTTGTAGAGCCCCATCAATGCAGTCAGCTTCTCCGAGCCGTAGTGGTTAGCCATTGCATCGACAAACTTGCGCTGGTCCTCCGGATCCATCTGAAAATTGCCCACCAGACGCTGCAGCAGTTGCGGAATGAAGACCTGGCGGTCCTCGTAGACCCAGGCGCCCGACCCGACCGCCACCAGACCAAGCGCGGCGGCGGATGAAAACAACAACGTACGACGTTTCATGGGCATTCCTTAGCTGTAAAGCAGGCCGGCAGCACGGATGGACAAGGCAGCAGCCGTCAGGCTGGGGTTTGCCGGCGAGCAGCTCGGGTAGGTCGCGGTACCGACGACCACAAGGTTGCGCATCTTGTGATGCAGCATATGGCTGTCTACCACCGAACCGTCATCGGCCTGCCCCATGCGCAGCGTGCCCTGGACATGCGACTCGGTGAGACGCCACTCCCTGAAGTTGATCGACTCCACTGGCAGCGGCGCGAGCAGTTTTTCCAGGCTATCCAGGCCGTACTGAACCCCCTTCATGCCGTAATCCGACTCGCCCCGGTAATCGATGATCGCCTGCCCGGTCTGCGGGTCGATGACGACCCGGTTCTCCACGTTGGGCAGGTCTTCGCTGACCAGCATCAACGGCAGCGTCTGGTTCCAGCGTCCGATTTCCGGACGAAGCCCATAGGGCCAGCGATTTTCGAAGTAGACCAGACACGCCGAGTGCTCCTTGCGGAAGTCACCGTCGTACAGGGCGTAATTGAGGCCGGTGGTGATGGTGCTTCCATCGAAATTGCCCAGGCCATCGAGATAGACCTCGACGTTGGCGCCAACCTGCTCGTGCAGGCCCATGCCGGTTTCGCCGAAGTTGATATCCGAACGCAGGAGGATCGCCGGGCTCTGGATGGCATTGGCGCCCAGTACGAAAAGGTCCCCGAACACTTTGAATTCCTGCCCTTCAGAGCGAATCGTCACGCCCTTGATAGTATTGCCCTGGTATTCGAGCGTGCGCACTTCGGTCTTCAAGCACACGTCCACCTTGGGGTGGCGATACAACTCGGCCAGGCCATTCTGCGCGGTGAACTTGGCATTCATCGGGCAGAGGTTGCAGGTGGCATTGGCACAGCAGACACCACGGGTGCCGGTCGCGACCCGAGCGCGCCCGGTCGGCATGATGAAATGATGGTCAGGCATGGCCTCCTTCATCAGCATGTCGATTGAGGAGCCTTTGTGCGGCGGCTGCGGGAACGGCTGGCTGCGTGGCAGCACGCGCGTCATGTCCGGGTCGCCGGCAATCGACATGATCTGCTCGGCCTGGCAATAGTAAGGCTCAAGCTCGGCATAGCTCAGCGGCCAGTCATTACCAACGCCATAGCGCGAGCGGATGGCGAAATCACTGGGGTGCAAGCGAGGCGTCTGTGAATACCAGCAGTTCATCCCGCCACCGAGAGCGATAGTGGTATTCCAAGGCTTTTCGCCGCGATTGTCGTAGGTGGATTCGGGCTTGATAGCCGAACTGCTCTGGGTCTCGATCTGCCAATCCCAGGGATGGAAGTCGCCCCACTCAATGATCAGTGCGCGCCCGGTCAGATGCTTCAACGCTTCGGTGAGGAAGAAGCTCGACCCAAAACCAGACCCGATCACAACCAGCTCGTAGTGTTCTTCGTTGATGTCCCTTGCGCTTACCCGGTTGATCTCCACGACCGATTCCCTTTACTGCTGCAGCCTCGTCGAAACCAAGCTGTCCTATCAATTACACGTCAGCAATGTCCCGCTGCGCAGCGCATGTCACGGCTAAACCCAGCCAATCGCTAAAACTGTCGCTGGGAAGCCAGTTCTACGTGACCCTCGAAACCAACCGGAGTTCCAGTCTGCTTAGGCTAATGATTGCGAAGGACTAGTCGTTCAGCCCATCCGATAGCCACTTACGCACCCGTCTGCGGCCATGCCAAGAGGTCAGCTGGTGGGTAAACGGGCTCTCCGGCACCAGACGGCATTCCGGATCGGTGACGTCGCTCAACTTGAAACGACGCAACACACCCAGCGGGTGGCGCTCGGGGCCATAAAAAGCCACCGCGCGGACTTCCATGCAGTGGAATTGCCAGTCACCCTTTGGCTGATGGCCTTGAAGCTCGATGCCATTGAGCTCGGCGACACGCCGCAACATCCCCTGAAAGGTGCCGACGTGAATGAACTCGCCACTGTTCAACGGGCCCTGGTGGGTGGTCTTGTGGATGGCGAGATCGGGAGGCACATCATCTTCCACGCTCTGGCGGATGTCGGTGATATCGACGTCCAACGCCCCGCGCGAGGTTTCGACGGAAACGACCAACTGATTGATGAACATCGGCTCGGCACTCATGTTGGAGATCAGGCAAAGCGAGCCAAGCCCTTTGCCCGCGCCGCGATTGATGAGCAGGCTCGGCCGACGTTGCCGTCTGAAGTTGCGCAGGAGCAAGTGTGCATAAAACATCCACACCAATAGCGTGCTCAAGGAGATCAGCAGTGAAATCAGCTGCTGGTTCTTCATCAACCAATCGATCATGTAGCGCCTCGGTAAGCGGGTTCGCAGCTGAGACAGCCCAAACCCGCCTGGGTGCCGCGCCTTGCCGACAGGCATCGTCGAACGCACCGCCCGTAAGGCAGCAGACACGAACGAATGCCAGCCACTACCAGTCCGAAACAAGGAGACCGCAACTTTCGAGGGTTATGTAATGAAGATTCCAAGCATTAGTGCATCGGTATTTCTGGCGTTGTTTGCAACCACCGCATCGGCCAACCCGGAATCGACCGAGCGCCCGGCGGACAATACCGATAACCAGGCCCAGCAAGATCTGAACAACGAGGCCAGTGCACACGGCTACCAGAATCCCACCGGCGAGGATCCTCACCCACGCCTGACCGAGGACACCATCGAAAACGCTCACGGAGACACGAGCGCGGACGACGAAGAGGACTCACAGAAACAATGACTGGCGTTGTTGCACCGCAGCCCGCTGGCGGAGCAACAACGGATGGGACTGGGGCCACAAAGGATCGTTGGCTACGACACCTTTCGGGCTGTTGGGGCCAAAAATCCAGACCTCGGCTCAGGCATGTTCGCCGTCGCAGGCGGGCGGCTCTGCTGATAGGCCGGAGCAACGGCGTCAACCTGATCGCGCCCAGTCCCTTGATCAATGGAAGGTAGCGCTTTTGCCTGCATAATCGGAGGGTAATAAATCTGCCTATAAAAGGGCAGTCAACAAACAGGCAAAAAAAACCTCAATCCGGGGCAACTGAGCAAGAAATTGCTACATACAGTTGCTACAAATTGAGGCTTTCAAATCGCTGTAAGGTACTGATTAACAGCGATTTTATGTAGTGGCGGAGAGATAGGGATTTGAACCCTAGGAACTGTTGCCAGTTCAACGGATTTCGAATCCGTCCCGTTCGGCCACTCCGGCATCTCTCCAGCGGCGCGCATCATAGCAGTTCGGCGTGTTTTGTCTAACCCCAACTGCTCAGATTTTTTAGCTGCACCTTATTGTGACGGTCCTGCTCGACGCAATGAACATCTGCCCGGTCGCCAGCCAATCAGCTGGTCAAACGCGTCAGAGCTTCACGGTATTTGTCGGCCGTCTTCTGCGCGACGTCAGCCGGCACCGGCGGTGCGGGTGGCTCCTTGTTCCAGCCGGTGGATTCCAGCCAATCGCGCACGAACTGTTTGTCGAAGCTCGGCGGGTTGCTGCCTTCGGCGTAACTGTCTGCTGGCCAGAAGCGGCTCGAGTCCGGCGTAAGCACTTCATCCATCAGCGTCAACTCGCCGTTTTCGTCGAGGCCGAACTCGAATTTGGTGTCGGCGATGATGATACCCCGCGTCGCCGCATAGGCAACGGCCGCGCTGTACAGTGCGATCGAAGTGTCGCGCACCTTCGCCGCCAGGTCTTTGCCGATATTCGCTTCGCACTGCTCGAAGGAGATGTTCTCGTCGTGATCGCCCACTGCCGCCTTGGTTGACGGCGTGAAGATCGGCTGCGGCAACTTGGCCGCTTCTTTCAGGCCGATCGGCAGCTTGATGCCGCAGACGGTGCCGCTCTGCTGGTATTCCTTCCAGCCTGAGCCAGCGATATACCCCCGCACGATAGCCTCCACTGCAACAGGCTGGAGCCGCTTGGCCACCACCGCCCGCCCCTCGACCAGGTGCAGCTCCTCGGCCGGTACCACGTCCTCGATCTTGTCGCCAGTAAAATGGTTAGGGACGAGCTGCGCGAGCTTGTCGAACCAGAAGTTTGAAATTGCGGTCAGGATCTTGCCTTTCTCCGGGATAGGCTCGGCAAGGATCACGTCGAACGCCGAGAGGCGGTCGGTGGCGACCATCAGCATGCGCTTGTCGTCGATTTCGTACAGATCACGCACCTTGCCAGAATAGATTTTTTTCAGGCTCAGGGATTTTGGAGTGGTCATGGCGATTCTCGCGGTTGCCGAACCTACGC
>NZ_AGSX01000189.1 GCF_000235745.1 Stutzerimonas stutzeri SDM-LAC | reverse complement strand
CCCGCTGGGGGGGGAGCCGTTCTGGATGGTGGGCGAAGTCTTCGGCCACGGGCCGGAAATCAGTGACTACCAGCACAACGGCTTCGATGCGCTGATCAACTTTGCCTTTCAACAGGAGGTGGCCGGTGCTGCCAGCGACTGCCTGCTCCGCGCCGAGAAGAGCTACGGGCACTACGCCAGCCTGCTAGCGGAAAATCCAGGGCATAACTTCATGAGCTATGCCTCATCCCATGACACATCGCTGTTCAGCGCACAGCACGACCGCGACCTGGAGCGTCAACGCGGGCTTGCCAGCGCGCTTCTGCTGAGCCCCGGCGCGGTGCAGATCTACTACGGCGACGAGAGCGCACGCGCTTTCGGCCCCACCGGCTCCGACCCCTACCAGGGCACACGGTCAGATATGAACTGGAGCGAGCATTCCAAACCCGAAATCGCTGCGCTAATCGATCACTGGCAACGAATCGGTCAGTTCCGCGCGCGGCATCCCGCCATTGGCGCCGGCCGGCACCAACAGCTTTCAAATCAGCCCTACGCGTTCTCGCGGGTGCACGGCAACGACAAGGTGGTCGTGGTGCAGGCGGGGGCTCTGGTCAATCGCTGAGCGGGTTGGTGGCCTTAGCAGCGGCATCGCTGACCACCTTGGCGTCGGTCGGCCGCACCACTCGCGCCAGCTCCTGACCGAGGCGCACGAAGACCAGGGTTGGCCAGAGCTTGACGCGATAACTGCGGCCAAGCGGACGTCGCGGCCCGTCCTCGACCTTGATGTGGTTGATCTGCGGATACTCGGCCAGTGCCTGCTCGATGTGCTGCTCGGCAGCGCGGCAATGCCCGCACCAGTTGGTGCCGAAGTCGAGCACCGTTACCCCGTCGAGCGAGTCGACCTCGGCGCGCGCGATGGTTTCAGTCTTGTACACATCGGCCATGTTTCACCTCCACGTCTGTTCTTCTATCGACCCCGACACGCCGCGACCGATCCATGCAATCACATCCATAACGCACCTTGCGCCGAGCCCCCCAATGAAAACTCTGAACACGCGCCAACAAGCGCAGCTGGCCTTCACCGCCAGCAATGCCGAACTGGAAGTTGGGCACCCGGACGATTGTCCACTACCGCTGGCAACCCTGGCGACCACCAGTGGCAGCGAAGACTATGTCAGCCGCGTACTGTCCGGCGGGCTCACAGCGCATGTCTATCGGATCGAGGCGCAGGGCCGGAGCTGGACGCTCAAACGCGCCCGCGAGAGGTGCTTGGTGCAGGGCACCGACGGCCAGACCTCCTTTCTTAACGAAGTACAACGCCGCGCCGAGTTGCGTGAACTCAAAGCACGACCGGAACTGGCCGAACGCCTGACCGGTATTGTCGACACCTGTTATGCGAGCTTTCGATGCGGCCTGCTGCTTTCGCCCTGGATTGACGGTGAAGTGGTCGAGGACTGGAACGAGACGCGCCTGACAGACCTGTTCGATAACGTCATCAGTCTCGCCTCGCTGGGCCTGTTCGAATGGGACTTGTGCCCCGGCAACGTGCTCGACGACGGTCGTATCCGCCTGTTCGACTTCGGCTATCTATATCGCTTCGATCCGTTGCACGAATTCAACAGCGACGGCCTCGCCTCGCCCGCTTTCCATCCCGTCGAACGTTTCGAAACGCGACAGTTCTTCGCCTGGCTACTCAGCCGGGAACAGCTCGAGGGCAACCGAGCGCTCGCTGCCTTCCGCCTGGAAAAGGAAATCGCCCTTGCGCACTACCAGCGCTGGCGGTGTGAACTGGCCGAGCGAGGCGCAACCGTCACGGTGTTGGAGCGCCTGGATCAAATCATTCACAGCTGGCAGAGCTCGCTCGTCGGCTCGACCGAGGCGCTGTACCTGCGCGAAGCCTGGCGCTCGCACCGCCTCGACCTGGCCGACGATCTGGACGGCCAGACCTGCACGCCGCTCACGCTAGTGCGGCTTGCCTGGCTGCATGACATGGTCAGCGCCCGCTACGCTGACCTCGTTGCCAGTGGCGCCCTGGCCAGCGAAGCAGATCCGCGGCGCGAAGCCCTGCTGGATCAGCTAACACTTGCCCAAACGCACGCCATGAGCTGGCAGGTCCCATAATGGTCATGAGCAACCGTCAACGGTTTCGACTCTCCGATCACAAAGCCGATAAATCTCACCCGCCAGCTCGCTGCGTGTGGTGCTGGCTGGCCACTCGGAACACTGGTTTTCCGGCCCCGTCCACCAGGCGTAACGCCCAACGTCACGCCGCACGCCTTTCTCATCCCCCGCTACGCCCCGCCGCTCCGCCTCAAAAAAGACCGGTCAGGAGGATGTTGCGAACGTCGCCGATCCGCAGGCTTTTGGTCGCCACCCGCTCAATCTGTTCGACCTGAGCACTGGCGGACAACCGAACAGCTCAGTGGACCAGCCGGCCGCAGCTCACCGGCCGCATAGACCAACAACAAAAACGAAGGACTTCGCGATGAACCCGCAACGATCCGTACGTCTTCTGCAACCGACTCTGCTCTGCACCGCGCTCATGGCGGCAATGCCCTCGCATGCCGTGGATTTTCACGGCTACATGCGCTCCGGCGTCGGTGCGACCGCTGGCGGTGGCGATCAGGCGTGCTTCCAGGCCGCTGGCGCGCCGGCCAAGTACCGCCTCGGCAACGAATGCGAAACCTATGCCGAGATCGGCCTGGGCCAGGAAGTGTGGAAGGAAGGCGAACAGAGCTTCTACGTCGACAGCATGATCGCCTACAACTCGCGCCAGGCGAACGACTGGGAAGCGACCCGTACCGACATCAATGGCGACGCCAACAACCCTTTCGATGAAGGTGGCGATGTCGCGATCCGTCAGTTCAACGTAGTCGGGCACAACCTGATCGAGAGTCTGCCGGGCGCCGACATCTGGGCGGGCAAGCGCTACTACAAGCGCCACGACGTGCACATCAACGATTACTACTACTGGGACGTATCCGGTCCGGGCGCCGGCATCGAAGACATCGACCTGGGCTTCGGCAAGGGCAGCATCGCCTGGATTCGCAATACCGATGGTGAATGGACCTATCAGGGGTCTGGGACTGGTACCAACATCGCCAACGACACGCTGGATTTCCGTATCGGCGAGATCGACGTCAACCCCAACGGCAAGCTCGAAATAGGCTACGACTACGGCAAGGCCAACCTGACGGACTTTCAGGAGCGTGATGATGGCTATCAGGACCAGAAAGGTCATCTGGTTACCCTCGAGCACACTCAAGCCAGCTGGTTCGGTGGTTACAACAAGCTCGCCGTGCAATACGGCACCGACGGCATCATCGCCAGCAGCGGGCGTAACAGCACCGGCAACAGCGATGGCGACATGCTCCGCCTGGTCAACCAGGGCGTGGTCGGGCTGACCGACACCATCGAGATGATGTACGTGCAGATCTACGAGGACCGCGACTTCGATAACGAGTCCGGCCAGAAATGGCTCTCCTTCGGGGTTCGCCCGGTCTACAAGTGGAACGACACCATGAGCACCGCGCTGGAGTTCGGTTACGACCGCATCGACCCGCAGGCCGATGGCGAACGCAGCCGTGATCTGAAGAAGCTCACCCTCGCCCAGCAATGGTCCGCCGGTCGCAGCTTCTGGGCGCGTCCGCAGATCCGCGTGTTCGCCACCTACGCCCAGTGGGACGGCGGCCGTTACCAGGCGGCCAGCGAGTCCATTGATGCGGGCGAAGACGACGGCATCACCTTTGGCGTCCAGGCCGAAGCCTGGTGGTAATCGCCTGAAGAGTGGCGAGGCGTAGCGGCTCTCACCTCCCGTATCGCCCCGCTGCGCTCGGCAGCACTGCACTTTCCGCTCCCACCGTTTTGGCGGTGTTTTACCCCGACCGTGGCTGGTCGGGGTCTTTTTCGATTGGCGACTGGAGTTGCCCTTATGAGCTATCTGAAAACCTCCCTGCTGGGCTTGGCCGTTACGCTGGCTGCCGGATGCGGTAGCGAACCCCTGCGCCGAGTGGACGCGCTGACCCATACGCCTGCGCCGCTGGAGCTGCCTGCGGGCAGTGCTCGTCAGGTGCTGGCCGAAGCACCGATCTGCTGCGACACGATCGCAGATTTCCCCTTCCAACCACTGCCCGCGAGCTTCAACGGAAACGTGACGCTCGATGCGTCCGCGCCGGCGTATCGCTTTGACGGTGGTAAGAGTTTCTTTCGCGCCTTTACGTTGCCCAAGAACAGCAAATCATTTGAGATTCGCCTCTACAGCCAGGCCGGCAAGACTGTACTGGCGCCCAGCGTGATGCTGCTCGACAGCCGCTTGCGGCCCACGCGCATTCTGGATGCGGACGACTTCACCTATGCCCCGGCTGCAGGTCTTAAAGGCGATAGCCTGGACGCGCGGCTGCGCGTTGATCGCACCTACCTGGACAATCCGGGCAACGAGTACTACCTGGTGCTGTATGCAGACGGAGCCCAGCTAGACGGCCAGACAACGTTGCAACACCCGGCCAAGGCCTACGCCAAGGCGCTCGGTAATGAGCCGCCGAGCCTGCCCGACCCAGTCGCACAGCACTCGCCTACCGGCGTGGTGAAAATGGTGCTTATCGAAGACAAGGTTGGCGGCCAGCAGGCCAACACCTACGTGCCCTCTTACAGCATCGGCCGCGAAATGGGCAATGAACTGCCGTCAGTGCCGGCACCGACTGTTCTACCGGAAACCCAGGCGTACTACCGGCAAGGTATCGACGCAGCGCTGGCGAGCAAGGATCTGGAGCGCGCGCTGCGCCTGGCCGACGAGGCTGCGCGGGTCGGCGATGCCAGCGCCAAGGCCTATCTGCTGGAACGCATCGAGATCAAGTAGAGACGGCGCGGCGGCCTGCGCCTAGCGCCGGTCACCGCGTAGCAGGCTGACTTGCGCCTGGAGGTGTTGACGATTGGCTTCGCTCGCAGCAACAGGCGCGCTGGCGACCAGGTCCACCTGCGACCAGATCCGGCGGAAGAAGCCCTTGCTCGGATCGCGACTGAAGAAGCTGCCCCATAGTCCTCGCAGCGCCATGGGCACCACGGGCACCGGGTTCGCCTCGAGAATGCGCTCGACACCGGCCTTGAACCCGTTGATCTCGCCGTCGGTGGTGAGCTTGCCTTCTGGAAAGATGCACACCACTTCGCCGTTGCTCAGATAGCGGCTGATGCGCTCGAACGCCTTGGTGTAGATCGCTTCGTCTTCGTGTCGAGCCGCAATCGGCACCGCGCCGGCCGTGCGGAAGATAAAGTTCAGCACCGGGATACTGAAGATCTTGTAGTACATGACGAAGCGCACGGGCCGACGCACCGCCCCGGCGATCAGCAGCGCATCGACAAAGGAGACGTGGTTGCAGACCAGCACCGCCGGACCTTCTTCGGGAATCGCGTCGAGCCCCTGATGGCGCACCCGGTACATGGAATGGCCGAGCAGCCACACCAGGAAGCGCATGCTGAACTCCGGCACGATGCTGAAGATGTAGGCGCTGACCGCCACGTTCATCAGCGATACCACGAGAAACAGCTGCGGGATCGACAGCCCGGCGACACTCAACAGAAGGATGGCGACCAGCGCCGAGGCGACCATCAGCAGCGCATTGAGAATGTTGTTGGCAGCCACCACCCGCGCCCGTTCGTGCTCCGCCGTACGCGACTGGATCAGCGCATACAGCGGCACGATATAAAAGCCGCCAAACACCCCGATGCCGAGTACCGACGCGAGAATCCACCAGGCCTGACCGAACCCGAGCAAACCCAGCCAATCGTGTGGCGTCGCGCTCTGCGGGAAACCGCCCGAGCACCACCACAACAACAAGCCAAACAGCGTCAGGCCAATGGAGCCAAAGGGCACCAGACCAACTTCCACCTTGTGCCCTGAAAGCCGCTCGCAGAGCAGCGAACCGAGGGCGATGCCGACCGAGAACACCGTCAGGATCAGCGTGACGACGGTTTCGTCGCCATGCAGCAGGTCCTTCGAATAGGCCGGGATCTGGGTCAGGTAGGTCGCGCCAAGGAACCAGAACCATGAGTTGCCGATCAGCGAGCGCGACACCGAAAGGCGCTGCCCCAGCCCCATGCGCAGGATCGCGCCAGTCTGACGAAACAGGTTCCAGTCCATCTGCAGCGACGGAAAGGACGCGCCGGTTGCCGGTACTGCGCGGCTGGCGAGGTAGCCGGCGATCGCCACCAGCACCACGCTGCCGGCGATCAATTGCGCATAACCGTCGCTGGCCATCATCACGCCAGCTGTAATGGTGCCGGCGAGGATGGCCAGAAAGGTGCCCATTTCCACCAGTGCGTTGCCGCCGACCAGCTCATGATCTTCGAGCAGTTTGGGCAGCACCGAATATTTGACCGGCCCGAACAACGCCGACTGTGTGCCCATGCAGAACAGCACCGCCAGTAGTAACGGCAGGTTGCCGAGCAGCATCCCCGCGCCCCCAGCGAGCATGATGAAAATTTCCCCGGCCTTGATGGCGCGGATCAGCCGCTCCTTGGCGTACTTCTCGCCCAGTTGTCCGCCCAGCGCCGAGAACAGAAAGAACGGCAGGATGAACAGCAGCGCACACAGATTGATCAGCAGGCTGCTGTCTGCATTCGAGCCGATCTTGTAGAGAATCGCCAGGATCAGCGCCTGTTTGAACAGATTGTCGTTGAAGGCGCCCGACAGTTGCGTCAGAAAGAACGGCAGGAAGCGCCGCTTGCCGAACAAGGTGAATTGCGAGTGAGGCTTGGTCATCGATCCGCTTCCATGGAATAGACGTCGGCTATTTGAGCCTGAATGGTCCGGTAAAGGCACGGCCCTGCCGCGCGGGCGTCGCGGACTGGGCAATACGTCACAGCGGTAATTGCCCGAACGCCCAGCGCAACACAAAAAAGAACAGCAATCCGCCCGCGATGGTCGCCAGCAGGTTGCGGGTCAAAGCCGCGATCAGGATCGACAGCACACCCGCCAACAGATACGCGTTGCGCCAATCCAACGCCCATTCGCCGGCTGGCATCAGCATTCCTGGTACCACGATGGCTGTCAGCACCGCGACGGGCACGTAATGCAGCCCCTGCTCCACCAGGCGCGGAAAGCGCAGGTTGGGCCAGGCAAAGAAGCTGTATCGCGTCAAAAAGGTGATCGCCAGCATTCCGAGAATCAGCAGCCAGATCTGCATCAGCAAGCCTCCGCTTGAAGCTGGCGCTCGGCCCGTCGCTCGAGCCAGACGCCGACGATGATGCCGGCCAGCGCTGCAGCGATCAGGCCCAGCTTGTACGGCATCTCCCAGGTCAACAACGCCACAACCGCGGCCACCACCGCCGAAGCCACCTGCGGGCGGGTGCGCATCATCGGCACGGCAATGCCAACGAAGGTGGCAATCATGGCGAAATCCAGGCCCCAGCTGGCGACGTTGGGCACCGCCTGGCCAAAGGCGATGCCGGCCAGGGTCGCCAGTTGCCAGCTCAAATACATGGTCAGGGCCGCGCCGAGGAAGAACCAGTGTTTGTGTGGCGACGCGTCGTCCCGCGCATAACGATGCTGGATCACCGCGAAGGCTTCATCGGTTAGCCAGAACGCCAGCGGCACGCGCCAACGGCTTGGCAAATGTCGAACGAAAGGCTGCATCGAAGCGCTGTAGAGCGCATGGCGCAGATTGACGACGAAGGTCGTGAGCAACACCACCGCTGCCCCGACACCCCCGGTGATCAAGGTGACGGCGATGAATTGCGCCGAGCCGGCAAACACCAGCGCAGACATCCCCATGGCCTGCCAGCCGGAGAGCCCGGCGCCAATGGCCAGCGTTCCGAAGATGATGCCAAACGGAATGCCGCCAACGATCAGCGGCAGGATATCGCGGCAACCGTGCAAGAACTCTTGCGAGCGGGACATCGGGGCTCCTTAGCTGTGCACCGCAACAAAACGAGCTACGCACCGCCATCGAGGCCGGAGCGTAAGGGAAAGTGAAGACAAGCTGATGAACGCAGACACTGCGTTCGTGAAGTGGCCCAACATTACCTCAAGTAAAGGCTCGGCGGCGACGTGATCTGGCCTGTCGCACCAGAGGCTGGGCCAGTCGCCGGATTGATTCGTCTCGGCCCGGCTCAGCGCATGCCAGCTTCCAACAACCGGTTGATGACCAGCCATTCGCGGTCGGTGATGCTGTACATCACGGTGTCATCCAGGCGGCCATCGGCGAGTCGCCGGTGGTTACGCAAGAGCCCTTCGCGCTGTGCACCGAGCTTTTCGATGGCACGCTGCGAGCGCAGGTTGCTTGCGGCGGTTTTCAACTGCAGGCGCACCAGCTGCCAGTCCTCGAAGGCATGCCTGAGCAGCAGGTATTTGATCGACGCGTTAAGGCCACTGCCATGTTCGGCCTTATCCAGCCAGGTCCAGCCGAGTTCGGCGGCTGGCAACGCCGGGTTGAAGTCAGCGAAGCGGGTCGTGCCCACGATGCGCTCTGCCATGCGCAGGGTGAAGACTACGGCGCGACCGTCATGCTGGTCGGCAAGCGCCTGTCGATACCAGTCCGGGCGCAACGGCCCGTTTAGGTAGATCAGTTCGTCACGGTTCAGCGTCGCCAGGTCGACAAGGACGGGAATGTCGGCCTCCACAAGCGGCTCCAGGCGCAGGGCTCCGCGCTGCAAGGTGACCGGACGCGGCGTGAACATCAGGTGTTTCTCCAAGCGTAGAAGGAATGAGGAATGTTTTGCTTGCAGTGGCGACAGTCGTTGCCTTCGGTCATGACCAGCCAGCGCGTGCGGCCAAACGGGCCCGAGCCCGCTCGCATCGGATCAACGGCACCCAGCTAGCGTCGGCCCTGCAAATCGCCAGCTCGTCATGCAGATCGTCTAGCGCAGTGCTTTGCGCCGGGTCTAATCATGCAGCGCAGCTCATGCGACCATGGTCGCAGCCGCAACACGCCGCCCCGTTTTACTGCGAAACTTTACCCAATCAACTTTCAATGCGCGACAGCTTCCAGCCATCCGAAACCTGCTGAGCTTGAGCAATCAAGCACTCTCCCGGTACGCCCCTCTCATCGGCTGCGCCTGATGCGCATCCAGGATGATTAGGCCAACTACCGGCGAACGTGACCGCTGCCGGCCCTGCATGACTCGGCCACTCCGTGGAAATGGCCAGGCTGGAGCCCGCTTTATTTAATGTGTTTCTGGAGTTCGCATGTCGTTGTCCGGTGGGCTGATCGCGCTGGTCGCCTTTGCTTATATGGCCGTACTGTTTGCCATCGCTTTCTATGGTGATCGCAACAACACGCCGATGTCGCCACGTATGCGCGCTTGGGTCTACAGCTTGTCGTTGGCAGTCTACTGCACCAGCTGGACCTTCTTCGGCGCTGTCGGCCAGGCGGCCGAGCAGCTCTGGTCCTTCTTGCCGATCTACCTCGGGCCGATCCTGCTGATGCTGCTGGCGCCCCATGTGATCCAGAAGATGATCATGATCAGCAAGCAGGAGAACATTACCTCCATCGCTGACTTTATCGCCGCTCGCTATGGCAAGTCGCAGTCACTGGCGGTGGTGATCACGCTGATTTGCCTGGTCGGCGTATTGCCCTATATCGCGCTGCAGCTCAAGGGCATCGTGCTCGGCGTGAACCTGCTGATCGGCAATCACAGCGAGGCGGCCGCCGGTTCCGGTGCGCAGGACACAGCGCTGATCGTGTCGGTGGTACTGGCGCTGTTCGCGGTGCTGTTCGGCACGCGCAACCTGGATGTCACCGAGCATCACCGCGGTATGGTGCTGGCGATCGCCTTCGAGTCGCTGGTCAAGTTGTTCGCCTTCATCGCGGTCGGGGTGTTCGTCACGTTCGGTCTGTACAACGGCTTCGGCGACCTCTTCAACCAGGCCTACGATTCCTCGAAGCTGACCGGCTACTGGGAAGAAACGGTGAACTGGCCGGCCATGCTCGTGCAGACCACCGTGGCGCTGATGGCCATTGTCTGCCTGCCGCGGCAGTTCCACGTGACCGTGGTGGAAAATATCGAGCCGCGCGATTTCCGCCTGGCACGCTGGGTGTTCCCTTTGTATCTGGTGCTGGCTGCGGTATTTGTCATCCCGATCGCGCTGGCCGGGCAAATGATGCTGCCGGGCGGTGTCACGCCCGACTCCTTCGTGATCAGCCTGCCCTTGGCCGAAGCCCACCCGGCGCTGGCGATGCTGGCGTTCATCGGCGGCGCCTCGGCGGCCACCGGCATGGTCATCGTCGCCAGCGTGGCGCTGTCGACCATGGTCTCCAACGACATGCTGTTGCCCTGGCTGCTGCGCCGCAAGGAGGCCGAACAACCCTTCGAGGTGTTCCGCCACTGGATGCTGTCGGTGCGCCGCATCAGTATCGTCGCCATCCTGCTGCTGGCCTATGTCAGCTACCGCCTGCTCGGTTCCAGCGCCAGCCTGGCGACCATCGGCCAGATCGCCTTCGCCGCCCTGACCCAATTGGCGCCGGCAATGGTCGGCGCGTTGTACTGGAAGCAGGCCAACCGGCGCGGCGTGTTTGCCGGCCTCGCCGCTGGCGCGCTGATCTGGGGCTATACGCTGATTCTGCCGCTGCTCGGCTGGCCATTGGAGATGTTCCCCGGCCTGCAATGGATGTACACAACGCCATTGCCGTTCAACACCAGTGCGCTGACGCTCGGCGTAACGCTGTCGCTGGTGGGTAATGCGACGCTGTTTTTCTGGGTCTCGATCCTGTCACAGACCCGCGTCGCGGAGCATTGGCAGGCCAGCCGTTTCATCGGCCAGGAGATACACGCCACGCCCAACGCCCGCCGGCTGCTGGCCGTGCAGGTCGAGGATCTGCT
Source organism: Stutzerimonas stutzeri SDM-LAC (assembly GCF_000235745.1). Lineage (GTDB taxonomy): Bacteria > Pseudomonadota > Gammaproteobacteria > Pseudomonadales > Pseudomonadaceae > Stutzerimonas > Stutzerimonas stutzeri_H. Next base: position 15,280 of record NZ_AGSX01000189.1, on the reverse strand, counting down.
CCTGCTGGCCTCACGTTTCGTTGGGGCCGAGCGCGCTGAGCTCAGTTTCCAGCGCTTCGCCCGGCGCCACGGTCACGACTACTCGCCCAAGCAGCAGGCCGACGGCCAGTGGATCGCCCACACCGAGCGCCTGCTCGCCGGCGTCTTGGGCGCCTCCTCGACCCGAGCGGTGGTCAAGGCCGCTTTGGAAGGCCGCGACATGCAGGTTGACGACGTAGTGCGCATCGTCGGCGAAGCGTCCGAAGTGCTGCAGTTCAACCGTGCATTGCTGCAGGGCGCGATCGAGAACATCACTCAAGGCATCAGCGTGATCGACCAGTCGCTGCGGTTGGTGGCGTGGAATCACCGCTATCTGGAGATGTTCGAGTACCCGGACGGGCTGGTCTACATCGGCCGGCCGATCGCCGACATCATCCGCTACAACGCCGAACGTGGGCTCTGCGGCCCCGGCGACGCCGATACCCACGTGGCCAAGCGGCTGTACTGGATGCGCCAGGGCCGCGCGCATACTTCCGAGCGCACCTTCCCCAACGGCCGGGTGGTCGAACTGATCGGCAACCCCATGCCCGGCGGCGGCTTCGTCATGAGCTTCAGCGACATCACCGCCTACCGCGAGGCCGAACGTGCCCTGAAGGACGCCAATGAAGGCCTCGAGCAGCGGGTCAGCGAGCGCACCCAGGAGTTGTCGGAGCTGAACAAGGCCCTGACCGCGGCCAAGAGCACCTCTGAAGCGGCCAACCAGTCCAAGACACGTTTCCTAGCTGCGGTAAGCCACGACCTGATGCAACCCCTGAACGCGGCACGGCTGTTTTCCGCCGCGCTCTCGCACCAGCACGATGCGTTGCCAGTCGAAGCGCGCGATCTGGTGCGCCATCTGGACAGCTCGCTGCGCTCCGCCGAGGACTTGATCTCCGATCTGCTCGACATCTCGCGCCTGGAAAATGGCCGCATCACACCCGACCGCAACCCCTTCCCGCTGGCGACCCTGTTCGACACCCTGACCACCGAGTTCAGCATGCTCGCCGCCGAACAGGGCGTCGACTTCCGGGTGCATGGCAGTCGATTGCGGGTCGACAGCGATATCCGCCTGCTACGCCGGGTGCTGCAAAACTTCCTCACCAACGCCTTCCGTTACGCCAAGGGTCGCGTGGTGCTGGGCGTACGTCGCCAGGGCGCCGCGTTGCGTCTCGAGGTGTGGGACCACGGCCCGGGCATCGCCGAGGACAAACTGCGGGTGATCTTCGAGGAATTCAAACGACTGGACAGCCATCAGACACGCGCCGAGAAAGGGCTGGGACTGGGGCTGGCCATTGCGGATGGCTTCTGCCAGGTACTCAACCACCCGCTGGCGGTGCGCTCCTGGCCCGGCAAAGGCAGCGTTTTCAGCGTGACGGTGCCGATCGCCAGCAACCTGACCAAGCAGGTCAAGGCCAACGGCGAAGCCCAGCAAACCGCCCTGACCGGCATTCAGGTGCTGTGTATCGACAATGAAGACAGCATTCTGGTGGGAATGAACAGCCTGTTGTCACGCTGGGGTTGCCAGGTCTGGACGGCCAGTAACCGGGCCGAGTGCGAGGTACTGCTGCGTGAGGATGTGCGCCCGCAACTGGTGCTGGTCGACTACCACCTGGACCATGGTGAAACCGGCTCGGAGCTGATGGCCTGGCTGCGCACCCGCCTCGGCGAACCGGTCCCCGGAGTGGTGATCAGTGCTGACGGGCGTCCGGAGCTGATCGCGGCGATCCATGCGGCGGGGCTGGATTTTCTCGCCAAACCGGTCAAGCCCGCGGCACTGCGCGCGCTGATGAGCCGCCACGTCCCGCTGCATTGAGGTCGCGTTGCGCCAGCGCAAGCCATGACCACAGCGAGACGGCTAGACTGGCTCCAACAGACGTTGCCGGCGACCTTTGCCCATGACCCTCGAATTACTGTTGAACCTGGCAACCGCCCTCGGCGTGGGCCTGCTGATCGGCACGGAACGCAGCTGGAGTGGCGGTGACAGGGACGGCCAGGAAATGGCCGGCATTCGCACTTTCGGCCTTGCCGGGCTGTTCGGCGGCCTGGCTGCACTGAGCGCCAGCCATTTCGGCACGCCCGCCTGGATCGCGATGTTCGTCGTTCTGGCCCTGCTGACGATTGCTGGCTACGTGATTGAGTCCCGCACCACCAATGGCGACCGTGGCATGACCACCGAAATGGCGCTGCTGCTGACCTTTCTGCTGGGCAGCCTGGCTGTCGCCGAAAGCCGCTTGCTGGCGGCGGCCGTGGCGGTCGTGGTGGCCTTGCTGTTGAGTCTGAAAGCCCGGCTGCACGGCGCGCTGCACAATCTCAACGAAGCGGAACTGAGCGGCGTGCTGAAGCTGCTGTTCATTTCCGTGGTGCTGCTGCCGGCGCTGCCGAACCAGGGTTATGGGCCTTGGCACGCATTCAACCCCTACACCACCTGGTGGATGGTGGTACTGATTGCTGGAATTGGCTTTGCCGCCTATGTCGCCATCCGTCTGCTGGGCACCCGACACGGATTGATGATCACCGCACTGCTGGGCGGCATCGTTTCGTCCACGGCGATGACGATCACCCTCGCCCGGCTGGACTCGGAAAAGATGCGCCACGCGCTGGCCGCCGGCCTTCTGGCAACCTCGGCGCTGATGTTCCCGCGGGTGCTATTGGAAGTCGGGGTGATCAATCGGGCGTTATTGCCTGCCTTGCTCGCGCCCATGCTGACAGCCGGTCTGATCTATGCCGCCGGTGCATTGTTCTACTACCTGCGCGCAGGCCAGCGGCCCGACAGCACTGCCGAGCCACCCTTGAAGAACCCGTTTGAACTGGGCCCGGCCCTGCGCTTTGCCGGCCTATTGGTAATCATCCTGTTCCTCGTCGAAGGCGCGCAGAGAGGGCTGGGCGATGCGGGGGTCTATCTGGTCTCGCTGCTCTCCGGGCTGACCGATGTGGATGCAATCACCCTGTCCCTGGCCAACAGCGCCCGGACCGATCTGGCCGAACAGGTCGCGGTACGCGGGATATTTCTTGCGGCGCTGAGTAACAGCCTGATCAAGGGCGGTCTGATCATCTTTATCGGTGGGCGTGCCCTGGCGATGCTGACCCTGCCGTTCATGCTCAGCGGTCTGCTCGCCGGACTGGCGGTGTTGTGGTTGCAGTGACGCGAAGCGCGCGCTATTCCTCAGCTTCCAGCGGCACCTCGGCCCCGGCACGCTCGAGCCAATCGGCCGGCAATCGTTTACTCGCCCGCGCGCCCAGCAGCTTGAGCTGTTCGGCGCGGCTCACCAGATTGCCGCGCCCGTCGGTGAGTTTGTTGCGCGCACCGAGGTAAGCCTTGTCCAGTTGCTGCAGGCGGCTACCGATCTCGTCCAGATCCTGAATGAACGCGGCGAATTTGTCGTAAAGCGCCCCGGCACGCTCGGCAATTTCGCGGGCGTTCTGGCTCTGCCGCTCCTGCCGCCAGAGGCTGTCGATCACCCGTAGGGTCGCCAGCAACGTCGTCGGACTGACGATAACGATGTGCTTGCTGTACGCCTCCTGAAACAGCTCGGGGTCGCCTTGCAAAGCTGCCGCGAAGGCTGCTTCGATCGGCACGAACAACAGCACGAAATCCAGGCTCTGCAGGCCTTCAAGGCGCTGGTAGTCCTTGATAGACAACCCTTTCAGATGGTTGCGCAACGACAGCACGTGCTGTTTGAGTGCAAGCGCGCGACTGCTGTCGTCTTCGGCGCAGATCAGTGCCTGGTAGGCGGTAAGACTGACTTTGGCGTCCACCACAACCTGTTTGTCGCCGGGCAGCTGAATCAGGACGTCAGGCTGGAATCGCTCGCCATCAGCGCTCTTGAGACTGACCTGGGTATGGTATTCGCGGCCTTTTTCGAGGCCGGCATGCTCGAGTACCCGCTCAAGGATCAACTCGCCCCAGTTGCCCTGAGTTTTCTGCCCCTGCAGGGCGCGAGTCAGGTTAGTCGCTTCATCACCGAGGCGCTGATTGAGCTGCTGCAACCGCTCCAGCTCCTTGGCCAGGGAAAAGCGCTCACGCGCCTCGTTCTGGTAGCTCTCCTCGACGCGCTTCTCGAAAGACTGAATACGTTCTCTAAGCGGATCGAGCAGCTGCCCAAGTCGCTCATGGCTGGTCTCGGCAAAACGCTGCTCGCGCTCCTCGAAGATCTTGCCCGCCAGCTCGGCAAACTGCGCCCGCAACTCATCGCGCGCTCCCTGGAGATCTTCCAGGCGCTGCTCATGAGTTTTCTGCTGTTCATTCAGCTCGGCTGTAACCGCGGCGTGAGCGGCACTCAGGGCGCGCAGCTCGGCCTGCTGCGCATCGCGCTCGGCCTGAAGATCATCGAGGGTTTCGCGGGTTTCCAGGCGTTGGGCCTGTAGCCATTCGGTTTCCCGTCGCAACACCGCGGCTTCGGCCTGCAACGTCGCGCGGGCTTCGTGCAGATCGGCCTGTTCCTGACGGCTGGTTTCCAGCTGCGCGCCGAGGCCTTCCTGCGCCATGACCGCCTGACTCAGCCGCTCGTCCAGCAACGAAAGCTCAGCCCGCTGCAGGGACAGGCGCCGTTGCAGCGACAACGTGACGACGGCGAGTAATAAACAGAGGGCACCGAGACCGGCTGCTAGATAGAGGGGATCGAGAGGCATGAACGGCTCCGGCTGAACTGCCCGGCAGTATAGCCAGCCAGCCCGCGAAGGTCAGGCCGGCCCGTCTGCGACGCCGAATCTAGCGCTTGGCCGGTAGCAGCAAGAGGATGCGCGAGGCTTCAGTCGAGCCCTGTGCCGCAGCCTGTTCCAGCCAGTGCCGCGCTTTGGACAACTCGCGGTGCTGGCCCTGACAGTACAGTTGTCCAAGTTCGAGCTGGGCTTGGCGGTCGCCAGCTCTTGCTGCCTGGCGCAGCAGTTCGAAACCGATGCGGCGATCACGCTGGCTGTCGCAGTCATGGCAGAGCAACCGTCCCAGGCGACTCTGTGCTTCGACCACACCTTCGAGTGCCGGCTGCTTGAGCATCCGACCCGCGATACGTTTGACACTCTTGGTCTGTCCTAGACGCTGGCTGTCCAGCAGCCACAACGCCATGCGCATCGGCAGGCGTGGAGAAGATGAAGTGCTCTCGAGCGAGCTCGAGGCGAGTGGACGCGTTCTCATGGTCACCGAATGGTTCGGGGGGACAAGGGCGCGCACTCTACTCCTTTTTTCACAGAGTTAAAGTCTTGCAAAAATCGGAAATACACGATCTGGATCACACTATTTTTTAATCCACAGAAGCTGTGGATAAGTCTGTGGGCAAACGGGTTACAAATTTCCCTAGCGCCTATGGTTAGCGGGCTGCAGTTAAACTGGCGGTTTTTTCGCCAATGTAAAAAGTCTTTATTTTTCAGCAAGTTATTGTCGTTCTAAGATTCCACTTGGTTTGCGACAGTTTGTCATAAGCGCTTGACAAGGACCGGTTGAGAATGTGCACAAGTCCGGTGTAGCCCTCTCGAAACGCCCACCGGAGGGTGACTTAGAGGGCTTTTAACGACCTGGAGCGGAACTTTTTACGCGCGGATCAGTCACGCCACTATTCCAGTCGTAGCCTGTCGCACGCGCGCCATGCTCGGCCTATGCTAGCGAATCGATTTCAGCGGAACGGGTCATGACGAAGCGGCGGAGAATTCTCGTCTGGGCGGTTGCCAGCCTGGTTCTGCTCGTTGTCGGGTTGGGATTCTACGGCGGGGTTCGCTGGCAGCAATTCAAGCGCGATCAGGGGATCGTCACGCTCGAGCTGAGCGGAGTGCGCCTGACGTTCAACCATCTCGCCGTGCAGCAGATCGTCGTCGTTCGACAGCCATCAGCCGACGAACGGCTCGCAGTGACCCTCGACAACCTCCACCTCGAGTTTGCTGATGGTTGGCGCCTGCTGCCGCTCCGGTCGCTGAACATCGAGCGCCTCGATGCCCAATGGCAGCAAGTCCGCAGCAAAGACAATGACGAGCCGCTGGCTCTACCCAACCCTCAGCAGTTGAAAGACTGGTTGGCGTGGCTACCCAGACAAGGACAAATCGCTTCGCTGAATCTGACCTTGCCCTGCGCAAGCGGAACTTGCCAGGCCCAGGGGCAACTGGGCTGGCAACTTGGCGAGCATGCACCACTCCCCGCCGCGCTCGATCTGCAGCTGAACCATCAAACGCACCGCCTGGCGCTGGAGCTGCAAGCCTACGAGCAAGACCGCGACACTCATCTGGATCTCGGGCTGCAGCTCGACGGCCAGCAGCGTTTGAGCATGCAGAACCAGCTGACCGAACGCAGCGACTCGACACTCTGGCGCGGCACAATGGCCATGAACGAATTGCCCGAAGCCCCATGGTTGCTGGAATGGCTGGGTGAATGGCTGGCTTATTCGCCGCCGGCGTTGCCGGCACTGCCCGAACAGATGCGGATCGGCGCGGGCTGGGCTTTAGAGATCGACACACAGACCTTGCCGCAGGACTGGAAAGCACTGAACGGCGAACTGCGATTTTCGGCAAATCTGCCAGCGCCATGGCCAGTGGTCGGCCTGGGCCAGTTACAGGGTCAGTTGGACCTCAGCGTTCGCGCCGATGATGGCCTCTGGGTTCCGACCCAACTGAACGGCGATCTCACCCTGCAGCCGGTCGCCGATTTGCTCGCCGCATTGCCGGAGCAACTGCGCGCAGGTGCTGTCAGCCTCAAGATCATTCCGACACAGACTGACGAAGCGGCTCAGGGGCTGGCCTTGAATGTGCAGCTGGTTGCCAGCGGCCCCTCTCCTATGACGCTCGATACGCGTCTGGTACTGCAAACCGCTGCGCCCTATACAGCCGCCTTTGACCGCACCCTGGTCAAGCTACGCAGCCCGGCGATCACAGGCGCGGACTTCAGCTTGAAAGCCCTCGAAGCGGATCTGCGACTACGCGGACGGGTTTCTCAACAGGACGCCACCGTTCGCCTGGAAAAAGGCTCGAGGCTACGGCTGAACAGCCTGACAGCCGCCTCAGACCTAGCAGCCAGCACGCTGGTGATGGAGCTGGCGGGGCTTGGTGCCGAGGTAAGCTTCAGCGATGGCCAAATTCAGAGTTTGGCGGTCACCGGAAAAACAGCCGTAACCGCCGGCGAAGTGAAGCAGGCTGCCTTGCGTCCTCAGGGCTGGCGCTGGAGCGGCACGCTCGATGCGGACCAGTCCCAAATTTCGCTCGACGGCCCGCTGGGCAACGATGCCGGGCTCAGCCTGCCGTTGAAGCTGACCCACAACCGGGTCAACAGCGCGACTCGCCTCGATGTCACCTTGCCGGAGCTGTTCCTGCGTGCTGGCAACCCACTGGCCGCGACCCTCGCCGATTGGCCGCCACTGCTGGAACTCAACAACGGCCGCGTGCAAGGTCAGGCGCAACTCAACCTGCCCGGCAGCGGCACACTTGCGGCTACGGCCAAGCTCAGCGCAAAGGGACTGGGCGGTATTTACGACCGCACCGAACTGAGTGGGCTCGATGCTGATCTGTCAGCTGTCCTGCGGCGTAATGAGTTGCGACTGGACGTGTCAGAACTGACGTTGCGCGAGGCCAATCCCGGTTTCACGTTTGGCCCCCTGCGCTTCGCCGGCGAATATGCGGCCCCGCTCGACACACTCGCTCAGGGCCGCCTGGCCTGGAGTGTCGCCGAGGTACGGCTACTGGGCGGTCGCCTATGGCTGGAACCAGGTGCGGCCGATCTCGCGGCAGGCACGCAACAATTGCATGCCCATCTGCGCGGGGTGCAATTGCCTTTGTTGCTCGAAGCCTATCCCGCCGAAGGGCTCTCCGGCACTGGCGTGATCGATGGAGAACTGCAGCTGCAGCGCAGCGAAGCCGGTATCAGTATCGAGCAAGGCTCGCTGCAGGCACGCGAACCTGGAGGCGTGCTGCAATTTCGCTCGCCGAAGATCCAGGCCCTGGGGCAGGCCAATCCGGCGATGCGGCTGGTGACAGAGGCACTGGACGACTTCCACTACGATCTCCTGGCCAGCGACGTACGTTACGCCGCTAACGGAAAGCTGGATCTGGGACTGAAACTGCACGGAAGAAACCCGGCGCTGGAAGGCGGCCGCCCGATCAACTTCTCGATCAATCTGGAAGAGGACATTCCGGCCCTGCTAACCAGTCTGCAATTGTCCGATCGCGTCAGCGAAACCATTCAACGGCGCGTGCAGGAGCGCCTCAGATGAGGCAATGTAGTGACGACTTCGATCTGGAGAACACCGTCATGCGGTTGTGCCATCCCATCAGCATCCTGGCGCTGGCCCTGTTGGCCAGTGCCTGTACGCCACGCGTTGAGCTGGCTGTGCCCAACGAGCCGATCAATATCAACCTCAACGTGAAAATCGAGCACGAGATCTACATCAAGGTCGACAAGCAGCTCGACTCGATCATCAATGAAGACAGCGGCCTGTTCTGAGGAGCCTTATGAAGACCTATCTGAAACTCGGAGCGCTGCTCGTGGCGCTGTGCCTCGCCCTGCCGGCCGCGGCCATGACACTCAACGAAGCAATGTCCGCGCTCGGCCAAGCCAAGGCCAGCGGCCAGCTCGGCGAGAAACCCGACGGTTACCTCGGGGTCGTGCAGAGCGGCGGTCAGGCTGAAGAAATCGCCAGTCAGATCAACCAGGCGCGGCGCGCCGAGTATTACCGCCTAGCGCAGAAAAATGGCATCGGCGTCGCCGACGTCGAGGCCATTGCCGGCAAGAAGGCCATCGAGAAAACCCCGCCCGGGCAGATCATTCAACTGAACGGCACCTGGGTCAAAAAGTAAGCAAAGCCTCTGCGGGGTGCGCTCGTACCCCGCCGCTCTTCCTCAGAACCAGGTCGACACCGTCAGCGAGCCGAACTCGTCGTGCTGGTTCTGGCTGTTGAATTCACGGGTGCGCCAGACCCTGGCAAAGGCGAGCTGCCAGCTGTTCCAGGTCAGCGCTATTCCTGCCTTGGCATCACCCACCCACTCTTTCGGGTCTACCGAGTGGCTGTCCTTGAAGGTGTTGCCCTCAAGTAACATGTTCTGCGCCATGTAGCGCCCTTCGAAATCGGCAAACACACTCCAGGCAAACCCACCGCCCTGATCGAAAAACATACTGCCGCTCTGTGCAGGCGCCACTGCCGGAATACTGAAACTGCGCTCCAGTCGCTGTCCGATACGTAACCCGAACCCAGCTGAACCGTAAGTGTAGAGATTGCCCAGGGCAAAGCCGGCACTCGGACCGTATTCGAATTCCAGCCCGCCAAGGCGTTGCTGCTGCCACCAGCGGTACTGGTACGCGAGGTTGACGAAGGGCTCGTTGCGTAGCTGGTTATCCCAGCCGCGAGGATCGTCACTGTTGGTGATTTCATGCACCTGGCGCTGGATTTTCTCGCCACCGACCGCCGGGCCAACGATGCCTATGTCCAGATGCAACCCACTGGCGCCGCGCCAACCTTCATGCTGATCATCAGAGAAGATCGACATGCCGGCGAACAGCAGTGCGGCATAGGGACGATCATCCTCGATCAGCTCCGCGCGCCTGATATTGTCCGGCGTATAGAGCTGATGGCCGAGCCGATAGGCGATGTTGTCGACCTCCTCTGCCTCCCAGCCTGGCATCGCATCTGCGAACCGTCGCGACCAGTGATCAGCGTCGGGCTTGAACGAGCGCATCAGCTCGAAGCCGTTGGTGTAGTGGCCGTCGTCGGAAGCGATTACGTCGTTTTCGATCTTCAACGAGTAAAGGCCTGCCTGGCTTGCCAATGGTAGGCAAGAAATCATGACGGCGAGGGATACGCGTGTGCGCAGCTGCAACATTGCCATGGCCCAGCTCCTTCATTACATGCAGCGAGGTATGTATCAGCATGTTTAGAAGGTAGGCCGGGCTTAAACGTTCATCTCAAACACGAGTTATCGAAAAACTGCTTTCGAATCGAGAGTGGTCATTCCGCTTGGGGCCGGGCGAGAAACGCAGCTCAGCAGAAGCGGCCCTGCTCGTGATCGACACAAGATCCAGCCAGAGCCCACTCACGTCAGGTGCCGATAACGCCCCCATCGGTCTTGGTGATAAGCACCGTCGAGGCGCGCGGGCGGGTCTTGCCGTCGCTGGCCGGGAAGCTCAACTCCGGGTGCTGGACGTTGATCCACATGGCACGGTAGTCCGGGCTCCAGGTGATGCCGGTGATCTCGCACCCACGCGGGCCGACCAGGAAGCGCCGGACCTCACGCGTCCGCGGATCGGCGCACAGTAGCTGGTTGGTGCCCATGGCCTGCATCGCGGTCTCTTCGTCGCCGTAGTCGGTTTCGATCCACAGCCGCCCTGCTTCGTCGAACGCCAGGCCATCCGGCGAGGAGAAGATGTCGCCGTTGATCGTACCGGTGAGGTTGGGCGGCACCGGCTGGCCGCTGGAATCCATCGCGCCCGGTTGTTCGCCGGCCAGTAGAAAGACTTCCCAGGTAAAGGCGGTGGCGGTCGGATCAGCGTCTTTCTCGTTCCAACGCAGGATCTGCCCGTGCAGGTTGATCGGACGCGGGTTGGCCTTGTCGGTTGGCCATTTGACCCCGCGGTTGTCGTTGTTGGTGAGCGTTACGTATACCTCACGGCTGCGCGGATGCACCGCTACCCACTCCGGGCGATCCATCGGCGTCGCGCCCGCCTGGTCCGCAGCGGCACGTGCATTGAGCAGTACCTCGGCCTGATCGGCGAAACCATTCTCCACCGTGAGCCCGTTCTGGCCGTGAACCAGCGCCAGCCACTCACCGCTGCCGTCGGCATTGAAACGCGCCACGTAGAGCGTGCCGCTATCGAGCAGCTGGCGGTTGGCCTGATCAGCGCCCGGCACGTAGCGGCCGGCGGGCACGAACTTGTAGACGTACTCGCCCTTGGTGTCGTCGCCCGAGTAGAACGCCATGCGCCCGTCCTCGCCTAGCGAAAGCACCGAGCATTCGCGGCAGTAGCGGCCGAAGGCAGTGCGCTTGACCGGCTTGCTCTGCGGGTCGAACGGGTCGACCTCGACCACCCAACCGAAGCGATTCGGTTCGTTCACGTAGCCGCCGTGGGGTTGCGACGAATCCGGGGTGGCGTTGAAGCGCGGGTCGGCGGTCTCCCAACCGTAGAGTTTGCTCAAGCCTTCGCCAGCAATGCCGTAGCGCTTGTGCGACCTGCGCTTGGCCAGGTCAGCCGCGTCGTGGTTGACGAAGTAGTTGTGCCAGTTCTCCTCGCAGATCAGGTAGGTGCCCCAGGGCGTGAAGCCGCTGGAACAGTTGTTGAGCGTACCGATGATCTCTCGCCCGCTCGGGTCGGCAACGGTCTTCAGCGCCTCGTGGCCGGCCAGCGGACCCCCTACCGCCATGGGCGTCATCGCCGAGAGGCGACGGTTGTAGCGCGACGGCATGACCCGCTGCCACTGCCCCTGGGCGTCCTTCTTCACCTCGATGATGCTCAGGCCGTGGGCCGCCTGTTCCTTGCGTACCTCGTCCAGCGGTCTCTTGCCCTCGACGAAGGTCATGCCGTTGGGGTGCAGCGGCGGGTTGACGTATTCGTGGTTCATCACCAGCAAACCGTGGCTGTCAGGCGCATCGGGGAACGGGAAGAAGTGCATGCCGTCGTGGTTGTCACCCGCCTGCTTGAGCTGGGCCTGCCAGTCGTCGCTGGCATCCGGGTTCCAATCGGGTGCATCCGCCAGCACGGCATCACCCCAGGAAAAGAAGGTGCGCGCGCTGTAGCCGGGCGCGACCTGCACGCGGTCGAATGTCGGGTCGAGCTGGGTGGGAATCCCGCTGAAGCCGATCAGCGAATCGGACTGCCCGGCGCTACGGCAGGCGCTCAGCGCGCCGCCGAGAAAGCCCAGCGCGGCGAGGCCCATGCCGCCCTTGAGCAGGTTGCGCCGGCTCTGATCGACCAGCTGCCCGAGCGAGGGATGGGCGCTGGGGTTGATGGCCTGATCGTCGAGGGCGGAAAGGTTGGCGTGAAAACTCTGAAAGTCCTGTTTCATTCGATGGCTCGTCTGGCAAATGGGTCTGCTGCGCATCACTGGATGCGGTAATGAAAGGTGTTCTTCACTTCGGGAACGGTCACGGCGCGGCCGTCGACGATCCGCGGCTGATAGCGAAAGCTTTTCGCAGCCGTCAGCGATGGCCGGATGAACAGCGGATGGCAATCCTCCAGGGCCTTGGGGTTTTCGATCCGCCCCTGCGGGTTGACCGAGTAACTGACCGTGCAGGTGCCTTCGATGCCCTTGTCCAGCGCACGCTGCGGATAGTCCGGCGCGTCCTTGGCGATCGGCAGGTACTGGCGGCTGGCAGCCGCGGCGGCCTCGGCCTGTCGCGCGCGTTCGGCGGCGGCAGCTGCTTCGGCCCGAGCCGCCTGTTCGCGCTGCTGCGCCTCGCGCGCCAGCTGCTCGCGACGCTCGGCTTCGAGCCGTTCCTGCCGCTCACGCTGGCGTTGTTGCTCGCGCTGCTCGTCGCGTAGACGTTGCTGCTCCCGGCGCGCCGCCTCTTCCTGCTTCTTCTGCTCGGCTCGCTTGTACGCCAGCTCGGCCTGTTCGAGCCGATGCTGTTCGATTCGCGGATCCACCTGCGGTTCCTCGAACACCGGCTCGATGGCTGCCTCGACCGGCTCGGGCGCCGGCTCCGGTTCGACGGGCGCCTCGAGTGTCGGCTGCGGCGTGGGCAGGCTGATCAGCTGGGTCTTGATCACCTGGGTCGGGCTGGGTGACGTCAGCTCGGGCGTCCAGCCGTGCAGCAGCAGGCCGATCACCGCGGCATGCAGCGCGAAGGTCGCTACCGCCGCGCCGGCATGGCTGCGCCATTGCGGTCGAACCTCGGGCAGGCTGTTGGGCAGGGGCATGCTCAAGCTGCTCATGGTGCGGGCTGCCCGGCCGGCGCCTCGGTGATCAGGCCGAGATTGATCACCCCGCCACGTTGCAGCTCGGCGATGCCGGCCACCACGCGGCCGTAGTCCGCCGCCTCATCGGCGCGCACATAAACCTGGGTGTCGCCGCGCTCGGCGATGATCGCCGCGACCTTCTCGCGCATCTCCTCAAGGTCGATGGCGCTGTCGGTCTGGTCCTCGGCGTTCAGCTCGCTGCCCAGGTTCCAGTAGAAGCCGCCATCGGCCTTGACCGAGAGCGTGAGGATCTGCCGCTCGTTCTCGGTGGGCATCGCCTCGGCGGCGACCTTGGGCAGCTCGATCTTCACGCCCTGCACCAGCATCGGCGCGGTGACCATGAAGATCACCAGCAGCACCAGCATCACGTCGATGTAGGGCACCACGTTCATTTCGGCCTTGGGGCCATGTTTGCGCTGCAGTTTGACCAGCATGGCGAGGCTCCCTTCAGGCGGCTGCGGCGATGCTCGGCGAGCCGGCATGCAGGCGGCGATGCAAGCGCGCCTGCAGTTCGTTGGCGAAGCTGTAGTAGCGCGCGCTTAAGGTCTGGCCGCGGGCGGAGAAGCGGTTGTAGGCCATCACCGCCGGTATCGCGGCAAACAGGCCGATGGCCGTGGCGATCAGCGCTTCGGCGATGCCCGGCGCGACGGTGGACAGCGTCGCCTGCTGCACCATGGACAGCCCGAGGAAGGAATTCATGATCCCCCAGACGGTGCCGAACAGGCCGATGTAGGGGCTGACCGAGCCGACCGTGGCGAGGAACTGCAGGCCGCTTTCCAGCCGCTCTTCCTGCTCGGCGATGGCTACGTACAGACTGCGCTCGACGCCTTCGATCACGGCTTCAGGGGCGATACCGGGCTGACGCTGCAACTGGCTGAATTCCTGGAAACCGGCAAGGAAGATGCGCTGCAACGCCGCTTCGCGGGGGAGCGACTGCTCATTGCCCTCGCGATAGAGCTGGGTCAGTTCGCCGCCACTGCGAAAGCGTTGCAGAAAGCTTTTCAGCAGCCGTTCGCTGCGGCGCAGTGCGGCGCAGCGTTGGATGATCAGGTACCAGCTGGCGACGGACGCCAACACCAGGGTCGCCATCACCAGTTGGACCACCAGGCTGGCTTCGCTGATCAGGCCCAAGACCGACATGTGTTCGCTTTGCATCTGTATTCCTCCGGCCGTCCCATGCAACGGCGCTCATTGGATTGCATTAGGGTTACGTTTCGATGACAGCGCGGCGTAACCCGACAGGTCACGCCAGGGTCAGTCCAGCCCCAGCGCTTCGGCGATCGCCGTCCACGGCACGTACTTGTAGTTCTGGGCACCTTCGGGCATGCGCTTGCGGCCGTCTTGCACCACCAGCATGCCGCGACTCCAGATGCCGCCGAGGTTGGCCGAGGTGACTTCCAGGCCATCGGTTTCAGAGGCGCCGTCGATACCCCGCTCGGCATTCAGGCCGACGCGGAAGGCGCCGCGCACGGCATAGGGCGCGTGCGCATCGAGCACCAGGTAGCTGTCGTTACCCTGGCTGGATACCACCAGGTAATCGCCGGCCGTACCGCTGTAGATGGCCATGCCTTCCACGTCGGCGTGCAGCGGGCCGCCCACATCGATGACCTTTTCCAGCGCCGCCGCGTCGCGGCGCAGATCCAGCGTCCACACCGCCGCGTCTTCCTCGCCCACGAACAGGCGCTGGTTGCGGTCATCGGCGACGCAGCCTTCGGGCTGGCTGCTCAGCTTGAATTCGCGCACCTGCTCACCGCGCGGCGAACCGCTCGAACCGTCGAGGCGGTACTGCAGGAAGCTGCCGTCCTTGTCATTGGCGATGGCATGGATCGCGCCCTGAGGATCCTTGAACAGGCACAGGCCGTAGATCTCACGGAAGGGCATGTCGATCTCACCGATGCCGCTGACCTGGCCGCTGCGGGGCTCGATGGCGAACAGGTGCAGGCTGTTGTGATCGCGATTGCTCGCCACCGCCAGATCGACCCGCTTGCCACCAAGGGCAAAGCCGGTGCGCACATCGACGTTGTTCAACCGCCCCACCGGTAGGTACTGCAGCTGCTTGCCCGACAGGTCGTAAACCGCCAGCCCGCCTTTCTTGTCGGTGCCGAGTACGCGGCTGCTGGACGGGTCCGCCGCGTTGACCCAGATCGCCGGATCATCCGCCGCATCGCCCAAGTGCGGCACCGGATCGGTCTGCACCATCGCAGGCAGCATCGGAATCACCGGCGTCGCGGCCGGCGCTTCTGGTTGCCAGTCCAGGCGCGCGAGATGCGCCCCGCGTTCGTCGGTCAGCAGCAGGTCGAGCCCCTGCCCGCCCAGTCGCGCGCTGATCTGTTCCGGCTCGTCGAACCCCTCCAGCGGAATCACCGCATGATTGCGCCAGGCATCGTCGTCGCGCCCGTACAGGTG
>NZ_AGSX01000190.1 GCF_000235745.1 Stutzerimonas stutzeri SDM-LAC | reverse complement strand
CCCCGCCCCTCACCCCCAACCCTCTCCCCGGGGGGGCGAGGGGGCTGGATTGAGCGCGCCGGATGATGGTGGTTTGTCTGTAACGGAATAGGCCGCTCTTGGATCAGCGACTCCAGGTGCTACGTATTTCGAAGGTGGTTTGACTGAGCTTTTGCGCCGTGTCGAAACCCGTCCCCTCACCCCAACCCTCTCCCCAAAGGGGCGAGGGGGCTGGATTGAGCGCGCCGGATGATTGTAGGTCATCCGAAACGGGGT
>NZ_AGSX01000191.1 GCF_000235745.1 Stutzerimonas stutzeri SDM-LAC | reverse complement strand
GCGACAAGCCGAGAGCAGCATCCTGCTATCGGCTTGTCGCTTGGAGCTTACCGCTTCTGGCTCACTCGGTGGACAGCAGGTCCATGGCGTGACGGTCCATCATTTCCAATGCACGGCCGCCACCGCGCGCCACGCAGGTCAGCGGCTCTTCAGCGACAATGACCGGCAAGCCGGTTTCCTGGGCCAGCAGCTTGTCCAGGTCACGCAGCAGCGCGCCACCACCGGTCAGGACCAGGCCGCGCTCCGCGATATCGGAAGCCAGTTCCGGCGGAGACTGCTCCAGAGCGCTCTTGACCGCTTGGACGATGGTTGCCAGGGATTCCTGCAGTGCTTCGAGAACCTCATTGGAATTGAGGGTAAAGCTGCGCGGTACGCCTTCGGCCAGGTTGCGGCCACGGACGTCCACTTCACGAATGTCGTTGCTTGGAAATGCAGTACCGATTTCCTGCTTGATGCGCTCGGCGGTGGACTCACCGATCAGGCTGCCGTAGTTACGGCGCACGTAGGTCACGATGGACTCGTCGAAGCGGTCACCACCGACGCGAACGGATTCGGCGTAGACCACGCCATTCAGCGAGATCAGGGCGATTTCGGTGGTGCCACCGCCGATGTCCACGACCATCGAGCCACGCGCTTCATCAACCGGCAAGCCGGCACCGATGGCGGCGGCCATCGGCTCTTCGATCAGAAACACTTCGCGCGCGCCTGCACCCAACGCGGACTCGCGAATCGCACGGCGCTCAACCTGGGTGGATTTGCATGGAACGCAGATCAACACACGAGGGCTGGGCTGGAGGAAGCTGTTTTCGTGAACTTTGTTGATGAAATACTGGAGCATCTTTTCGCAGACGCTGAAATCGGCGATGACGCCATCTTTCATCGGGCGGATGGCGTTGATGTTGCCTGGCGTACGACCCAGCATGCGCTTGGCGTCGGTACCCACGGCGACAACACTCTTCTGGTTGCCATGGGTACGGATGGCGACGACCGAGGGCTCGTTCAGGACGATGCCGCGATCGCGCACATAAATAAGGGTATTGGCAGTGCCCAGGTCGATCGACAGATCGCTGGAAAACATGCCACGCAGTTTCTTGAACATGGGAAAAGGGCCCTGAGGCAAACGCGTGGGGAAAAAAGTGCCGCAAACTCTAACAATGGTGCGAAGTTAGGGCAAGGCGAGAGTCCGCGGTTATCGAGCTATACGTGAGCCATTGCGCGAAATGCATGGCCTACCTGAAAAACCCCGCAAGCCGCAGCCGTGCTACCGAGAAGCCCCGCAGGCATGTAAGATTGACGGCTTTTCCGGGCTCGAATGCCCACCGCTGCGGCTCGAACCCGCCGCCCCTCGTCGAGCTTTGCCGACGAAAGGCGCACCCGACTCGCTTCCCGCTGGAGAATCCCGATGGCGCTTGAACGCTCCGAGGTGGAAAAGATCGCTCATCTGGCCCGCCTGGGTCTGAATGAAGACGATCTGCCCCGCACCACCGAGACCCTGAACAACATCCTCGGCCTGATCGATCGCATGCAGGCCGTGGACACCACGGGCATCGAGCCCCTGGCTCACCCGCTAGAAACCAGCCAGCGCCTGCGTGCCGACGAGGTCACCGAAACCAACCAGCGCGACGCCTACCAGGCCATCGCCCCGGCCGTGGAAGACGGCCTGTATCTGGTTCCGCGGGTGATCGAGTAATGAAGGACGCCGACATGCATCAATTGACCCTCGCCGAGATTGCCCGCGCACTGGCCGCCAAGCAGTTCTCCGCCGAAGAGCTGACCCGCTCGCTGCTGACTCGAATCGGGCAGCTCGATCCACAGCTCAACAGTTTTATTACCGTCACCGAAGAGCAGGCCATCGCTCAGGCCAAAGCCGCCGACGTACGCCGCGCCAACGGTGAAGCTGGCGCACTGCTCGGAGCGCCTATCGGTCACAAGGATCTGTTCTGCACCGAGGGCGTCCGAACCAGCTGCGGCTCGAAAATTCTCGACAACTTTCAAGCGCCCTACGATGCCACGATCGTTGAACGGCTTTCAGCTGCCGGCGCGGTCTCGCTGGGCAAGCTGAACATGGACGAATTCGCCATGGGCTCGGCCAACGAGTCAAGCTACTACGGCGCCGTGAAGAACCCCTGGGATATCAGCCGCGTACCGGGCGGCTCGTCCGGCGGTTCAGCGGCAGCCGTCGCGGCGCGCCTGTTACCTGCCGCCACCGGCAGCGATACGGGCGGTTCGATCCGCCAGCCTGCAGCGCTGACCAACCTCACCGGTCTCAAGCCAACCTACGGTCGCGTTTCGCGCTGGGGCATGATCGCCTACGCCTCCAGCCTCGACCAGGGCGGCCCGCTGGCCCGCACGGCAGAAGACTGCGCCTTGATGTTGGGCGCCATGGCCGGCTTCGATCCGAAGGATTCGACCAGCGCCGACCAGCCGCTGGACGACTATCTCTCCGCGCTGGAAAAGCCACTTTCCGGCCTGCGCATCGGCCTGCCGAAGGAATATTTCGGCAGCGGCCTGGATGCCAAGATTGCCGCTGCCGTGATGGCGGCCGTCGAAGAGCTGAAAAAGCTCGGCGCCACAGTGAAGGACATCAGCCTGCCAAACATGCAGCACGCGATCCCGTCCTATTATGTGATCGCGCCGGCTGAGGCCAGCTCCAACCTGTCGCGCTTCGACGGCGTACGTTTCGGTTATCGCTGCGAGAACCCCGCAGACCTGACCGACCTCTATAAGCGTTCCCGCGCGGAAGGCTTCGGCGATGAGGTCCGCCGTCGGATCATGGTCGGCACCTATGCCTTGTCCGCCGGCTACTACGACGCCTACTACCTGAAGGCACAGAAAATCCGTCGCCTGATCAAGAACGACTTCGTCAGCGCCTTCGAAGAGGTCGACGTGATCCTCGGCCCGACCACGCCGAACCTGGCATGGAAGCTCGGCGAGAAGAACGCCGACCCGGTCTCGGCCTACCTCGAAGACATCTACACCATCACCGCCAACCTGGCCGGTATCCCCGGCATTTCCATGCCGGCCGGCTTCATCGACGGTTTACCGGTAGGCGTGCAATTGCTGGCGCCGTATTTCCAGGAAGGCCGCTTGCTCAACGTTGCTCATCAGTACCAACAGGTCACCGAGTGGCACAAACAAGCACCGAGCGGATTCTGAGGACGAACACATGCAATGGGAAACCGTGATCGGGCTGGAAATCCACGCACAGCTCGCGACTCAATCGAAAATCTTCTCGGGTAGCGCCACATCATTCGGCGCCGAACCCAACACCCAGGCCAGCCTGGTAGATCTGGGCATGCCCGGCACGCTGCCGGTACTCAATGCCGAAGCCGTGCGCATGGCTTGCAAGTTCGGTTTGGCGATTGATGCCGAGATCGCTGACAAAAACGTCTTCGCGCGCAAGAACTACTTCTACCCGGACCTTCCCAAGGGTTACCAGACCAGCCAGATGGATCACCCGATCGTCGGCAAAGGCTATCTGGACATCACCCTGGAAGACGGCAGCACCCGCCGCATTGGCATCACTCGCGCGCACCTGGAAGAGGACGCCGGCAAAAGCCTGCACGAAGACTTCCAGGGCATGAGCGGTATCGATCTGAACCGCGCCGGCACGCCGCTGCTGGAAATCGTCTCCGAGCCGGACATCCGCAGCGCCAAGGAAGCGGTCGCCTACGTCAAGGCGATCCACGCGCTGGTGCGTTATCTCGGTATCTGCGACGGCAACATGGCCGAAGGCTCGCTGCGTTGCGACTGCAACGTGTCGGTCCGGCCGAAGGGCCAGGTCGAGTTCGGCACCCGCGCCGAGATCAAGAACGTCAACTCCTTCCGCTTTATCGAAAAAGCCATCAACCATGAAGTGCAGCGGCAGATCGAGCTGATCGAAGACGGCGGCAAGGTGGTGCAGGAAACTCGCCTGTATGACCCGAACAAGGACGAAACGCGCTCGATGCGGAGCAAGGAAGAAGCCAACGACTACCGCTACTTCCCCTGCCCCGATCTGCTGCCGGTGGTGATTGAGCAGAGCTTCCTCGACGAGGTGCGCGCCAGCCTGCCTGAGCTGCCCGTCGAGAAGCGCGAGCGTTTCGAACGCGAGTTCGGCCTGTCTGCCTATGATGCCGATGTGCTGGCCGCCAGCCGTGAGATGGCCGATTACTTCGAAGCGGTGCAGCGCGTCTGCGGCGACGCCAAGTTGGCCGCCAACTGGGTCATGGGCGAGCTCTCCAGCCTGCTCAACAAGGACAACCTGGATATCGAGCAGTCGCCAGTCTCAGCCGAGCAGCTAGGCGGCATGATCCAGCGCATCAAGGACAACACCATCAGCGGCAAGATCGCCAAGATGGTGTTCGAGGCCATGGCCGCGGGCGAAGGCTCGGCCGACGAGATCATCGAGAAAAAAGGCCTCAAGCAGGTCACCGATAGCGGTGCGATCGAGAAGATGCTCGACGAGGTGCTCGCCGCCAACGCCGAGCAGGTCGAACAGTACCGCGCCAGCGACGAAGCCAAGCGCGGCAAGATGTTCGGCTTCTTCGTCGGCCAAGCCATGAAGGCCTCGAAAGGCAAAGCCAACCCCGCCCAGGTCAACCAGTTGCTCAATAGCAAGCTGGAAGGCTGACCGATACGGGCCCGACAGGGCCCGTTCCTTTTATTGAGCCGAGCCCATCACTGCAGTTCATGGGCCAGTGAACGGCCGCGCCCATTGACGATCCAAAGCTGACGAAACCGAACCAGTAACCGCAGCCTGATCCGTTCAGGAAGGATTGCTCTCATGCAAACCCGAATACTGACCGCCCCGATCCTGCTTGCCCTCGCCGCCGGTTGTACCGAGTCGCCAGAGGCGGATGCCACTGAAAGCACCGTCGTCCAGAAAGGCGAGGCTTCGTACTACGCTCGCAGCTTTCAAGGAAAGGAAACGGCCAGCGGCGAAACCTTCAACCAGAACGAACTGGTGGCCGCACATAAGACGCTTCCCTTCGACACGCGCGTGCAAGTCACCAATCTGGAGAACGGCAAGCAAGTCACCGTGCGCATCAATGATCGCGGGCCTTTTGAACCGGGCCGAATCATCGATCTCTCACGAGTGGCTGCGAATCGCATTGACCTGCTCGAGGAAGGCATCGCTCCAGTAAGGATCGAAACGCTGGACTGATTGCAGACTGTTTTTCCAAAGGATCACTGATGAGTTTTATGACCCTGGCCTACCTGATCGGCGGCCTTGTGCTGCTGGTCGCTGGCGCCGAAGCGCTGGTAAAAGGCGCCGCCAAGCTGGCGGCACGCTTCGGCATTTCGCCGCTGATCATTGGCCTGACTGTCGTCGCGTTCGGCACCAGCGCACCAGAAACAGCGGTAAGCATCCAAGCCTCGCTGAACGGCAGCGGGGATATCGCCGTCGGCAATGTGATCGGCAGCAACATCGCCAACATCCTGCTCATTCTCGGTCTCTCGGCGCTGGTTGCGCCATTGGTGGTGTCTCGGCAATTGGTACGTCTCGACGTACCGGTGATGATCGGCGCCGGCCTGCTGACGTTCGCTCTGTCGTGGAACGGCCGGCTCAGCCAGATTGACGGGCTAATTCTGATGGCGCTGCTGCTGCTCTACACAGGCTTTCTGGTGATCGCGAGCAAGCGGGAAGCGTCAGTGCAGCCTGACGAGTTCCGCGACGAATACGGTGCGGACCGTAACGCGCCACCGCTCGGCTGGATTCTCCAGCTGACCCTGGTGCTGGTCGGTCTGGGTTTGCTGATCCTGGGTTCCAACCTGCTCATCGAGGGCGCGGTGGCCCTGGCCCGAGCCCTGGGATTGTCGGAGTTGGTCATCGGCCTGACCGTGATCGCCGTCGGGACCTCCATGCCGGAACTCGCAACTTCGCTGCTGGCGGTCTATCGCGGTGAGCGCGACATCGCCGTGGGTAATATCGTCGGCAGTTGCATCTTCAATCTGCTGCTGGTGCTGGGTGCCGGTGCGGCGATTTCGCCCGAAGGCCTGTCCATTTCGCCAAATGCCTTAGCCTTCGATATCCCGGTCATGCTTGCCGTGTTCGCCGCCTGCCTGCCGATCTTTTTCTCCGGCTACCGCATCAACCGCTGGGAAGGCACGATGTTTTTTGGCTATTACGTGGCCTACACGCTGTATCTGGTGATGTTTTCCACCGGCCTGCCGGCAATCAACCTGCTGCGTCACGCAATGACTTGGTACGTATTGCCCTTGACCGCCATTACGCTTTTGGTGATCTTTCTGCGCGCCTGGAAGCACCAGCGCTAACCCCCCTAATTTTCATTCCATCTGGAGCCCTCCATCGTGTCTGCGATGACGTTCGTTTACTTGATAGCCGGCCTGGTACTACTCGTCGCTGGCGCCGAGGTATTGGTCCGTGGCGCCGCCAAACTCGCTGCCCAGTTCGGTATCCCGCCACTGATCATCGGTCTCACCGTGGTGGCGTTCGGCACCAGCGCACCGGAAACCGCGGTCAGCGTACAGGCCGCTCTCAACGGCAGCGGCGACATCGCCATCGGCAACGTACTCGGCAGCAACATCGCCAACGTTCTGCTGATCCTCGGCGTCACCGCGCTGATCGCGCCCTTGGTGGTTTCACGCCAGCTGATTCGACTCGACGTGCCGATCATGATCGGCGCCAGTCTGATCACCTACGCCCTGGCCTGGGACGGCTCGCTCAGCCGCCTTGATGGCGCACTGCTGTTTTCAGCGGTGATCGGCTACACGCTGTTTCTGATCATTAGCAGCCGCCGCGCCAATGCTGCCGCCACCGCCGACGATGAGTTCGCCAAGGAATTCGGTCTCGACGAAACACCCAAGCCCTATGCCTCTTTGATCAACGCCAGCCTCGTTGTTGCGGGACTGGTTCTGCTGGTCACCGGCTCGAATTTTCTGGTCGAAGGCGCAGTCTCACTGGCTCGCGCGTTGGGCCTGTCGGAACTGGTGATCGGCCTGACGGTGATCGCCATCGGCACCTCACTGCCGGAACTGGCCACGTCCGTCCTCGCGGCCATACGCGGCGAACGTGATATCGCGGTCGGCAACATCGTCGGCAGCAACATCTTCAACCTGCTCTGCGTGCTGGGGCTGGCCTCGCTGGTATCACCCGATGCGATCGGCGTGGCTGCCAATGCGCTGGCTTTCGACTTCCCGGTGATGATCGCCGTCGCCCTGGCCTGTCTTCCGATTTTCTTTAGCGGTTATGCCATCAATCGCTGGGAAGGCCTGCTGTTCGTTGCTTACTACCTCGCCTATACCGTCTACCTGGTGCTGGTCAGCACCGGCCGGCCTTTGGCTGAAGTGTTCGGCGACGCCATGATCGGCTACGTGGTGCCGCTGACCATGGTCACCTTGCTGGTCATCTCCGGTCGGGCCTGGAAGACCCAGCGCGCCTGATGCTCAGGGCCGGCTGGTCAGATCCAGCCGACCCAGCCCAGCAGGAACAATCCGATATTGATCGTCAGCACCGCGCCGAGCGTGGTGATGGCGATGATGGTAGCGGCCAGCTGATGATTGGAATTGACGGCGCGTGCCATGACAAAGCTGGACGATGCCGTCGGGCAGCCGAAGTAGAGAAACAGGATGCCCAGCTCGGCGCCACGAAAACCGCATAGCCAGGCTCCCAGCGTTGCCAACGCCGGGAACCAGACCATTTTCATCAGACTCGAGCTCATCGCGACGCGGCTGCTCTCGCGCAATACGGAAATCGACAGCGTGCCGCCAATGCAGATCAGCGCCAGCGGCAACGTCAGTTGAGCGAAATACTGCCCAGACGTCTCCAGCCAGTCGGGCAGCGCGATTTGCCAGTAAGCAAAAGGTATCGCCGCAGCTACTGCGATGACCAACGGGTTGCGCAAGATGCTGCGAACGATGGCCCCCGCATCAGCCTCACCGTCCGGGCTGTAGATCGCCAGCACCACTGCGGACAGGCTGTTGTACAACAGGATCACCAACCCGGCCAGCACGCCGCCAAGCGAGAGCCCGTAGTCTCCATAGAGACTGGTTGCCAACGCCAACCCCACCACTCCGTTGTTGCCGCGAAACGCACCCTGTACGTAGACGCCACGATCGGAGACCGGACAGCGCCAAAGCGCCCATGCCCACGCCAGCAGAAATCCTCCCACCGTCGCAGCAACGTAATAGGCGAGCAGCGTGGGCTGAAGCGCAGCGTTCAGATCCGCCTTGATGACCGATAGGAACAGCAAGGTTGGCATCGTCGCCTTGAACACCAGCGTCGATGCGGTGTGGATGAATGTCGAATCGATCAAGCGCAGACGCATCAAGGCGAGGCCGATGAACAGCATCACGAATACCGGAGCGGTAACGCTCAGGGTCTGCAGAACCACGGGCAGCATGGCGAGGCTCGAGAGAAGGGTCAGGAAGGGACGATACGGTAAAGGAAGATGCCGGATCGAGCCTCGTCAGGCTATCGATCCGGCATACAAAGAGTGCTGCGCTAACAGCCGAGGCCATTGGCGCTGGCTTGCAAGACGATCAGCGCCGTACGGGGCGCTTCTGCAGTTTGCGCTGCAGCGTACGCCGGTGCATCCCCAGCGCACGGGCAGTGGCTGAGATATTGCCATCGTGCTCGGCGAGCACGCGCTGGATGTGCTCCCATTGCAGGCGGTCCACCGACATCGGGTTTTCCGGCACCAGCGTATCCAGGTCGGCATGTTTGGAGAGCAACGCGGCCAGTACATCGTCGGCATCGGCGGGTTTGCACAGGTAATTGCACGCGCCACGCTTGATGGCTTCGACAGCGGTGGCGATGCTCGAATAACCGGTCAGAATCAGCACCTTCATTTCCGGGTCCAGCTCGAGCAGCTTGGGCAGCAGCACCAGGCCGGAATCGCCATCCATCTTCAGGTCCAGCACGGCGTAGTCGGGCAGGTCCTGCTTGGCCATTTCCAGGCCCTCTTCCGCTGAACCGGCAATACTGACGTGCAGACCGCGGCGGCTCATGGCGCGCGCCATGACGCGAGTAAAGGTCGGATCGTCGTCTACCAGCAGCAGATGAGGCTGTTCTTCGCCTTCGTGCTGCAGCAACTCTTCGGTCATGTTTGCATTCCTCGCGTAATGATCGCGTCTGGTCAGGCCCGTACCGAGCCATGCGGCAAGCGCAGCTCGGTCAGGGTGCCACCCGCTTCATGATTGTAAAGCTTCACGGTGCCT
Source organism: Stutzerimonas stutzeri SDM-LAC (assembly GCF_000235745.1). Classification (GTDB taxonomy): domain Bacteria; phylum Pseudomonadota; class Gammaproteobacteria; order Pseudomonadales; family Pseudomonadaceae; genus Stutzerimonas; species Stutzerimonas stutzeri_H. The sequence goes on along the minus strand of NZ_AGSX01000191.1, from coordinate 6,088 downwards.
CCGGCGCGCGTGACGCTGGCCTGGCTGAGGAACAGGCCGAGCCCGAATCCCTTGCCCTTGGTCGTGATGAACGGCCTGCCGATCTGTTCCGCGATGGCCAGCGGTACACCCGCGCCGTGGTCGCGAATGGTCAACTTGATCCACTGCGCGTCCCAATCCAGCCGGATGTCCAGATTGTCCGGACTGGCATCGGTGGCGTTGTTCAGCAGATTGAGCAGCGACTGGCCCAGGTCCGCCGGCGGCATCAGGCGCGGGGGCGTGCCCTTGCCCAGGCACTGAAAACGATAGGTGGCCTCCGGATGCATCAGGTGCCAGCGCTGCAACACCGATTCGACCCACTCCCGCACGGTCTGCTCGACGATGGCCTGGCGACGATCGGCTTCGGCCGCGCGGACCAACTGGCGCAGGCTGTCCTTGCACAACTGAACCTGCGATTGCAGCAATGCCAGGTCTTCGCTGAGTTCCGCTGGCTCCCTGTAATCCTGACGCAACTCCTTGAGCAGCACACTCATGGTTGCCAGCGGCGTGCCCAGCTCATGCGCGGCACCGGCGGCCTGGGTCGCCACGGCCAACAGCTGTTGGTCGCGCATGCTTTCTTCACGACGCTGAGCCTGAAGCTGCTCCTGACGCCGCAGTTGTTCAGCCATTCGCGCCACGAAAAAAGTGATCAGCGCTGCCGCCAGCGCGAAACTCAGCCACATGCCATAGACCAGCAGCGTGGTGCGATCGACCGGCGGCACAATGACCGGGTCGTACCACACCAGCATCAAGGTGTACCCGGCAAGCGCGAGTCCGGACAACGCTACCGAATACAGCCACGGCAGGGTCGCCGCCGCAATGGTAAGCGGCACCAGATAATAGGAAACGAATGGGTTGGTCGAGCCGCCCGAGTAATAGAGCAGGGCACTGTGGATCAACAGATCGGTTGCCAGGTGCCCGGCATATTCAAGCTCAGTGACCGGCCATGGCCGGCGAAGCCGCAGCGCCGTACCCAGGCAGATCAACGCCGAAACGCCAAGCGTGACCCCCAGATGAAACCACGGCAGACCAAACAGCTGGGTCGCGAAGGCGAGCCCTACCGCGCCCGCCTGAGCCGCCAGTACGAGGACGCGGATCAGGGTCAGCAGACGAAGGTTCTGGCGGCTGGCGGAAAGCAGGTGAACGGATGCGTGCATGGGGTCTCCAAAGGAGTCGCGAGTATAACCAAGCCATTGGAAAGACAGCTGATCTGCGGCAACGCGACGCACAGAAAATCTGCGTCGCGCACGCCAAAACGCTAAAGTCTCTGCGCCGCACCGCTGGTGCCATCGAATTCAGGAGCATCCATGTTCGTTTCCGTCCCGCGCAGCATTGCGCTGCTGGCCTGCATCGCCTGCCTTCCCGCCGTAGCCGACGAGCAACATTACAATCAGATTTCGCTGCGCGCCGAAGCCAGCAGCGAGGTCGCCCAGGACCGCATGCATGTCACGCTGTTCACCGAGTCGCAGCACGAAGACCCGGCGCAGTTGGCAGCGCAGACGACTCGCGCGATGAACAAGGCACTACAAACCGCCCGCCAGGCAAAAGGCGTCGAGGTCAGCCAAGGCAGCCGTAGCAGTTATCCGGTCTACGAGGAAAAGGGCCAGCAGATCACTGCCTGGCGTGAACGCGCCGAACTGCGCCTGGAAAGCGCAGACTTCGCTACGCTGTCCAAGCTCACCGGCGAGCTGATGCAAGACCTGAAAATGGGCGGCATGTATTTCAGTGTGTCGGACTCGATCCGCCAGCAGAACGAGGATGCCCTGCTCAAGGATGCCGTAACCGCCTTCCGCGCCCGTGCGCAGCTGGCCACCGAGGCACTGGGCGGTAACGACTACAAGATCGTCAGCCTCAACCTGAACAGCGGTGGCAATTTTCAGCCCGAGATGATGCGCAGCGTGTCGATGAAGCGCATGGATGCCATGCCTACACCGGATGTCGAAGCCGGCACCCGGAAAATCAGCATGACTGCCGATGGAGTAATCGAAGTACAGATGCCTTGAAGACATGTCACGCGGCCTGTAATGGGCCGCGTCTGTAGCTAGCAAGCGCGACTCACGCCAAGCGCCGCTCAGACAGAGAGCGTTTTAACCAGCCAACTAGCGGAAATAAACGCCGCGAACATCCGGTATCGCGGCGTTCCAATCGCACTGATCAGATGTAGTAGGCCTTCAGCGGCGGGAAGCCGTTGAACTCCACGGCGCTGTAGCTGGTGGTGTAGGCACCGGTGGACAGCCAGTACATACGGTCGCCGATGGCCAGGTTCAGCGGCAGGCCGTACTTGTAGTTCTCATACATGATGTCGGCGCTGTCGCAGGTCGGGCCGGCGATGACCACCTCTTCCATCTCGCCCTTCTTCTCGGTCCAGATCGGAAACTTGATGGCTTCGCCCATGGTTTCGATCAGCCCGGAGAACATGCCGACGTCGGTATAGACCCAGCGCTCAACGGCGGTGCGCGACTTGCGCGCCACCAACACCACTTCGCTGACCAGAACGCCCGAGTTGGCAATCAGCGAACGGCCTGGTTCGAGGATGATTTCCGGCAGGTCGTCACCGAAGTCTTCCTTGAGGAAGCGGATGATTTCTTCGGCGTAGGTTTCCAGACTGTTAGTACGGGTGATGTAGTTGGCCGGGAAGCCGCCACCCATGTTGATCATTTTCAGCTCGATGCCGTCTTCTTCCTTCAAGCGCTCGAAGATCACCTTCACCTTGGCAATCGCGGCGTCCCAGACGGAGATGTCACGCTGCTGCGAGCCGACGTGGAAGGAGATGCCGTACGGCTCCAGCTTCAGCTGACGCGCAAGAATCAGCAGATCCATCGCCATGTCGGTCTGGCAGCCGAACTTGCGCGAAAGCGGCCAGTCAGCCGTGGTCGAGCCTTCGGTCAGAATCCGCACATAGACTTTCGAACCCGGTGCGGCCTTGGCGATGTTGCGCAGATCGGCTTCCGAGTCGGTGGCGAACATGCGCACACCCTTGTCGTAAAAGTAGCGGATATCCTTGGCTTTCTTGATGGTGTTGCCGTAGCTGATGCGCTCCGGGCCGACACCGCGGGACATCACCTTGTCCAGCTCGTAGATCGACGCGATGTCGAAGTTCGAACCCTTGTCGCGCAGCAGATCGATGATCTCAACTGCGGGGTTGGCCTTGACTGCGTAATAGACTTTGGCGAATTCGAAACCGGCGCGCAGATCGTCGTACGCCTTGTCGATGGTCTGGGTATCAATGACCACGAATGGCGTTTCGTGCTGGTCAGAGAAATCCTTCATCTTCTGGAAGGTGGAACGGGAGTAGTAATCTTCGATCTTGATCGACATGCATGGCTCCAAATCGGGAAACGTAAAGTCGGATTAGGGGTGAACGCCTGATCAGTTTCCCCACTTTGGTTCGCCTACTTCCCAAGGCATGTCGCCGAGTATCACGGCCAGACCCACGGCAGCTGCTGCAGCGGTCTGGTGAAAATCGTGATCTCTCGTCGTCAGTACTTGAGCCGGATGGATCGTTGCCAGCATGGACGTTCGGGCGCGAACTTTAGAACCACAGCTGTTTCAGATCAATGAAAAATCCGTACTCAGCTCCTTTTTTATCCTCTCGGCAAACCTACCGTATTCAAACCGACAGATGTACAGCGGGGATGTTCCGCTCGTCTCGTCCCGTCGCGACTGACCAGACTACCGCCGCGGCAATCCTCAGGCGCCCTTTGCGCTATAATCGCCGGCTTTTTCCGACACGCTTTCTATACCGGGACCGCCATGACCTCTCAGGCCGCCGAAGTCGCGAAGCGCCGCACCTTCGCCATCATTTCCCACCCCGACGCGGGCAAGACCACCATCACCGAAAAGCTGCTGCTGATGGGCAAGGCGATTGCCGTGGCCGGCACCGTGAAGTCGCGTAAATCCGACCGTCACGCGACTTCCGACTGGATGGAAATGGAAAAGCAGCGCGGTATCTCCATCACCACCTCGGTGATGCAGTTCCCCTACCGCGAGCACATGATCAACCTGCTCGATACCCCCGGCCACGAAGACTTCTCGGAAGACACCTACCGCACCCTGACCGCAGTGGACTCGGCGCTGATGGTGCTCGACGGCGGTAAGGGCGTCGAGCCGCGCACCATCGCCCTGATGGACGTTTGCCGCCTGCGCGACACACCCATCGTCAGCTTCATCAACAAGCTCGACCGCGACATCCGCGACCCCATCGAGCTGCTCGACGAGATCGAGGCGGTCCTCAAGATCAAGGCCGCACCAATTACCTGGCCGATCGGCTGCTACCGCGACTTCAAGGGCGTGTATCACCTCAAGGACGATTACATCATCGTCTACACGCCGGGCCACGGGCATGAGCGCACCGACGTCAAGATCATCCAGAAGCTTGACTCCGACGAAGCGCGCAAGCACATCGGCGACGAGTACGACCGCTTCGTCGAACAGCTGGAACTGGTCCAGGGCGCCTGTCACGAGTTCGACCAGGACGAATTCATCAAGGGCCAGATGACCCCGGTGTTCTTCGGCACCGCGCTGGGCAACTTCGGTGTCGACCATGTGCTCGATGCCGTGGTCGACTGGGCGCCGCGTCCGCTGCCGCGTGAAGCCAACGAGCGGGTCGTCGAGCCGGTGGAGGACAAATTCACCGGCTTCGTCTTCAAGATCCAGGCGAACATGGACCCCAAGCACCGCGACCGCATCGCCTTCATGCGCATCTGCTCGGGCAAGTACGAAAAAGGCATGAAGCTGCGCCACGCGCGCATCGGCAAGGACATCCGCATCGCCGATGCCCTGACCTTCTTCTCGAGCGAGCGTGAGCAGCTGGAGGAAGCCTGGGCCGGCGACATCATCGGCCTGCACAACCACGGCACCATCCAGATCGGCGACACCTTCACCGAAGGCGAAAACCTCGGTTTCACCGGCATCCCGCACTTCGCGCCGGAACTGTTCCGCCGCGTACGCCTGAAGGACCCGCTGAAGTCCAAGCAGCTGCGCCAAGGTCTGCAAGAGTTGGCGGAAGAAGGCGCCACCCAGGTGTTCTTCCCCGAGCGCAACAACGACATCATCCTCGGCGCGGTCGGCGTGCTGCAGTTCGACGTCGTCGCCAGCCGGCTGAAGGAGGAATACAAGGTTGAGTGCGCCTACGAGGCGATCAACGTCTGGTCGGCCCGCTGGATCGAGTGCGACAACGAGAAGAAGCTCAAGGAATTCAGCGACAAGGCCTACGAGAACCTGGCGGTCGATGGCGGCGGCCACCTCACCTACCTGGCGCCGACGCGGGTCAATCTGAGCCTGATGGAAGAGCGCTGGCCGGAAGTGAAGTTCAGGGCGACGCGCGAGCATCATTGACGCAACGGCCTCGCGCTGATCAAGCAAAACTCTCGCACGGATGCGAGAGGCCTATACCGACACAAGGATGTGCGATGCCTACCGAACGCCTATCGCCCGAACAACGCCACTTCGCCAGAGCCCTCCGACACCAACTCACCGATTGCGAGCGCCTGCTGTGGCGGCAGCTACGCAATCGCGGTTTGGCGGGATTCAAGTTCCGGCGGCAGCATCCGTGGTCACCCTATGTGCTGGATTTCTATTGCGCCGAGCTGCGGCTCGTGATCGAGCTCGATGGCGGACAGCACTATGACGATGCCGGACTGGCGAAGGACCGCGTGCGCACCGAGTACTTGAGGCGGCACGGACTGGACGTTCTGCGCTTCAGCAACCTGGACGTGCTGAAGAATCTCGACGGTGTAATGACCGAGCTATTGCGCTGGGTCGAAGCGCGATCCCCTCACCCCAACCCTCTCCCCAAAGGGGCGAGGGGGCTGGATTGAGCGCGCCGGATGAAAGTGGTTTATCTGTGACGAAGTGGCCGCCTCGCGGATCAGCAACTTGAGGGGCTGCGCACTTCGAAGGTGGTTTGACTGAGCTTTTGCGCTGGGTCGAAGCGCGGTCCCCTCACCCCAGCCCTCTCCCCCGAGGGGCGAGGGGGCTGGATTGAGCGCGCCGTATGATGGTGGATCTAACGAAGTGGCCGCCTCTTGGATCAGCGACTCAAGGCGCTGCGTGTTTCGAAGGTGGTTTG
>NZ_AGSX01000192.1 GCF_000235745.1 Stutzerimonas stutzeri SDM-LAC | reverse complement strand
CCGCGGGGTACAACAAACAAGCGAGAAATCAGTGGACGTCTTTCCAATATTCCCGCTTGAGCAGATAGGCAAATACGAAGAAGAACGCCAGGAACAGCAGTACATAAGTACCAATGCGCTGGCTCTCCAGCTTGACCGGATTCGCCGAGTACGCGAGGAAGGTCACCAGGTTTTTGATCTTCTCGTCGTATTCAGCCTCGCTAAGCTCACCGGTACCCGGAACAACCGTCATGGCATGGCAGTCTTCGTGCGTGATCGGTGTGCCAGTCAGCGGGTCGAACTGCTTGCGACCGTCTTCGACAACCTGAACCTGCTTGCACGCCACCGACTCGCCCTCGGGAAGCGTACCGGGCAACACCTGGCGCCCCTGCAGCGGTGCCAGCACGTGCGGCATGCCGACGTTCGGGAATACCGTGTTGTTGACTCCATATGGACGAGCAGGATCTTCGTAGAAACTGCGCAGGTAGGTGTACAACCAATCGTTTCCACGCACTCGCGCGACCAGCGTCAGGTCCGGCGGAGCTGCACCAAACCAGGTCTTGGCATCATCCGGAGTCATGCCGATCTTCATGTGATCGCCGATCTTGGCGCCAGTGAAGACGATATTGTCGAGCATGATCTCTGCGGGAATATCCAGATCCGTCGCAACCCGCTCGTACCGCTGGTACTGCGCGCTGTGGCAGCCCATGCAGTAGTTGGTAAAGGTCTGCAGACCATCCTGCAACGCGACCTTATCAGTCAGATCGACATCGACTTCATCCAGATGAACGCCACCACCAGCCGCGAAACCAAAGGCCGGCACCAGTGCGAGAATCAATGCAGCAAATTGCTTTTTCATCAGCCAGCCACCCTTTGCGGAACTACTTTGGTCTTCTCGAGCTTGGTATAGAACGGCATCAGGATGAAGTAGCCGAAGTAGATAGCAGTACAGATCCGCGCGAGAAGTGTGCGCTCGGGAGTCGGAGCCAATACGCCAAGCACACCGAGAATGATGAAGGAGATGCAGAACGCCAGCAGCGTGATCTTGCTCATCCAGCCCTTGTACTTCATTGATTTGACCGGACTGCGGTCAAGCCAGGGCAGTACGAACAGCACGGCGATCGCAGCGCCCATGGCAATGACGCCCAGGAGCTTGTCTGGAACCGCACGAAGGATCGCGTAGAACGGCGTGAAATACCAAACAGGCGCGATATGCTCTGGCGTCTTGAAGGCGTTCGCCACTTCGAAGTTAGGCTTCTCGAGGAAATAGCCACCCATTTCCGGGAAGAAGAACACGATGGCGCAGAACACGAACAAGAACACCACCACACCCACGATATCCTTCACCGTGTAGTACGGATGGAACGGAATGCCATCAAGCGGCACGCCTGCTTCGTTCTTGGTCTTCTTGATGTCGACGCCCATCGGGTTGTTCGAGCCCACCTCATGCAGCGCGAGGATGTGCAGCACGACTAGCCCGAGGATCACGATCGGCAGTGCGATGACGTGCAGTGCAAAGAAGCGGTTCAGGGTGATGCCGGAGATCAGGTAATCACCGCGAATCCACTGGGTCAGATCGTCGCCGATAACCGGGATGGCACCGAACAGCGAGATGATTACCTGGGCGCCCCAGTAGGACATCTGGCCCCACGGCAGCAGGTAGCCCATGAACGCCTCCGCCATCAACGCCAGGTAGATCATCATGCCGAAGATCCAGACCAGCTCGCGCGGCTTCTGATAGGAGCCATAAAGGATCCCGCGGAACATATGCAGGTAGACCACGACGAAGAACGCCGACGCACCGGTGGAGTGCAGGTAGCGAATGATCCAGCCATATTCGACGTCGCGCATGATGTATTCGACGGAGGCGAATGCACCTTCTGCAGACGGCTCGAAACTCATCGTCAACCAGACACCGGTAAGCAGTTGATTGACAAGAACCAACAAAGCGAGCGAACCGAAGAAATACAGGACGTTAAAGTTCTTCGGTGCGTAGTACTTGCTTAGATGGTCTTCCCACATTTTGGTCGCGGGGAAGCGCGCGTCGACCCATTCCATGAACTTGCTCATCATGCGCTCTCCTGATCCACGCCGATGACGACAATGGAGTCCGTCTCGTATGTGTGTGGGGGAACCGGCAGGTTCAAGGGCGCAGGCTGGCCCTTGTAGACGCGGCCAGCCAAGTCGTACTTCGATCCGTGGCACGGGCAGAAGTAGCCGCCGAGCCAATCGGCACCCAGATCAGGCGCTGCCACTTCCGGGCGGAAGGATGGGGAACAACCGAGATGCGTGCAGAGTCCGACGACAATAAGCACTTCCGGTTTGATCGAGCGAACCGCCGGATCGACATAGGTTGGCTGTACCGAAGCCTCGGAATTGGGATCCGCTACCGTGTCAGTCAGCTTCGCCAGGTTCGCCATGGCCTCGTCGGTCCGACGGAGGATAAATACCGGCTGACCGCGCCATTCGGCAACCATCTGCTGGCCTGGCTCGATCTTGCTGATATTTACCTTAACCGGTGCACCGGCAGCCTTGGCCTTGGCACTTGGGAACCACGATCCCACGAACGGGACCGCGGCACCCACCGCTCCTGCAGCACCTACTACCGAAGTAGCGGCTACGAGGAAGCGACGCCGGCCAGCATTCACGCCGTCATTGCTCATTCAGTCGTCTCCCATCAGTTTTCTTATGGCCTACCGAAAGCAGGCGTCTACTACGTGCGTCTACTGTAAAACGAGGCCGCGAAAAAATTCGCCAAATGGTAAAGAAAACCCCCTCTCATGACAAGGTAATAACCGGATACATCCTTGCGTCAGGCCCCGAAAGCCGGGGCTTGCCGCGCGACATGCTGTCGCAGGAAAGAAAACGACGCGCATAAAAAAACGCCCAGCTCCGTGAGAAGCTGGGCGTTCTTTTTGAGAAGCCTGAATTAGCGCTTCGAGTACTGCGGACGCTTACGCGCCTTACGCAGACCGACTTTCTTACGTTCAACTTCGCGAGCATCGCGAGTAACGAAGCCAGCTTTACGCAGAGCAGGACGCAGGGTCTCGTCATATTCCATCAGGGCACGAGTGATGCCGTGGCGGATCGCACCGGCCTGACCACTCACACCACCACCGAGAACAGTTACGTAAATGTCGAACTTTTCGACAGTCGCAGTCAGTTCCAGAGGCTGGCGAACGACCATGCGAGCGGTTTCACGCCCGAAGAAGTTGTCCAGCTCGCGGTTGTTGATGGAGATTTTGCCAGTACCCGGACGCAGGAATACGCGTGCGGTTGCAGTCTTACGACGGCCAGTGCCGTAGTTTTGAGTCGCCGACATAATGAACTATTCCGTTAAATCTTCAGTTCTTGGGGCTGCTGAGCGGTATGCGGATGATTGGCACCCTTATACACCTTCAGCTTACGGTACATGTCGCGACCCAGCGGGTTCTTAGGCAACATGCCCTTGACCGCGGTCTCGATCACACGCTCTGGCGCCTTGGCGATCAGCTTCTCGAAGTTGATCGACTTGATGCCACCCGGGAAACCGGAGTGGGAGTAGTACATCTTGTCGGTGGTTTTCGCACCGGTAACACGCACTTGCTCGGCATTGATAACGACGATGTAATCACCGGTATCGACGTGAGGGGTATATTCCGCCTTGTGCTTGCCACGCAGGCGGCTAGCGATTTCGGTTGCCAGACGACCCAGGGTCTGGCCGGCAGCGTCGACGACGAACCAGTCGCGCTTGACGGTTTCCGGTTTAGCAGTAAAAGTCTTCATTCGTTATAGCCTCAGGGGCCGCCCTGAAAATAAGACGGCGAATCTTACTGAATGGTGCTCGCCCTGGCAAGGCCAGGACAGCCGGAAACAGACGCTATCGGGGGCTCGGGTCAGCGCGTCCGCTACGGCAGTGTTCGGTAGGCTAGGCATCCCCTACCTTGTTTGTGCGTCAACGGGCTAGGCATCCCCGGCGACAGGCTGCGGAATTATCCGGATTACCAGCCAAATAGCAAGCAGCTTCTTACCTTTCCCTCCGCCGACACCTCGAGGCGCAATCAGATCGGTGCCGCTGACCAGCCGCCCACGACGGATGCATCTCAAGCCAGCAGGGGAAGACAAGAAACTTATCGCCTGCGCTACCATCCCAATCCGAGAACCCTCCAAACGCAAGGACACCGCATGGAACAGCGCCGACTAGGCCGTACCGAACTCAATGTCACTGCGCTCTGCCTGGGCACCATGACCTGGGGCGAGCAGAACAGCGAGCGCGAGGCCTTCGCCCAACTTGACTGCGCTAAAGCCGCAGGCATCAACTTCGTCGACACAGCCGAAATGTACCCGGTACCGCCCAAGCCGGACACCTATGCCTCCACCGAGCGCTACCTAGGTAACTACTTCAAGGCACGCGGCAACCGCGCCGACTGGGTTCTGACCAGTAAAATCGCCGGCCCAGGCAATGGCATCAACCACATCCGCGACGGCCAGTTGAAAATGAATCGCCAGCACATCGTCGCGGCACTGGACGCCAGCCTGCAGCGCCTGCAAACGGACTGGATCGATCTCTATCAGCTGCATTGGCCTGAGCGCAGCACAAATTTCTTCGGCCAGCTTGGCTACCGCCATCAGGATCAGGACTTCACGCCGATCGAGGAAACCCTCGAGGTGCTCGACGAGCAAGTAAAAGCCGGCAAGATCCGCCATATCGGCCTGTCGAACGAAACGCCATGGGGCACCATGAAGTTCCTGCAGCTTGCCGAAGCCCGAGGCTGGCCGCGCGTCGTGTCCATTCAGAACCCCTACAACCTGCTCAACCGAACCTTTGAAGTCGGGCTCGCCGAAATCGCAATGCGCGAGCAGTGCGGACTCCTTGCCTACTCTCCGCTCGCCTTCGGCATGCTCAGTGGTAAATACGAGCAAGGCGCGCGACCAGCCGGAGCACGCCTGACACTGTTCAGCCGCTTCGCTCGTTACGCCAACTCGCAATCGCAAGCGGCATGCTCCCGATATGTGACGCTCGCCAGGGAGCATGGCCTGGACCCTGCGCAAATGGCCCTTGCCTATGTGACCCGACGGCCTTTCGTCACCAGCAACATCATCGGTGCCACTTCAATCGAACAACTGGAAAGCAATTTGGCCAGCACCGAACTGCACTTATCAGCAGAGGTACTCGAAGCCATCGAAGCCATTCACACCGAACAACCAAACCCTGCCCCTTGAGGAAACCTTGAGTCAGATATTCCTGACCGCGAAAAGGCGAGCCTTGTTGGCGCCACCGACAACCCAGCCTCTGGCGCTAGGAGCCCGTAGATGATCGCTGCCGAACTGCTCGCGCCGACCAGCCTTTTGCTGGGCTGGCTACTGTATGTCGCCGGGTTGATTTGGGCGTGCATGCGGGCGCCCTGGGTCGAGCTGTTTAGCGACACCCGCCGTCAGCACCTGCTGTTTGGTGCGGTTCTGGCAATCTTTCTGCTTTGGCTGGTTCGCCGGGACTTCGATTCAGGCCTGTCTTTCCATTTCATCGGCCTGACTGCCGTCACGCTACTGCTCGACTGGCCCCTGGCGATTCTTGCCGCATTTGTCGCCCAGCTTGGCTTGACGATCACAGGCCACCAGCAATTGGTGGCCCTCGGCCTGAATGGCGTCTTGCTGGTGCTGATCCCTGTTACGGTAACCGAGCTCTGCGCGATGGCGGTCGAACGCACCCAGCCACGCAACCTCTTCGTGTATATCTTCTTCTCAGGCTTCTTTGCCGCGGGTCTCGCGGCACTGTTCTGCATCCTTGCAGGGCTTGGGGTCTTGCTGATTGATGGCCGCTACCCGATGCCGCCCTGGCTCGAGGACTTTGCGGGCTACATCTGGCTGGTAATGTTTCCCGAGGCGTTCATCAACGGTACGGTCGTGAGCGCCCTGGTGGTTTTCTATCCGGACTGGATGGAGACCTTCAACCGCAGCCGTTATCTGCAAGCCCCATGGAAAGATGACGGCAGCGACGAGGCGTAAGCAAGCACCCTCGCGCACACCGATCCCCACACCAATGCGCCACCCCAACCGCCAGTTCAGTGCTGGCGCGGCGGTACGTCATCCGAGAACAGATCATCCTCAAGCTCGTTGCCAGGGATCGCATGCTCTTCCGAGGCCCAGGCGCCCAAATCGATCAACTTGCACCGCTCCGAGCAGAACGGTCGGCTCACACTCTTCACGCTCCACTCGACTGGCGCCCCGCATGTGGGACATTCAACAACCGCAGTACTCATTCCTGACCTCCTCGCAGCGTCAGATAAAACTCGTGTAAACGTTTGACCTCGCTTTCCAGCCAGGCCCGATCTCGATCATTGACCAGCACATCATCGGCATGACGTAAGCGTTCTTCGCGACTGGTCTGTGCGTTGAGAATGGCGCGGATCTGCGCTTCGCTGGATTGATCGCGCCGAACGGCGCGCTCCAACTGCAACGCCTCTGGCACATCGACCACCAACACGCGCGCAACCTGATGGTGCTGACCGGACTCCACCAATAAAGGCGAAACCATGATCGCGTACGGCGAGGTTGCCCGAGCGAGGTGCTCAGCGGTCTCCTGGCGTATCAGCGGATGCAATAGCTGCTCAAGCCATTTGCGCTGCTCCGGTTCCCGGAATACCAGTTCGCGCAGCGCGGCTCTATCCAGACTGCCATCGGTCGCGAGAACAGCCTCACCGAACCGATCAACAATCAACCCCAGCGCCGGTCGACCTGGCTCTACAACCCAGCGGGCGGCATGGTCAGAATCGACCCACTGCACTCCGAGGCGACCGAAAGCGTCCACCACGGCGCTCTTGCCGCTACCGATACCGCCCGTCAAACCCAGCACCCAAGGCTTCATCACGTCCCGTCCAGACGATAAAACGACGCGCAGTAGTAACGTTTGAAATGAAAGGATGCAAGCGCAAGGTCGATTCTCAGGAGAATCGCCCGACCTTTTTTGAGCTGAGAAAGCCAGCTTTTACAACTAACGGAACGGAAAAATCGCTAATGCCGATCAGACCCGAATGCCCAGACCGTTAGAACCTGGCAAATTGAAGATAGGCTGCAGTGATCTGATCGCCCCAGAGCAGCGCGACCCAACCGGCAATCGCCAGGTACGGGCCGAAGGGAATGGTTGTGCCGCTGTCCGCCTTTTGCAGGCGCAGCATGATGGTACCCAGCACTGCGCCGACGACTGACGAAAGAAGAATGGTCAGCGGCAAGACTTGCCATCCGCCCCAAGCGCCCAGCATCGCCAACAGCTTGAAATCGCCATAGCCCATGCCTTCCTTGCCAGTCACCAGTTTGAATAGCCAGTAAACCGACCATAGGCTGAGATATCCAGCGACCGCCCCCCACACCGCATCCGGCAATGAGGCGAACAATCCATAGTAGTTAACAATCAAGCCCAGCCACAGCAACGGCAGCACGAGGGAGTCAGGCAAAAGCTGGTGATCGACATCGATCATGCTCATAGCCAGCAAACCCCAGGTCAGCAACAGCATCGCCCCGGTCTGCCAGGTGAAGCCAAAGTGCCAGGCCACATAGGCGGACAACACTCCACAGAGCAGCTCGATCAACGGATAGCGCCTGCTGATCGGCGCCCGGCACGACGAGCACTTGCCGCGCAGCGCTAGCCAACTGACCAAGGGAATATTTTCCCAAGGCCGTATCTCATGATCGCAATGCGGGCAGTGAGAGTTGGGAAGCACAAGATTGAAGGTTGGCGCAGGCTCGGCCGGCAGCTCCAGAAACTCACGCGCCTGAGCGCGCCAGTCACGCTGCATCATGATCGGCAGGCGATGGATGACCACATTAAGAAAACTGCCCACCAGCAAGCCCAGCACCAGCACACACAAAACAAAGGCCAGCGTGTTGCTGGCCAGAAAAGTAGCCACATTCATTTTCTAGACCACGGCCCCAAGCTGGAAGATCGGCAGGTACATGGCGATGATCAAGCCGCCCACCAGCACACCCAGAACCGCCATGATCATCGGCTCCATGAGCGCAGTAAGGCCGTCAACCATGTTGTCCACTTCGTCTTCGTAGAAGGTGGCGACCTTCGCCAGCATCTCATCCAGAGAGCCAGACTCTTCGCCAATGGCGGTCATCTGAATCGCCATGCTCGGGAAGGTCCCAGTTGTTCGCATGGAGAAGTTCAGCTGCATACCGCTGGATACATCACTCTTGACCTTCATCGTCGCGTTGCGGAACACCACGTTACCAGTGGCACCGGCAACCGAGTCCAGCGCATCCACCAGCGGCACACCCGCCGCGAACGTAGTCGCCAAGGTCCGCGCAAAACGCGCCACCGCAGACTTGTAGAGAATGTCACCCACGATCGGCACCTTGAGCAGGAACCGGTCAAACCAGTTACGAAAGCCCTCGGACTTGCCGTGAGCCGTCTTAAAGGCATAAGCAGCGCCGAACAGACCAAGCAGTACCAGATGCCACCAGGCTTGCAAGGCCTCTGACAGGCCAATGACCATCAGGGTAAACGCGGGCAACTCGGCGCCGAAGTTGGCGAATACCTCCTGGAACTGCGGAACCACCTTGATCAACAGAATCGCCGACACGATGATCGCAACCAGCACCACCGCGATCGGGTAGTTCATCGCTTTCTTGATCTTGGCCTTCAGCGCCTCGGTCTTTTCCTTGTAGGTCGCGACGCGATCCAGCAGGGTTTCCAGGGAGCCGGACTGCTCGCCCGAATCGACCAGGTTGCAATACAGGTCATCGAAATACTGCGGCTTCTTGCGCAGAGCGGTAGCGAAGCTGTTACCCGCTGCAACCTCCTGCTTGAGGTCGTCCACCAGCTTGCGCATGTTCGGGTTATCGAAACCCTCGCCGATAATGTCGAAGGACTGCAACAACGGCACGCCCGCTTTCATCATCGTCGCCATCTGACGTGTGAAGAGGGCGATATCCATCGGCTTGATCTTCTTGCCGGCGCTGAACAGCGACACCGACTTCTTGCGAACCTTCTGCGGGTTGACGCCCTGCTTGCGTAGCTGCGCTTTGACCAGTGCTGGGCTTACGCCGCTTAGCTCGCCCTTGATCTTCGCGCCTTGCCTGTTTGTTCCTTCCCAGGTGAAGACACTGGTTTTTACCGCTTTCTGCGCCATGTTAGTCCTTGGTCACCCGGTTGACTTCTTCCAGGCTGGTCACGCCCTGCATGGCTTTTACAAGAGCCGAAGTGCGCAGGTCATTGAAGCCGTCTTTACGCATCTGGGTGGAAATGTCGATGGAGTTGCCGTCCTCCATGATAATCCTGGCCAATGCTGGCGTGTTTTTAACCACTTCATAAATACCGACACGGCCTTTGTAACCGCCTTTGCAATTTTCACAACCCACCGGGCCGTAAACCTTGAAGGTGCCGATCTTATCGGCAGGGAAACCCTCTTCCAGCAGGGCATCACGTGGCATTTCCACTTCTTTTTTGCAGGCGTTGCAGAGCTTGCGCGCCAGGCGCTGGGCAATGATCAGGTTCACAGAGGTGGCAATATTGAAGGCCGCAACGCCCATGTTGCGCAGACGCGTAAGGGTTTCCGCCGCGCTGTTAGTGTGCAGCGTCGACATCACCATATGGCCCGTCTGAGCCGCCTTGATGGCAATCTCGGCGGTCTCCAGATCGCGGATCTCGCCCACCATGATGATGTCCGGGTCCTGACGCAGAAACGCCCGCAGCGCCTGAGAGAAGTCCATGCCCTGGCGAGGATTAACGTTTACTTGATTGATACCCTCAAGGTTGATCTCCACCGGGTCTTCCGCCGTAGAGATATTCACATCGACTGTATTCAGAATATTCAGACCGGTATACAGGGATACCGTCTTGCCCGACCCCGTTGGGCCGGTGACCAGAATCATGCCCTGCGGCTGCTTGAGGGCACTCATATACAGCTCTTTCTGATCCTCCTCATAGCCCAGCGCATCGATGCCCATCTGTGCGCTGGACGGATCGAGAATCCGCATCACGATCTTCTCGCCCCACAAGGTCGGCAGGGTGTTCACGCGGAAGTCGATGGCCTTGGTCTTGGACAGCTTCATCTTGATCCGGCCGTCCTGCGGCTTGCGGCGCTCGGAGATATCCAGCCCGGCCATGACCTTCAAGCGTGCGGAGATGCGCGGAGCCAACTGGATCGGCGGGCGCGCCACTTCATGGAGAATGCCATCGGTGCGTAGCCGTACGCGGAACGCTTTCTCGTACGGCTCGAAATGCAGGTCGGAAGAGCCGCCGCGAATCGCGTCGAGCAGCATCTTGTTGACGAAGCGCACGACCGGGGCGTCGTCGGCGGCCTCCCCGCCGTCATCATTCGCTGAATCATCCGATACGGTTTGAACGTCAATCCCGTCCAAATCCACGTCACCGAGATCCTCCAGGCCGGAGGTCGCGCTTTCGAAAAACTTGTCGAGGGCCAAACCGAGCTTGTCGTCCTCGACCAGAATCGCCTCGGTCGTCAGCCCGGTACTGAACTGGATATCCGAAACAGCCTGCTGGTTGGTCGGGTCCGACACCGCCACGTACAGCTTGTGGCCACGTTTTATCAGCGGCAGTACGCGATGCTGGCGCGCCAACTTTTCAGACACAACGTCTTTTAGCTGGCTTTCCTTATCCAGCGCGTTGAGGTCCATGTACGCGACACCGAACTGTTCTGCTGCCAGTTCGGCGACCGCCCGGCCACTGGCGAGCTTGTTCTCTACCACATAGGTCACCAGCGACAGCTTGTTGCGTTGCGCCTGCTGTTGCGCTTGCTGCGCCGTCCGGTCGTCGAGCAGGCCGGCCAGCACCATCTGCTTGGCCAACCCGGAAAGGGCAACGTTGTCGATCATGGGCTCGGTTCTTCTGGATTAATGCTCGCCTTATAGCGTAGATAGCCAGGCGTGCCAAACGGCGTCATCGCAGGTGACGAAATTTGTCAGAAGCGTGCGAATCCAGACAGCGTGCATGGTTCACATTGCCCCTCAGACCCGCGGAATCTCTGGGCTGGAAAGTTGGCACGGCGCCTGCAATTGGGAGAACAGGCTCAACTGCCTGAACCTTCAAGGAGAAACACATGAAAGCTCAGATGCAAAAAGGTTTTACCCTGATTGAATTGATGATCGTTGTAGCGATTATCGGTATATTGGCTGCAATCGCGATACCGCAATATCAAAACTATATTGCGCGCTCGCAATTTTCCGAATCACATACGCTTCTTGGCGGGGCTCGCACTGCGGTGCAAGAGAAGATTGACCAAGGTCAAGCATTTACCGCATCGACCGGTGCGCCCAACGCCACAACCAATGCGCTGGGGATTCAGCTTACTGGTGAATACGGCACAATCACGGCACCAGCAGCGGCCGCTAACGCAACGACCTATGAACTCACCTATACATTCGGTGGTGCCAACACAAATCTGAACACTAAGACCGTAAAATATACCTACACCCCTGCCACAGGTGTTTGGGGCTGTGTTACTACCGTTAGCCAGCAATACGCAACTAACTGCACTAGCTCGTAAGTTAACTCCTAATGACGCCAGCGAATACCCAGCGGTTTAACACGCAGTAATATTCAGTCGAGATGGCAAAACCTCGCCCCTTGCAGGCGGGGTTTTGCGTCGACTACATAACATCAATCATCTTAAAGCTATACACACCTTAGTGCTATCGACTAATGATAAGGCACAAGCAAAAAATTAATTTTTCTATAACCACTACAGCGGCTTATATGTTGCTAGCTTTATCGGTTATATTATTCTGCTTTTCAGCCTTACATCTATGGCTCGCCGAGTACACCTGGCATGACCAACAGCGTATCTTTCAATTAGTCCTGCTTTGCATAACCGCACCTCTTGCGATTTTTTCGTCGAAAACGGCATTACCAAAGCAGGCATCCGCTGCAGTTTTTCTCTTGTTATTTATTGGCATACTTTCAACCCATGCTTCCATGTGGCCCGAATGGGCACTCAAAGAGTGGAGCAGATTTGCTGGTTTATCCCTACTTGTCATAGCTATTGGCGGGATGCAATTAAACGCTATCCACCTGCGCTCACTGCTAGGAATTATGGCTTTCATTGGGCTTATCCAAGCATTTCAATTTTTGAATTATTACTTACTAGCATTCATCACGGGTGTATATAAGCTAGACACTGACATTCTCGTAACTGGCTTCTCAAATCCGCGCTCTTTCGGTCAATTCCAAGTCCTACTTATGCCGGTAATGGCAGTTTTGATTGCGCACAGCCTCCACCATCGTAAGAAATCGCTCGTTAGTTTATTAGCGCTCGGACTTTCCTTCCATTGGTGTATCGCTTTTACTCTAGGGGGGCGAGGTCTGTGGCTAGGATTACTTGCCAGCCATCTCGCCCTGCTTGTGATAAACCGCAAGCTCTGGCACATCGTAGCCTTGCAGGCAGCTGCAGCTTTACTGGGCTTTGTGCTGTTCTTGCTGCTGTTCAAACTGGTCCCACTTTGGCTGGGGCTCGATCCAGTCCTTCGCGATGGCGTACGCACCAGCCTGTCGGGTCGCGAGCTTATATGGCAATGGGCGTGGGAGATGGCGCTGGCTAATCCCTGGCTGGGTGTTGGCCCCATGCACTACTCGGCAACTTATAACCCCATCGCGGCCCATCCACATCAAGTTTTCCTTCAGTGGCTGGCCGAATGGGGCGTCGTCGCTACCGTTATTGCTCTTGCCCTTTGCATATGGGGATTGCTAAACGGCGCCCGCTATTTACGAAGCACGTCTGGCAACGAAATGGATGCCGCGCTTTGGGTTTCAATCGTCGGTGCACTAGTATTGGCTCAGGTCGATGGTGTATTCGTCATGCCCTACACAGAGACTTGGCTCGCATTACTGATTGGGTTGGCCTTGGGTCGCCAGTCCACCACACTTACGGCCCCCTCCCTTATTCAGCGCTTCGGCTGCGCCGTTACCGCAATCCCGGTGCTGCTGGTTCTAGGCAAAGCTCTGATAAGCGAAGCACCCACATTGCCCCAAATTATCGATACCTACACGACGCAATATCACACCGGCTTGACTCCTCGCTTTTGGTCGCAAGGTTGGATACCGATGTAGTCGCATCGCTGTAGAGCGAGGGAACCTGCGCGGTTCCGGCAAGCGCCCTGCAAGATCGAATCATTACACCTGCTCCGTAGTTCACTGAGACCTTGTTCATCAACCACGGCGAATTGCTTTCGGGCTGTCCGACGTTGATTCCACGTTGCACCGACCGCTCTCGGCGGGTTGCACCCGCCTACAGTTAGTGGGGGAGGACTTCGTCCAAACAAAAACGCCCTGCATGGGCAGGGCGTTTTATTTCAACAGACGGTGCGCTAGATAACGCCGCGTTTACGCAGCAAGTCAGTGACCTGCTTGGCACTCTCCTCGACCGTCAGCGATTCCGTGTCGATCACCAGATCAGCATTCACAGGCACATCGTAGGGGAAGGACTCGCCCGGGATGTTGTCGCTGCCTGCCGCATATAGCCCCTGCGGATCACGCTGTTGGCAGGCCTGCGGAGAAGCTTGCACATAGACGGTGATGGCTCGATCTGCACCGATCAGCGCCTTGGCCTGCTCGCGCCCTTCTGCGTCCGGTGCGACGAAGGCTGCGAGGGTCAGCAGACCGGCCTCATTGAACTGACGCGCCACTTGAGCGGCACGGCGCCAGTTTTCGGTACGACCTGCACGATCCTGTGGAAGGCCCTTGTTAACGTCGTGGCGCAGGTTCTGGCCGTCCAGCACATAGACGGCGCGACCCATGTCGAACAGCTTGCGCTCGACCGCATAAGCCAGGGTGCTCTTGCCGGCACCGGACAAGCCGGTGAACAGCACGGTTGCCGGCTGCTGACCGAAACGGCTTGCCCGCTCTTCGGTGGATACATGCGCCAGCGCGCCGTGATGTCCGAACGCGCCGTGGGCGACCGGGTCGGCAATGATCATGCCGGCGCCCACGGTGCCGTTGGTGAGGCGGTCAATGATGATGAAGGCGCCGGTCGTACGATTTTGCGCGTAGCCATCCAGCGCAATGGGGGCGTCCAGCGCGATCTTCACCCGGCCGATCTCGTTGAGCGCCAGGCTGCTCGCCGAACCATGCTCCAGCGTGTTCACATCCACTCGATGAGTGATGCTGGCAATCGAACCCGGCACGTAGCTGGTAGCACGCTTGATGTCGTATTTCTTGCCCGGCAGCATCGGCTCTTCGGCCATCCACACCAGCATGGCGTCGAAGCTGTCAGCGATGCGAGGCTGATTGTCGGCGTGTACCAGCATGTCGCCGCGCGACACGTCGATCTCATCTTCCAGGGTCAGGGTGATCGCCTCGCCCGGAGTTGCCTGCTCCAGCTCGCCGTCAAAGGTGACGATGGATTTGACGGTGCTGCGCTTGCCGGACGGCAGCACAACGACCTCGTCGCCCTTGCGCACGATGCCGCTGGCCAGCGTACCGGCAAAGCCGCGGAAGTTGAGGTTGGGACGGTTGACGTACTGCACCGGGAAGCGCAGGTCGTCAAAATTGCGGTCGCCAGCGATCTCGACGCTTTCGAGAATCTCCATCAGCGACTGACCTTCGTACCAAGGCGCACGCTCGGAACGGTTGACCACGTTGTCGCCCTTGAGCGCCGACATGGGTACGAAGTGCAGCGAAGTCGGCTGGAGCTCGATGCGCTCGGCGAACGCCAGGTAGTCGGCCTTGATGCGCTCGAAAACGGACTGGTCGAAGTCCATCAGGTCCATCTTGTTGATGGCCACGACGATGTGTTTGATGCCGAGTAGCGAGGTGATGAAGCTGTGACGCTTGGTCTGGGTCTGCACACCGTAGCGGGCATCGACCAGGATGATCGCCAGGTCGCAGGTCGACGCGCCGGTGGCCATGTTGCGCGTGTACTGCTCATGGCCGGGGGTGTCGGCAATGATGAACTTGCGCTTGGCGGTGGAGAAATAACGGTAGGCGACATCGATGGTGATGCCCTGCTCACGCTCGGCCTGTAGGCCGTCGACCAGCAACGCCAGGTCGACGTCATCGCCCGTGGTGCCGGATTTCTTCGAATCGCGGGTGATGGCTTCGAGATGATCTTCATAGATCATCTTCGAGTCATGCAGTAAGCGCCCGATCAGAGTGCTCTTGCCGTCGTCGACGTTACCGCAGGTCAGGAAGCGCAGAAGCTCTTTGCGCTCGTGCTGGGCCAGGTAGGCGAGGATGTCCTCGCTGATCAAATCAGACTGATGAGACATGGTGCGGAATCCTTAGAAGTAGCCCTGACGTTTCTTTTCTTCCATCGAACCGGCGCCATCGTGGTCGATGACACGGCCCTGACGTTCGGAAGTACGCGTCAAGAGCATTTCCTGGATGATCTCGGGAAGGCTTGACGCCGTGGACTCCACCGCACCGGTCAGCGGGTAGCAGCCGAGCGTGCGGAAACGAACCATGCGCTTTTCGATGCGGCCCTTTTCCTCGTCGGTGAGGTGCTCGAGGATGCGCTCGTCGTCGATCATGATCAGGGTGCCGTTCTTCTCGATGACTTCGCGCTCGGCGGCGAAGTACAGCGGCACGATCGGGATTTGTTCCAGATAGATGTATTGCCAGATGTCCAGCTCGGTCCAGTTCGACAGTGGGAAAACGCGGATGGATTCGCCCTTCTTCACCTTGCCGTTGTAGACGTTCCAGAGCTCAGGACGCTGATTCTTCGGATCCCAGCGGTGCTTGCTGTCGCGGAAGGAGTACACGCGCTCTTTCGCCCGAGACTTCTCTTCATCGCGCCGTGCGCCACCGAACGCCGCATCGAAGCCGTGCTTGTCGAGCGCCTGCTTCAAGCCCTCGGTCTTCATGATATCGGTGTGTTTGGCGCTGCCATGGGTGAACGGATTGATGTTCTGCGCCACGCCATCCGGGTTGATGTGCGTGATCAGGTCCAGATCCATTTCGGTGACCATCTTCTCGCGGAAGCGGTACATCTCCTGGAATTTCCAGCGAGTGTCGACGTGCATCACCGGGAATGGCAACCGGCCTGGGAAAAACGCCTTACGTGCCAGATGCAGCATTACGGCCGAATCCTTACCGATGGAATAAAGCATCACCGGGTTGTCGAACTCGGCGGCCACCTCACGGATGATGTGGATGCTTTCCGCCTCCAGCTGTTTCAGATGCGTCAGTTTGTCGACCATGGCTACTCACGAATTTTTGCAGGTGGGACGGCCGGCACGGCCGGAACGAGGGCGCAACTCTAACACGACGTTAGATTCTAATCAGGACGCCGCTTAGATCTAAATGCTCTAGCTTTATACCGGGCAAAACCTCTTCTCGGTTTCGCTTCACCCAGAGCCGGACTATGCCTAAGCACCTCGTCACGCGGGGTTCGGGCAATCGATGAACAGATGTTCAATGGCAAACCGTTTCGCCAGATATTCACCCAGCGCCTGCACGCCGTACCGCTCGGTGGCGTGATGGCCGGCAGCAAAAAAGCTCAGCCCGTTTTCGCGTGCGATATGCACCGTGGGCTCCGAAATCTCTCCCGTCAGATAGGCATCGACGCCTGCGGTTACCGCTTGATCGATATAGCCCTGTGCGCCACCGGTGCACCAGGCGACCCTTCTGATCAGGCCAAGCCCTTCGACCATCAGTGGCTCACGCCCGAGCGCGTTTTGAACCCGCTGCATGAAGTCGGCCGGTGCGAGCGGCGTATCGAGGGAGCCGACAAGCCCCACTGATCGAGGATTATTCGGCTCCAAAGCGCCCTCGACCGTTAACCCGAGCAGACGAGCCAGTTGCACGTTGTTGCCCACCTCTGGATGGACGTCGAGCGGCAAATGGTAGGCGAGCAGGCTGATGTCATTGCATAGCAGCGTTTTCAGCCGGCGTTGCTTGATGCCGACCACGCGTGGGTCTTCGTTCTTCCAGAAATAGCCATGGTGCGCCAGCACGACATCGGCTTGCGCCTCGACCGCGGCATCGAGCAGCGCTTGGCTCGCCGTCACCCCACTGACGATGCGCCGCACCTGGGGACGCCCTTCGACTTGCAAGCCGTTAGGGCAATAGTCGGGCATCTTCGCGGCATTCAGGAAGCGGTCGGCTTCATCGACCAGGGTAGTCAGCGCAACGGCCATGCAAGCATCCTTCTGTGAATCAGTTGGTCGAAAGTGGTGTCGTTGACGAAAACAGGCCGGACAGCCAATCAGGAACGATACGGGTTAAGCATTCCGGGCGTTGCGATGCAGTTTTGCCACCAGCAAGGCTGCATTTCGCGGCAAGCTTCGTATAATGCGGCCACCTTAAGAGGCGCTCTCGCCTTCCGCAACCTGTCCGGACTTTCCATCGCGATGATCAATGCCCTGCGTTTTTTTGGCTGGCCGTTGCTGGTAGGCCTGCTGGTGGCCCTGCTGATCATTCAGCGCTACCCGCATCTGGTAGGGCTCGGCGCCGAACCGGAATACAGCCTGCAGCAAGCGCCGCTGATCGGCATACCCCAGCAAGGTCCCTACTCCTATGCCAATGCGGTCAGCAGCGCTGCGCCCGCGGTGGCCAATCTCTACACCACCAAGGTGATCGACAGCGCCAGCCAGCCGCCAATGCTCAAGGACGACCCACTGTTCCGGCGCTTCTACGGGGACAACCTGCCGCGCCAACGTCGCATGGAGTCGAGCCTCGGTTCGGCCGTGATCATGAGTCCGGAAGGCTACCTGCTCACCAATAACCACGTCACGGCGAATGCAGAACAGATCGTCGTGGCGCTACGCGATGGACGAGAAACCCTTGCACGGGTAATCGGCAGCGATCCGGAAACCGATCTAGCAGTGCTCAAGATCGACCTGGCAGAGCTTCCGGCAATCACCATCGGCCGCTCGGATGGCATCCGCATCGGCGACGTGACACTGGCGATCGGCAATCCGTTCGGTGTGGGACAAACCGTGACGATGGGGATCATCAGCGCGACCGGCCGCAACCAGCTCGGTCTTAATACCTACGAAGACTTTATCCAGACCGACGCAGCGATCAACCGCGGCAATTCGGGTGGTGCACTGGTGGACACCGCCGGCCATCTGATTGGTATCAACACGGCGATCATTTCCGAATCCGGCGGCTCGCAAGGTATCGGCTTCGCCATCCCGGTGAAACTCGCCATGGACGTGATGAAGTCCATCATCGAGCACGGTCAAGTCATTCGCGGCTGGCTCGGCGTGGAGGTGCAATCGCTCACACCGGAGCTGGCTGAATCCTTCGGTCAGGCCGGTCGGCCCGGAATCGTGGTGGCCGGCGTCTATCGGGATGGGCCGGCTGAACGCGCCGGCCTGCTACCGGGCGACCTGATCCTCAGCATCGATGGGCAGCAAGCAAGCGATGGTCGCAGCTCAATGAACCAGGTTGCCCGCGTGAGGCCTGGGGACAAGATTGATATCGACATTCTGCGTAATGGCAAACCGCTGACGCTTACGGCCGAAGTGGGCATGCGGCCACTGGTGGAGAAAACGCCCCAATAGCCGGGTCGTTCGCCCAATCAAGTGTTATCGAGATGCTGTCGGAGCGAGAGCAGGTTACTGCTCCGCGCGCGGCGTGAGGCACAAACCGGGCGGAGACTCAGCCAAGCGGAGCGACCACCCAAAAGGTGCGAAACACGCTGCCCGGCCTATGCCAAGCGGGGTGCTCGGGTAACAGCGAATACGATCAGACTGCGCTGCTATTACCAGCGACCGGAGACAGCCGCTGGCTCGTGGCGAACCCAATCAAACAATACGTTTCAGCGCATCGAGCAATGCCTGATTTTGCTCCGGTGCGCCGATACTGATCCGCAGAAACTGCTCGATTCGCCCCAGCTTGAAGTGCCGCACGATAACACCGTGCTCACGCAGCCCCGCCGCCAGCGCAGCAGCGTCGCGCTGCAAATGCCGCGCGAAGATGAAGTTCGCCGCCGAGGGCAGCACCTCAAAGCCCAACGCCTGCATCGACGCCGTGACGGCCTCGCGACTGGCGATCACCTGCTGGCAGGTGTGCTCGAAATAGGCGCGGTCCTCAAATGCTGCCGCAGCGCCGGCAATGGCGATGCGGTCCAACGGATAAGAGTTGAAACTGTTCTTGATGCGTTCCAGCGCCTCGATCAGGTCCGGATGCCCTACTGCCAGACCAACGCGCAGACCTGCCAGGGAGCGTGATTTGGAGAGGGTCTGGGTGACCAGCAGGTTCGGGTAGCGGTCCACTAACGCGATTGCTGACTCGCCACCAAAATCGATGTAGGCCTCATCGACCACGACCACCGAATCGGGGCTTGCCTGCAGCAGCCGCTCGATCACTTCGAGCGCCAGCAGGCAACCCGTCGGCGCGTTGGGATTGGGGAAAATGATGCCCCCGTTGGGCCGGGCGTAATCGGCTACCTCGATCTGGAAACGGTCGTCCAGCGCGATGGTTTCGTAGTCGATGCCATACAGGCCGCAATAGACCGGGTAGAAACTGTAGGTCACGTCGGGAAACAGCAGCGGCTTGTCATGCTGGAAAAGCCCATGGAAAACGTGAGCAAGCACCTCGTCCGAACCATTGCCGACGAAAACCTGCTCAGGCCGGACGTGGTAGTAATCAGCGACAGCGCGCTTGAGGCGCTCGCCGTTCGGATCGGGGTACAGCCGCAGGTTGTCGTTCAGCTCCGCCTGCATCGCTGCAAGCGCCTTGGGCGAAGGGCCGTAGGGGTTCTCATTGGTGTTGAGCTTGACCAGATTGGTAAGCTTTGGCTGCTCACCCGGCACATAGGGAACCAGCGCTTTGACGAAGGGGCTCCAGAATTTGCTCATCGGCCTTATTCCTTGATTCAAATGGTTTGATCGCTAGAGGCTGGAGGCTAAACGAAAGCGCACGCGGGCAAGACCCAGCCTTGGCTGCCCCCCCAACCGTAGGAGCTAGCTTGCTGGCGAAGCTTTTGAAGGCGGTCGCGAGCAAGCTCGCGCCTACACGTCCAGCCCTCAAGCCCGCAGCGCTTTGTTCAGCTTTACCGTTTTATCCGATATTCGGCGCTGCGGGCGTGAGCGGTCAGCGACTCGCCGCGCGCCAGCACCGAGGCCACCTTGCCCAATTCGGACGCGCCTTCTGCCGAACAGTTGATGATCGACGAGCGCTTCTGGAAATCGTAAACGCCCAAGGGTGACGAGAACCGCGCTGTGCCCGAGGTGGGCAGGACGTGATTCGGGCCGGCGCAATAGTCGCCCAGCGCCTCGGCCGTATAACGCCCCATGAAGATCGCCCCGGCGTGTCGAATTTGCGGCAGCCACGCATCGGGATCAGCCACCGACAGCTCAAGGTGCTCGGGCGCAATGCGATTAGCGACATCGATCGCCTGCTGCATGTCGGCAACCTGAATCAGCGCCCCACGCCCCTGCAGCGAGGCGCGGGCGATCTCGCCACGTTCAAGGCTTGGCAGCAAACGGGAAATGCTTTCAGCGACCCGGTCGAGGAAGTCCGCATCCGGGCTGACCAGGATCGACTGCGCATCCTCGTCGTGCTCGGCCTGGGAAAACAGGTCCATGGCGATCCAGTCGGGATCGGTCTGGCCGTCGCACACCACCAGGATTTCGGAGGGACCAGCGATCATATCGATGCCGACCTTGCCGAACACGTGACGCTTGGCCGTCGCGACATAGATGTTGCCAGGCCCGACGATCTTGTCGACTGGCGGAACGCTTTCAGTCCCGTAGGCCAGCGCCGCGACGGCCTGAGCGCCACCGATGGTGAACACCCGATCGACACCAGAGATGCACGCCGCCGCCAACACCAGTTCATTGATCTCACCGCGCGGAGTGGGCACCACCATCACGACTTCCGGCACCCCGGCAACCTTTGCCGGGATAGCGTTCATCAATACAGAAGACGGATACGATGCCTTGCCACCCGGCACATAGAGGCCGGCGCGATCAAGCGGGGTGACTTTCTGCCCAAGCACGGTGCCATCCGCTTCGGTGTAGGTCCAGGAGTCCTGCTTTTGCCGTTCGTGGTAGATACGGACACGTTCCGCCGCCGCTTCCAACGCCTGACGCTGAGCCGGGCTGATTCGCGTCAGCGCCAGTTCAAGCCGCTCGCGCGGCAGGATCAAGTCAGCCATGGACGCGACTTCAAGGCCGTCGAAGCGCTGGGTCAACTCCACTAATGCGGCATCGCCACGCTCGCGGACGGTTCGGATAATCTCCAGCACCCGCTGATTGACGCCATCATCAGACACGCTTTCCCAGCTCAGCAGATGATCCAGATGTCGCGCGAAATCGGGATCAGCAGCATTGAGTCGGCGGATGTCGATGGGAGCGGTCATAACGGGCCTCATGAAGGAATGAGTACAGCGATGGTCAGGCGCCCTAGACTAACAAGCCGACCGCGCGGGCACCTGAAAATTTAGGCTATGACGCGGATCGGCTGGCGGTTAATCAATCGTGGTGTGCAATGGCGCTCTGCAGCGCATCGATCAGGGCCTGGATGCGCGCATGCTGCATCTTCATAGAGGCCTTGTTGACCACCAGGCGCGAGCTGATCATGGCGATCAGGTCCTGGGGCTCCAAACCATTGGCACGCAACGTATTGCCGGTGTCGACCACGTCGATGATCTTGTCCGCCAACCCCACCAGCGGTGCGAGCTCCATCGAGCCGTACAGCTTGATGATGTCGACCTGTCGGCCTTGCTCGGCGTAGTAACGCTTGGCGACGTTGACGAACTTGGTCGCGACCCGCAGACGCCCCTTGGGCTCTGCCGCACCGACCTTTCCGGCTGTCATCAGCTTGCAGTTGGCGATTCGCAGGTCCAGCGGCTCATACAGCCCCTGGCCACCGTATTCCATCAGCACATCCTTGCCCGCGACGCCGAGATCCGCTGCGCCGTGCTCGACGTAAGTCGGCACGTCCGTGGCCCGCACGATCAGCAGACGCACATCGTCCTGCGTAGTCGGAATGATCAGCTTGCGGCTTTTTTCCGGGTTCTCGGTAGGGACGATACCGGCGGACGCCAGCAGCGGCAGGGTATCGTCGAGGATGCGACCTTTGGACAGGGCGATGGTGAGCATGCGTTAATCCTTGTGTTCCGCTCGTTCGACCGTCACAGGCTGGTGCCAGCGGGCTGGCGCCCGATAACGGCTCGGACTGCTTTGATCGCCAGCAAGCTGGCTCCTACAAAAAGGCGATGCCGCCTCAGCCCGGTACGCGGCGAATCTTGGCGCCCAGCAATTGCAGCTTTTCCTCGATGCACTCGTAACCACGGTCGATGTGGTAGATGCGGTCGATCAAGGTATCGCCCTCTGCCACCAGGCCGGCGATGACCAAGCTCGCTGATGCACGCAGATCGGTCGCCATGACCGGCGCACCTTTGAGCTTGGGCACGCCGGTCACGATAGCGGTGTTGCCTTCGACAAGAATCTGCGAACCCATGCGATTCATTTCGTAAACGTGCATGAAGCGGTTCTCGAACACCGTCTCGATCACTGTTCCAGTGCCTTCAGCGACCGCATTCATGGCAATGAACTGCGCCTGCATGTCGGTCGGAAACGCTGGGTAAGGCGCTGTGCGGATATTCACCGCTTTTGGCCGATTGCCCTTCATGTCCAGCTCGATCCAGTTGCTCCCGATGTCGATGTGGGCGCCAGCCTCTTCGAGCTTGTGCAACACCGCTTCGAGCAAGGTCGCATCGGTGTCCTTGAGCTTTACCCGTCCACCGGTGGCGGCTGCGGCCACCAGATAGGTGCCCGTCTCGATGCGGTCGGGCATCACGCTGTAACGGCCGCCACCCAGACGCTTCACGCCGTCGATGGTGATGGTGTCGGTGCCGGCACCGGAGATCTGCGCACCCATGGCGTTGAGGAAGTTGGCCAAGTCGACCACTTCCGGCTCACGCGCGGCGTTCTCCAGCACGGAACGACCATTGGCCAGTGCCGCGGCCATCATGATGTTCTCGGTACCGGTCACGCTGACGATGTCGAAGAAGAAGTGCGCACCACGCAGGCCACCGGCTGGCGCCTTGGCCTTGATATAGCCGCCCTCGACATCGATCTGTGCGCCCATCGCCTCCAGACCGCGGATGTGCAGATCCACAGGACGCGAGCCGATGGCACAACCGCCGGGCAGAGCCACCTCGGCTTCGCCGAACCGAGCCACCATTGGCCCCAGCACGAGGATCGAAGCACGCATGGTCTTGACCAGTTCGTACGGCGCGACCAGTGTCTGGATGCTGCTGGCGTCGACTTCAACGCTGAGTTTTTCGTCGATAACCGGTTGCACGCCCATGCGACCGAACAGCTCGATCATGGTGGTGATGTCGTGCAGGTGCGGCAGATTGCAGACAGTCACTGGCGTATCCGCCAGCAAAGTCGCGGCCAGAATCGGAAGAGCCGAGTTCTTCGCGCCGGAGATGCGAATCTCGCCGTTGAGGCGGGCACCGCCGGTAATGATCAATTTATCCATGAATGTTCCCGTAACCCGCAGGTTCGAAGCACTGGCGAAGAAGAGCCGTGCGCGGCATCAGGCTGCGCACACGGACTGGGAGATGCCTGACGTGACTGGCGATCAGTTGAGCGCAAGCCAGTCGGCACGACTGAAGAACTTCATCGTTACGGCGTGGATGCTGCCGTCAGCGATCCACGGATTCAGATGAGCATAAATCTGCTGCTGACGCTTGACCGGGCTCATGCCTGCCAACTCGTCGCTGACCACATTCAGCTGGAAGTTGCAGCCCTCGCCTTCGACTTCCACCTGAGCGCCTGAAAGTTTCTCTTCCAGAAAATTCTTAACTTCTACGGCCTGCATGTTCAACCTCGATCGGCGCCGGACGCGCACGGCCGGCCATCATACAAAAAAGCCCGGGGACTGCGAACCCCGAAGCCACGCGGGCTGACGAAGCCGCATTCAGTCGAGCGCCTCGGCATCGGTGTCGCGCCGCTGCGGATGTCGACTGGTTGGCGCCACCGCCGGGAAACGGGATGACGCGAAGCGCACCACCAGAATAGCCACCGCCAGCAGCAGGATCGCACCGGAAATATAGACGACGCCCATATCCGGACGGTGATGGTGCGAGACGTCGGAAATCAGCAGCCGGGTCAATGCGGTGATGGCCACATAGATCAAGAAGCGCACCGGCATGTGGTTGGTCTTGAAATAGATACCGACCATCGCACCGAGTTCTAGATAGATAAACAGCAGCAAGATGTCATCAACGCTGATGCTGCCCTTTTCCACCATGCCCAGAAATGCAACCAGCCCGGCCCAGGCGGTAACCGCGCCGATCGCGAACAGCGACAGGTAGTGAAAGGTCTCGACCAGAAGATTACCCAACGACTCAGCCACCGAGTGCACCTTGGCTCGCGTCGATTCAGCCCAGCGCAGCAACATCAGACAGCTTCCTCTGTTTCGCTCGTCAGCGACAATACATCCAGCAAACCGGACACCCGCGCGAGCTCGCGCATATCCTCGGGCAGATTGGTGACGATGAGCTTATCGCCCTGTTTTTGCGCATCGCGTGTGAAGGCCAGCAGCAACGACAAGCCGACGCTGCTGGATCGCTCAACCGCGCTGCAATCAACTGACAGACGCGCGCCCTTGGCCTGACGAATCAGCGCCTGGCCTTGCTGCCGCAGGGCAGGGCCGGACTGGTAATCAAGCACGCCAGCCAGGCGAAGCTCACCGCCAGCGCCCTCGACCCGTCCGTCACTCATCGCCCGCCGCCTGCTGACCCGCCTCGGTGTCCTTGGCACGCGCCACCACTTCGGCCCATCCATCGATGGTCTTGTCCAGGTCGCCGTTGTTTTTCTGCATGGCGTCGGCAAACTGATCACGGAACAGCTTGCCGATGTTGATGCCGTTGATGATTACGTTGCGGACCATCCAATTTCCATCATGGTTGACCATGGTGTAGGAGACCGGATAGATCTCGCCCTGGCGCCCGGTCACTTCCATGCCGACACTGGTGCGCTTGGGGTCCTGCTTGCCGCTCGTAGGCAGCACTTTGATCTGCTGATTGTTGTATTCCAGCAGCGCATTGCCATAGAACTGCATCAGACTGCGCTTGAAGTTTTCCTGGAAGCGCGTCATCTGCGCTGGCGTAGCACTGCGCGAGTACTTCACGGTCATGATGCTCCGCGAAATGCCTTCGGCATCCACCACCGGCCCTAGAATGCGATTGAGCGATTCGTAGAAGGCGCTCGGATCCTGGCGGTACTGTTCCTTGTTCGTCTTGAGATCGGTAAGTAGTTCGTCGGTGGTCCGCTGAATCACCTCATGGGCGCTAGGCGCTGCCTGAACCAGCAAGGGAAAGGACGCCAGCAAAACCAGCAAGCCGCGACGCAGGGCAGTCATCATGGGGTTGCACCTCACTCTTTGTTGACCGAATTGAGTAGAAACTTGCCGATCAGCTCTTCCAGTACCAAAGACGACTGGGTGTCGCGGATCGTGTCGCCATCGCCAAGCGTTTCCTCTTCACCTCCGACGCTGATGCCGACGTATTTCTCGCCGAGCAATCCAGCCGTCAAGATCGAGGCCGTGGAGTCGGTCGGCAGGATATCGACGTCTTTCTGGACTTCCAGCGTGACACGTCCCGTATAGCTTTCGCGATCCAGATCGATGGCGGTCACCTTGCCGATGGTCACGCCTGCCATGGTGACCTTGGATCGGACACTCAGACCGGCAATATTGTCGAAATACGCATAAAGCTTGTAGGTGTCGGTACTGTCGACATTCAGGCCACTGACCCTCAGCGACAGCAACAGCAAGGCCAGAACGCCCGCCAGCAGGAACAGACCAACACCTATTTCCAGGGTGCGGATACGCATCAAAAATCTCCAAACATCAAGGCGGTCAGAATAAAGTCGAGGCCGAGCACAGCCAGCGAGGCATAGACGACGGTTCGGGTGGTGGCGCGACTGATACCTTCGGACGTCGGCTCGCAGTCATAGCCTTGAAATACCGCGATCCAGGTCACCACAACGGCGAATACCAGGCTCTTGACGACGCCGTTGAGCACGTCAGTGGCAAAGACAACACTGTTCTGCATATTGGCCCAGAACGAGCCGTCGTAAACTCCGAGCCAGTCCACCGCAACCATTGCCCCGCCCCAGATGCCGACGACGTTGAATATCAGGGTGAGCAATGGCAGGGATATGAAGCCGGCCCATAGCCGCGGCGCGACGATGTATTTCAACGGATCGACACCGATCATCTCCAGGCTGGACAACTGCTCGGTGGACTTCATGTTGCCGATTTCGGCTGCCAACGCAGATCCCGCGCGGCCGGCAAACAACAGTGCCGTGACCACCGGCCCCAGTTCGCGCAACAGCGTAAGCGCCACCATCTGCCCAACGGCCTGCTCAGAGCCATAGCTGCTGAGAATGCTATAGCCCTGAAGGGCCAGCACCATGCCGATGAACACTCCAGAGACCACAACAATCGCAAGCGAGAGCACACCAACGGAATAGAGCTGCCGCACCAACAGCGAAAATCGATTATCCAGACCACTGGGACCGAACAAGGCGTGAAAAAGAAACAGCGTCGCGCGCCCCAGCGCTGCGACCACATTCATTCCAGCCTCGCCGATCAGACGGATCCGTTCGATCAAGGAACGCTTACGCATCGGAGCCTCGCAACAGATCATCGGCGTATGCCGGCGCAGGAAAGTGGAAAGGCACCGGGCCATCTGCAGCGCCTTTCATGAACTGCTGGATCCTCGGATTGGTCGACTCGCGAAGCTCTGCTGGTGTCCCCTGCCCCAGTACCTGGGCGTCTCCCACCACATAGATGTAGTCAGCGATGCTCGCCGTTTCGGCCAGGTCGTGGGACACGACGATGCTGGTGATCCCCAGCGCATCGGTGAGCAATCGAATCAGCTGCACCAGAACGCCCATGGCAATCGGGTCCTGCCCAGCGAAAGGTTCGTCGTACATAAGGATCTGCGGATCCAGCGCAATCGCACGCGCCAACGCCACCCGCCGCTTCATCCCTCCCGACAGTTCTTCTGGCATCAGTTCGACAGCGCCGCGCAGGCCAACCGCCTGAAGCTTCATCAGAACGATGTCGCGGATCATCTCTTCGGGCAGCTTGGTGTGGACTCGCAGCGGGAAGGCGACGTTCTCGAACACATCCAGGTCCGTAAACAAGGCGCCGCTCTGGAACAGCACCCCCATCTGCTTGCGCATATCGAACAGCTCGCGACGCGACAGCGTCGGCAAGTTGGTTCCAGCCACCCAGACTTCACCTTGGGTCGGCTTGAGCTGGGCGGCGATCAGGCGCAGCAACGTAGTCTTGCCGCAGCCGGAAGGGCCCATGATGGCCGTTACCTTGCCGCGGGGAATGACAATGTCGACGTTATTGAAAATGCTCCGCTCACCGCGCTTGAAGGTGACACCCTTCAGCTCGACGGCGTTAGCGTTGGCGGCGCTCATTGGCTCTCCTCGGATACAGCTTGCGAATCAGACGCCCTCCGTTCTTTCGGAGATACTTCGCACAGCCGTTTTTGGCGGCGCGAACTATAGCACTACGCCATGGCCGTCCCAAGCCGGCCTCTGTATCGATGCATGAACGAGCGCACGTTTGTCTGGCTTGGGTTCGGCTTCAGGCGCAGCGATCAGCGCGACGCTTTTCAGTGGGCAGCGCCCGGTTTACCGCTATAATCGCGCGTTTTCATTCAGGCAATCACACAGACATGAGCCAGAGCAGCCAGCTGATCGAGACTGCCCAGCGCACCATCCGCATGGAAATCGAGGCGGTGGAACAGCTCAGCACACGCATTGATGAACATTTTGTAAAGGCCTGCGAGCTCATCCTTCAATGCAAGGGTCGAGTCGTCGTCGTAGGCATGGGCAAGTCCGGCCACATCGGCAACAAGATCGCCGCCACACTCGCCAGCACCGGCACCACGGCATTTTTCGTCCATCCGGCCGAAGCCAGCCATGGCGACATGGGCATGATTACGCGTGATGACGTGGTGCTGGCCCTGTCTAACTCGGGCACGACTAACGAGATCGTGACCCTGCTGCCACTGATCAAGCGCCTTGGCATCACGCTGATCAGCATGACGGGCAATCCGGAGTCGGTACTCGCCAAGGCAGCAGCGGTCAATATCGATGCGAGCGTCGCCATTGAAGCCTGCCCGCTGAACCTGGCACCGACTTCATCGACCACGGTCAGCCTGGTCCTGGGTGACGCGCTGGCAATTGCCCTGCTGGAAGCGCGCGGTTTCACCGCCGAAGACTTCGCTTTCTCGCATCCGGGCGGCGCATTGGGCCGACGTTTGCTGCTCAAGGTCGAACACGTGATGCACGCAGGCGATCGCCTGCCTCAGGTTAGCCGCGGCACTCCGCTACGCGAAGCACTGCTGGAAATGACCCAAAAAGGGCTCGGCATGACGGCGGTAATCGAGGCCGACGGCAGCCTCGCCGGTATATTTACCGATGGCGATCTACGCCGCACGCTGGACAAGGGAATCGACGTGCGTCAGGCCAGCATCGACCAGGTGATGACCCTTCATGGCAAGACCGCCATAGCTGACATGCTCGCCGCAGAAGCACTGAAAATCATGGAAGACAACAAGATCAACGCCCTGGTGGTGGTTGACGAAAACGATCGACCAGTCGGCGCGCTGAACATGCACGATCTGTTGCGTGCAGGAGTGATGTAAATGAACGACCTGTTAAGGCGTGCCCGCGACATTCGCCTGGCCATATTCGATGTCGACGGCGTGCTCACGGATGGCAAGCTGTACTTCCTCGTCGACGGCAGCGAATTCAAGACTTTCAATACGCTGGATGGCCACGGCATCAAGATGCTGATCAACTCCGGCGTACGCACCGCGATCATCAGCGGCCGCAAGACGCCGGTCGTCGAACGCCGGGCGCAAAACCTGGGTATTCAACATCTCTATCAGGGACGTGAGGACAAGCTTGTGGTGCTCGACGAGCTGCTCGGCGAACTCGGTCTCGACTACGCTGAGGTCGCCTACCTGGGCGATGACCTGCCGGATCTGCCGGTGATTCGTCGGGTAGGCCTGGGCATGGCGGTCGCCAGTGCTGACGCGTTCGTCCGTCAGCATGCTCACGGCGTTACCAGCGCCCGAGGAGGCGACGGCGCGGCGAGAGAGTTCTGCGAACTGATCATGCGCGCCCAAGGCAGTCTCGATGCCGCTCAGGCCGCTTACCTCTAGAGGCACCCCATGCTAAGCAGACTCCGTTTCCCCGCCATTCTGCTGCTGATCGCTCTGCTTCTTGTCGCGATCGGCTACTGGAACATTCGCCCCGAGAGCTTCATGCAACAGGCGCCGGTAACCCAGGGCCAGGAGTCGCCTGTTGACTTCTACGTGACCAACTCCCGCACCGTGCAGTACCAGCCCGACGGCAAGCGTAACTATGAGCTGACGGCCGACAAGGTGGAGCACATCAAGGCCAGCGATGTCAGCTTGATGACCCGCCCGGATCTGCGTTCCTTTCGAGGCTCAGAGCTGCCGTGGCATGTCACCAGCGAGCGCGGTGAGGTCGGGCCGCAAGGCAAGGAGGTCGAGCTGATCGACAACGTCAGGATCGAACGCAACGACGCCAAGGGGCGTCCGACCATCATCACGACCAGCCGGATGACCGTCCTTCCCGAGAAGGATTATGCCGAGACCCGCCAACCCGTTAGAATCGTCGCCGCAAACGGTGTAACGACCGCTACGGGCATGAAAGCGTATCTAGACGAAGGCAGGATGCTCCTGCTATCCAACGTAAGAGGCCAGCATGAGCTGCGTTAAGACCCTCCCCCTTCTGATCGGTTTAAGCATATTTCTACTTGGCGCGAATGCCCACGCACTTCCTGAGGATCGCAACCAGCCTATCCGGGTCCAGGCCGACACCGCCGAACTGGACGACCGGCAGGGCGTAGCCGTGTATCGCGGCGACGTGGTCATCACTCAGGGCACGATGAAGATTACTGGCGACACCGTGACCATCACCCAGAACGAGAACGGTGATGTCGAGGTGTTCACCTCCATCGGCAAGCCTGCGTACTACGAACAGAAACCTGCCGCCGACAAGGAGATCGTTAAGGCCTATGGTTTGACGATTCAGTACTTCGCCGCGAACGAACGCATCGTACTGATCGACCAGGCCAAGGTCGTCCAGGAAGGTAATACCTTCGAAGGCGAGAAGATCGTCTATGACACCCAGCGGCAGATCGTCAACGCCGGGCGCGCCACCAATACCGATGTCACCACCCCACGCCCGCGCGTGGACATGGTCATCCAGCCTCGCAAGAAAGAGCCGGCAACGGAGCAGCCCGAGTAATGGCGATTCTTAAGGCGCAACACTTAGCGAAAAGCTACAAGAGCCGCCAGGTCGTGCGTGATGTCAGCCTGTCCATCGAAAGCGGGCAGATCGTCGGGTTGCTGGGGCCTAATGGCGCCGGCAAAACCACGTGCTTCTACATGATTGTTGGATTGGTAAAAGCCGATCAGGGCCGGGTGCTGATCGACGATCAGGATGTGACACACCTACCCATGCACGGCCGCGCCCGTGCTGGCATCGGCTACCTGCCGCAGGAGGCTTCGATCTTCCGCAAACTTTCGGTCGCCGACAACATCATGGCCATCCTGGAGACGCGCAAGGACCTTGATCGCAACGGTCGCCAACAGGCTCTGGAAAGCCTGCTGCAGGAATTCCACATCCACCACATCCGCGACAGCCTGGGCATGAGTCTTTCAGGTGGTGAGCGGCGCCGCGTTGAAATCGCTCGCGCCCTGGCGACCGCGCCCAAATTCATCCTTCTCGATGAACCCTTTGCCGGCGTCGATCCGATCTCGGTCGGCGACATCAAGCAGATCATTCATCACCTCAAGGCCAAGGGCATCGGCGTCCTCATAACCGATCACAACGTCCGCGAAACCCTGGATATCTGCGAGACCGCCTATATCGTAAATGACGGCCAATTGATCGCCGAAGGCGATGCAGAGACCATCCTGGCCAACCAACTGGTCAAGGAAGTCTACCTGGGACACGAATTCCGGCTTTGATAGCGGTTATTCTGCGCCGACGGCCCGACAGGGCTAGGCAAAGGCTTCGTTGGCAGGCATATAATTTGCTTACATCGGCGCGCGGCGCCAGCGAAATCGGAACAGGCGCGGTTGCGCCGGCAAACAAGGTTCGAAGTCCTCTGCCATGAAACCATCGCTAGTCCTGAAGATGGGCCAGCAGCTGACGATGACACCGCAGCTGCAACAAGCCATACGATTGCTCCAGCTATCCACGCTGGATCTCCAGCAGGAGATTCAGGAAGCGCTGGACTCCAACCCCATGCTCGAGCGCGAAGAAGACGGAGACGATTTCGATAACTCCGACCCGATGGCCGAGTCGATCGAAAAGAAAAGCGAAAGCCCGACAACCGACTCGCCCGAGCACAACGAACCGGACAATCATTACGAGGAGCCCATCAACACGGTGGAGAACCTCGAGGAAGGTGATTGGGGCGACCGCATCCCCAA
Source organism: Stutzerimonas stutzeri SDM-LAC (assembly GCF_000235745.1). GTDB lineage: Bacteria > Pseudomonadota > Gammaproteobacteria > Pseudomonadales > Pseudomonadaceae > Stutzerimonas > Stutzerimonas stutzeri_H. The sequence goes on along the minus strand of NZ_AGSX01000192.1, from coordinate 15,398 downwards.
TGAGCTTCCAGTGGACACCGCCTGGGAGGACATCTACCAGACCAGCGCCAGCAGTTTGCCCAGCAGCGACGATGATGACTGGGATTTCACTACCCGCACCTCATCCGGAGAAAGCCTGCAAAGCCACTTGCTCTGGCAGCTCAATCTCGCACCGATGAGTGACACCGACCGCCTCATCGCAACCACCCTGATCGACTGCATCAACCCTCAAGGTTATCTCGACGAAACACTCGAGGAAGTCCTCGAGTCCTTCGACCCGGAACTTGAAATCGAGCTCGACGAGATCGAGGTGGTGCTACGCCGAATCCAACAATTCGAGCCTGCGGGCATCGGTGCCCGCGACCTTCGCGAATGCCTGCTGCTGCAGCTTCGCCAACTGCCCGAGCGCACCGAGTGGTTGAGCGAAGCGATACGACTGGTCAGCGATCACCTGGATATTCTCGGCGGGCGTGACTACAGCCTGCTGATGCGCCGCATGAAGCTCAAAGAAGAGGAGCTGCGCCAGGTCATCGATCTGATCCAGACACTCAACCCGCGCCCGGGCTCGCAGATCGAAGCGGGCGAGCCGGAATACGTCGTACCTGACGTGATCGTACGCAAGCACAATGGCCGCTGGCTGGTCGAACTGAATCAGGAAGCGATGCCGCGCCTGCGGGTGAACGCTCAGTACGCCGGATTCGTCAAACGTGCCGACTCCAGTGCTGACAACACCTTCATGCGCAACCAGCTTCAAGAAGCCCGCTGGTTCATCAAAAGTCTGCTCAGCCGCAACGAAACGCTGATGAAAGTGGCTACCCAGATCGTCGAACACCAACGCGGTTTCTTCGAGCATGGTGACGAAGCCATGAAACCGCTGGTATTGCACGATATCGCCGAAGCCGTGGGGATGCACGAGTCGACCATTTCACGGGTCACCACGCAAAAGTTCATGCACACGCCTCGGGGCATTTACGAACTCAAATACTTCTTCTCGAGCCATGTGAGCACCGCTGAGGGCGGCGAGTGCTCCTCCACCGCCATTCGCGCAATCATCAAGAAACTGGTGGCTGCGGAAAACCAGAAAAAGCCGTTGAGCGACAGCAAGATCGCTGGTTTACTGGAGGCACAAGGGATTCAAGTCGCGCGCCGCACCGTAGCCAAGTACCGCGAGTCACTCGGAATCGCACCATCGAGCGAGCGTAAGCGGTTGATGTAACGCCAGACGACCTGGCGGATTTGTTCCGGCGACGGGTGTCAGCCCGTCAATTCGCACGTGGCAATAGGAGATGCAGTATGCAAGTCAACATCACTGGCCTTCACCTGGAAATCACTGAAGCCCTGCGTGACTATGTCGAGGAGAAATTCGAGCGGTTAGAGCGCCACTTCGACCGCATCATTGCCGTACAAGTCATCCTTCAAGTCGAGAAGCTCAGACAAAAAGCTGAAGCCACGCTGCATGTAGCGGGGCGCGAAGTGGTCGCCAACGCCGAGCACGAGGATATGTACGCTGCCATCGACTTGCTTGCCGACAAACTCGACCGGCAATTGATCAAACATAAAGAAAAGCAGCTCGACCACCATCAAGGCGTCCTGGCTCGCTGACCCATCATGATCCGAATTGAAAATATCCTGACCCCCGGACGCGCCCTGGTCGGCGTGCCGGGCGGCAGCAAGAAGCGCGTTCTGGAACAAATTGCCAAGGTATTGGGCGGCGACCTGCCTGACATCGACAGCCAAGCAATCTTTGAAAGCTTTATCGCCCGTGAAAAATTAGGTTCCACTGGCTTCGGCAACGGCATTGCAATCCCACATTGCCGAATGCCGGGCTGCACATCACCGCTCAGCGCAGTGCTGAGACTCGATACGCCGGTGGATTTCGACGCAATCGACGGCGCCCCCGTCGACCTCTTGTTCGTATTGCTGGTGCCAGAGGCCGCCACTGATGAACATCTGGAGCTGCTTCGTCAGATTGCCAGCATGCTGGATCGTGAGGAAGTCCGTGAACGGCTGCGCCGAACCACGTCAGGTCAGGGGCTGTACCAGGCCGTGGTGGATATCCAGAACGGTCAATAGGGCGGAACAACCTTCCATCGCCCAACACTGAGTGAGGAAAGAGACGTGCCCCCTATCTGCCTGCATACGCTTCACTGCGCCCACGAGCAGCAAACTTTTCGTGGCCGACCTCGGCCCTACGGCGCTGCCCGATGCGCCTGATCATCGTCAGCGGACGCTCTGGATCAGGCAAGAGCACTGCGCTGGACGTCCTTGAGGACAATGGCTTCTACTGCATCGACAACCTTCCCGCCGGGCTTCTACCCGAACTGGCGGAAAGGGCCCTGTTGCACACAGAGCTGCTGCAGCCTCAAGTCGCGGTATCCATCGACGCGCGCAACCTGCCCAGTCAGCTGAAGCGCTTCCCCGAGCTGCTTGAAGATGTGCGCGCACGCTATATCCAATGCGATGTGCTTTACCTCGATGCCGCCGACGAGACACTGCTGAAACGCTTTTCCGAGACCCGCCGGCGGCATCCGCTGACAAACCAGAACCGTTCCCTGGCCGAAGCTATCCGTGACGAAGAACTGCTGCTCGCGCCTATCATCGATCATGCCGACCTGAAGATCGACACCACGCACCTGAACCTCTACCAGCTGCGAGACACGCTGAAGCTGCGCCTGTTGAACAAGCCTGAACCGGGTACGGCTTTTCTCTTCGAGTCCTTCGGCTTCAAGCGCGGCATGCCGGTAGATGCCGACCTGGTATTCGATGTGCGTTGCCTCCCCAACCCCTACTGGAAGGCAGATCTGCGCGATTTTTCCGGGCTGGACCAGCCCGTGATCGACTATCTCGCCGGGCAAGCAGACGTCGAGGAAATGTTCCAGGACATCCTGGGTTACCTGAGCAAATGGCTGCCGCGCTTCGCTGCCAGCAACCGGGCCTATGTCACGGTGGCCATTGGCTGCACCGGTGGGCATCACCGTTCGGTGTATCTGGCCGAGCGGCTGGGCCAAGCGCTGCGCGAACCCCTGAAGAACGTCCAGGTCCGCCATCGCGACCTGGCTTAGGAATACAGATGCCTTCGTGTGAAATCACCATCATCAACAAACTCGGCCTGCATGCCCGCGCAGCCGCCAAGTTTGTCGGCGTTGCCAACCGGTTCCCCTGCGACGTCCGGTTGGGGCGCAGCCCCTCCAGCGCCATAGACGGTAAAAGCATCATGGCAGTGATGATGCTCGCCGCCAGCAAAGGCACCTGCTTGCACCTGCAGACCGAAGGCGAGCAGGAACATGAAGCGCTCCAAGCGCTGATCGCCCTGATTGAAGACTATTTTGAAGAGGGGGAGTGAAGTTTAGGACTAGAAGCCGGGGCTTTACGAAACCGACACCTGTAGAGCGAGCCATTCCCCCGGGCCCACCGCGAATACCGCGGCGAACCTCATTCGTGGCAATGGGCCGCTCCCACGGAAACCTCGTCGCAACGTATCAAGTGCCCTTCTTCAGCAGCAACCCCACTTAACTCCCCGCCACCTTCATCCGTTCGATCAGCACCGAGCCGGTGTGGATGCTGCTGCGCCGCTCGACGTCGTTACCCACCGCGACGATCTGACGGAACATGTCTCGCAGGTTGCCGGCAATGGTGACTTCCTGAACCGGAAACTGTATTTCGCCGTTCTCGACCCAGAAGCCACCCGCACCGCGTGAATAGTCCCCGGTGACCAGATTCAAGCCCTGCCCCATCAATTCGGTCACCAGCAAACCGCGGCCCATGCGGCGGATCAGGGCGGCCTGATCCTCACCACTCTGAGTGACAAAGAGGTTGTGCACCCCACCCGCGTTGGCTGTACTGGGCATGCCCAGCTTGCGGCCCGAATAGGTGCCCAACACATAGGAGACCAGCTTGCCATTCTCGACGAACGGCTTGGCATAAGTGGCCAAACCATCGCTGTCATACGCCGAACTGGCAAGTCCGCGAGGCAGATGTGGTCTCTCGTCGAGATTGAGCCATTCAGGAAACAGCATCTCGCCCAGCGCGCCTTCGAGGTAGGAAGACTGGCGGTAGAGATTGCCGCCGGAAATCGCTGCGAGAAAGTGCCCGAACAGCCCCGTGGCGAGTTCCGCAGAGAACAGCACTGGTACATCGCAGGTTGGTACCGGACGCGCGCCCAAGCGGCGAACGGCGCGTTCAGCGGCACGTCGGCCAATCGACTCGGAGGAAGCCAGGTCGCCCGCGACACGGGAGACGTCATAGTGATAATCGCGCTGCATCTGCCCATCGGACTCGGCGATCATCACGCAGCTGAGGCTGTGGCGGGAGCTGCAGTAAGCCCCGATGAAACCATTGCTGTTGCCGTAACCACGGCAACCCTGGTGCGTGCTCAGGCTGGTGCCGTCAGCGTTGAGAATGCGTTCGTCCGTAGCGAAGGCCGACGCCTCGCAACTGAGCGCCAGCTCGATGGCTTCGTCAGGGGAGATGCCCCAGGGATGATAGAGGTCCAGGTCCGGCACATCCTTAGCCATCAGTGCCGGATCGGCGAGCCCGGCAAACTCGTCGGCAGATGCATGCTTGGCGATGGCAAGGGCGGCCGCTACGGTTTCACGAACCGCTTCGTCGCCGCTGCCGGTGGTGCTCGCCGAACCTTTGCGCTGGCCGACATAAAGCGTGATTCCGAAGCCCTGATCGCGATTGAATTCCACCGTTTCGACTTCCCGCTGACGGACCGTAGTCGACAGGCCCTGCTCCATCGAGACGGAGACTTCACAGGCAGTGGCCCCTTGTCGGCTGGCCTCATCCAAGATCTTTGCGATCTGTTCACGCAAGCCTGGCAACGCGTGCGGACCGATCCCCTCGACTTCACTCATACGTACTCCAACAACTGATTCGATCAAGATGCAGCCCGCGGTGCTCGGCTGAGCTCCGTCGTCAGGCTGCTGTTATCATGGCGGCATTACCTACTGGACCAGCCCCATGTCTGATATTTCCGATCTCGACGGTTTCGAGGAAAAAAGCAAAACCCAGGTGAAGCGCGAACTGCATGCTCTGCAGGATCTGGGTGAACGCCTCTCTACCCTCAAACCTGATGTGCTAGACCGCCTGCCGCTTACCGATGCACTGCGCAAGGCGCTCGCCGACGCGCCGAAACACACCGCGCATATCGCCCGCAAACGCCACCTGCAATACATCGGCAAGCTGATGCGTGATCAGGATGTCGACGCCATTCTCGCCCTGGTCGACCAGCTCGACGCCTCAACCCGCCAGTACAACGAACGCTTCCACGCCCTCGAACGCTGGCGTGACCGCTTGATTGCTGGCAATGACGAGACCCTCGAAGCCTTCGTCATCGAATATCCCGAGACCGACCGTCAGCACCTGCGCAGCCTGATTCGTCATGCCCAGCACGAAGCGGCGCGAAACAAACCACCGGCGGCCAGCCGCAAGATTTTCAAGTACATCCGCGAACTGGACGAAACCCAACGAGGCTTGCGCTAGCCGATAGCCGCAAGCCTCACGAGGTCCAGCAAGCATCGTTAGCTCCCGGTTCCTCCAACTGTGATTCCATCGATCTTGACGGTCGGCTGGCCCACGCCGACCGGTACCGACTGGCCGTCTTTGCCGCAGGTACCGACACCGCTGTCCAGCGCCAGATCGGTACCCACCATCGAGACCCTGTTCATTACTTCCGGCCCGTTGCCGATCAGGGTTGCGCCCTTGACCGGCGCGGTAATTTTCCCGTCCTCGATCAGATACGCCTCGCTGGTCGAGAACACGAACTTGCCGCTGGTGATGTCCACCTGTCCGCCACCAAGACTCGCGCAGTAAATACCCTTCTTAACCGAGCGGATGATTTCTTCCGGGTCACTTTCGCCTGCCAGCATGTAGGTATTGGTCATCCGCGGCATGGGCAAATGCGCATAGGATTCGCGCCGCCCGTTTCCGGTCGGGGCAACACCCATCAAGCGCGCGTTGAGCTTGTCCTGAATATAGCCCTTGAGTATGCCGTTCTCGATCAGCGTGGTGCACTGGGTCGGCGTGCCCTCGTCATCGACGCTCAGCGAGCCGCGACGATTGGCCAGCGTACCGTCATCGACGATGGTGCACAGCTTGGACGCGACCTGCTGGCCCATCCGGCCGCTGTAGGCCGAACTGCCCTTGCGATTGAAGTCGCCTTCCAGCCCATGCCCGACTGCCTCGTGCAGCAACACACCGGACCAGCCCGGCGCCAATACCACCGGCAAGGTACCGGCGGGCGCGGCGACGGCGTCCAGATTCACCAGCGCCTGACGCAAGGCTTCGCGGGCATAGCCCATCGCCCGATCCTCGCTGAGGAAATACTCATAGCCAGTACGCCCGCCGCCACCCTGACCGCCGCGCTCGCGTCGTCCGTTCTGTTCGACGATGACGCTGACATTGAAACGCACCAGGGGCCGTATGTCGGCTGCCATACCACCGTCCAGGCCGGCTACCAGGATGTGCTCCCAGACCCCCGCCAGACTTACGGTGACTTGCTTGATACGCGGGTCCAGCGCCCGTGTGGCGACATCGATACGCTTGAGCAGCTCGACTTTTTCTGCCCGGCCAAGCCCATCCAGTGGATTTTCTTGCCCGTACAGTGGCGAAAAAGCGGCTTTTGACAGCACCTGGACGCGTCCCTGCTGGCCGCTTCTGGCGATTGAACGCGCCGCCTCAGCGGCTTGCCGTAGCGCCTCGGTAGTGATCGCATTGCTGTAGGCAAAACCGGTCTTCTCACCGGAGAGTGCGCGAACACCCACGCCCTGCTCGAGATGGAAACCGCCCTCTTTGACGATTCCGTCTTCCAGCACCCAGGACTCGGTCACCTGATCCTGGAAATATAGATCGGCAGCGTCGATTCCGGGGCCAGCCAACTCGCCAAGCAACGCAGGCAGATCATCGAGACCCAGCCCGCCCGGCGTCAGCAAACGCTCTGTGACAGGTAACAACAGTTCACTCATATCGACTCCAAAGTCCCCGAAACAATACGGGGCGCGGTAAAACGACGATGATCCAGCACCGGCATACGTTGGCGCGTCGCTGCCTGGTCGGCCGTGTCCCGCCCGATAACCAACGCCGCATCGCCGGTTGCTTGCTCACGCATCACGCGCCCCCAGTAATCCACGATAGATGAATGGCCGTGGGTCAACCGCCCGCCTGGGTGCTCACCACCCTGCGCTGCCGTCAGCATATAGCATTGAGTCTCGATGGCCCGCGCGCGCAATAACATCTCCCAATGCGCCTGACCGGTCACGGCAGTAAACGCCGAGGGAACGCTGATGAGTTCGGCTCCAGCCAGACGCAGGGCCGTATACAACTCAGCAAAGCGCAGGTCGTAACAGACGCTCATGCCCAGCCGACCGACCGGTGTATCGACCACCACCAGGCGATCGCCCGCTGCATAGTCATCCGACTCCCGATAGCGACCGCGTGCATCGCTGACGTGCGCATCGAACAGATGCAGCTTGTCGTAGCGCGCCACCCGCTGCCCTTGATCATCGAAAAGCAAAGAACACGCCCTGGCCTTTGAATCGGGCTGGCCATCCGCCGGCAGCGGTAAAGTGCCGGCAACTATCCATAACCTGAGGTCGGTCGCCGCCTGTTTCAACCAAGGGAGTATCGGCCCAACGCCTTCAGCTTCGGCACGCCCGACCGCCGGCAGATCGCTGCGCCCCATAGCCGCAAAGTTTTCCGGCAGCACCGCAAGCTGCGCTCCCGCCTCAGCGGCCCTTTCCAGAAGCCTTCTGGCGTTGGCGAGATTCGCCGGGATGTCGGCCTGGCTGGCCATCTGGATAACCGCTAAGGTCATTTTCGATTCTCACTGCAGCCTGTACCATCTGTCAGAACGTGGATCAGTTAGGCTTTTCGAAGGGCTTGTCGAAGGTGATTTTGGGCGCCTGCCAAGGCCCCTCGACGTTGTATTGGACAGTCGCAAAACGTGCGACCTTGTCGCCGAGCAATTTATCGACCACGAACAGCGCTCCGCCGACAGCCGGCGCACCGACAATCAGCGCAGCCAGCGGCAGGTTGTTGCTGACCGGTAGCGTCACCAGCAGCTTGGCGTCGATGCGGTCCTCGACCAGATCCAGTCGACCATCTAGCTCGAGGTTGCTGGATGGCCCAGCAACCGTCAGTGGCTCAGTCGTTACGTAAACGCCCTCTGTCGCACGCAACTCAGCCTTGATCCGGTCGTAGCTCAGACCTTTGCTGAACAGGTCGGAAAAATCCAGCCGTAGCCGCCGACCAATCGAATCGAAATTAAGCAGACCGAAGACCCGCAGCGCCTGCGCCCCACCGTCCACCTCTCTGAGCTGGCCCTTGCGCAACCTTGCATCGAGCCGACCGGAGAACCGATTCAAGGCGAAGAATGCCGGTGAGCCGGACCAACCGCCATCCACATTCAGCCTGAAATCCTCGCTGGTGGTCGAAGGGGCGAAGCCCCATGCCAGCAACACATCAGCAAGATCGCCACCCTCCAGGCGCCCCTTGTACCAGGTGCGCGTGCCATCCCAGCCGCCGCCACCCATGAGATTGAGCCCCTTGAGATTCAGATCGAGGTCCTGAAACGCAACCCCGTCGGCGCCGGGCCGCATCTTCAATGCGCCCGAGCCCAGCAATTCGTCGCCTCGAAACAATTCGTCTACCGAGATATCCACCGCGGGCAGGCTCTTCGGATCGACGCCAGCCAGGCGATCCTGCGGCGGCGCGCTCGGGTCTGTTGGTTCGCCTGCAGGAAAGCGCAGGCGCGACAGGTTCAGCACGATCGGCTCGCCCCCGGCGTCTGGCAGACGAACAGTCCCGACCACCGTGTCGCTCTGCAGACCAACCAACCAGTCTGTCGGGCGACGTTGCAAATCGACGTGGAGGTTGTCGATCTGCATGCCAAAACCGGAAAAGGTATCCATCTCAAGCTGAGCGCGCCGCAACATTGATCCGCCCGGCGCCGTTGTCGCCCCGCCGTACTGATTCAGCAAGCTTTGCCACTCGCCCAGATCGAAGCGTGGCACGCTGCCACGGACATAAAACCCCTTGTCGGTTCGCAGGTTCGCCGCCGCGCCACCGAGCACCAGCTCTCCGCCGCCCTCTCGCCAGTCGTCTCCCGGCGCAACAAAGCTCAGTGCTGCCAAGGCGTCATATCGGAGCGTGTAGCGCTGTCCCTCACCGCCCAGGGTCATTCGCAACGTGGTGTCGCGCCGCTCCCCGGCCGGCTTGCCGAAAGGTGCAGGCAGCGCCAATGCGGTTCCCAACAGCGAAGAATCGATCTGCAGATGGTTGTCAGTGCTGCTCAGAACAAGACTCAAACGCACGGGCAGCTTCCCTGACACAGGCACCGGCTGTTCGATCTTTCGCCATGCCAACAGCGCTGATACACCTACGGTGCCGGTCGCCTCGATTCGTGTGGATGGCATACCCGGCGCGCCGGTCGCCGTCGCCCGGCCCTTGATTGCACTGCTCAAAGTACGACCGCTGAACGCCTTTGCGCAGAATCCACGCTCGCTTTCATAGCGGAAGTCGCCCGCCAGCGCGTCAATTTGCAAATCCGCCTGTGCAATAAATAGAGAAGCAGCGGTGGTGGAAAACTCGGCATCAACCTGAGGCCGTTCGCCTTTGGCCAGCGGAATACCCAGCCTGAGCGTGCCGGTCAGTGGTCCATCGCCGTGCCAGCCAGCGAACACCCTACTCGTACCGATTGGCGCCACCTGCATCAACGTCAATGCATCCCGAACGTGGCCGTCCACCTGACCGTCGATATCCAGCTTTAGCGGCTGACCGTCGTGGCTGTGCAGGACTTCCGCCGTGGCGTCGTGGACACGACTGTCGAGCATGCGCGCCTCAGCAAGACGTACCCGCACGCCGCTGTTCTCGATGAGCACTTCTCCGCGGCCTTCGCGCAACACCGGCCAACCGGGCTGGAAAGCCAGCTCGGCGTCTTTCACCTTGAAATACAGGCTCAGGCTGCGCGCGGTGGCGGCCGCTCCACCGGCCAGCGCGCCCTGATACTGGAAATAACCCTGCTCGACGGTGCCGCTTCGAATCGCCGTATTGAGCCACTCGGTCAACGCCGGGCTGAGCGCTGGGGAACGTGTCGGCAGGTATTTCTCGGTGTAGCGCGCGTCTGCGTCCGTGATACCGACACGCAGATCCATGTAGTCCTCGGCCGAGGGGTCGCGCATCAGACGGATCAGGAAGTCGCCGGCGATATGCCCTTCGTCCCCCTCGACCTGCAAATAGGGGGCGGCAAGGGTGAACGCCTGATCATCGAGCGTCCAGCGGAGGCTTCCGCGGGCACGCCGGTAGTCCCAAGGGCGCGGAAACAACTTGGCCAGGTGCAGCGCGAAATCATGGTTGTCGAAACGCAGCTCTCCACCACCAAGATTGCCCTGTATCGCACCGCTCACATTGCGTACGGCCGGGATCCATTCGTACGCAGCGACGCTGATCGCATCGAGATTGGCAGTAAATGCCAGGCGCTCGGCGCCGACCACCGCTGGCCGGTAGTCGACCTGGAGATTGCGCAACGTTCCACTGGGCGCAAGGCCCCGCAGATATTCGCGGGCTCGCTCGGGCAGCGGCATCATTGCCTGGACCAGCTCAGCCACCGGGGCGACAGCGATACGGTCTGCCAGCAGATGCCAGCTGCCTTCCGTCATACCTTGCTTGGCGACCAGCGTCGTATCCAACCAACGTTTTTCTTCGAAGGTGAAGGCCAACCCGTCAAGCTGGAGCCGATAGCCATCGTTCGCCCGATCAAGGTAGGTGTTCACCACCAGATCCTCTATCTGCACCGGATCATGTGACAGCCGAGCCAGCCGCAACGCGGGCGCATTCAACCGTGCCACCGCCCGGGACAGGCCGTGATCGCGCCAGTCGAGCCACACCTCCCCACCCGCCTGGAGTTGTTCGAGGTTCCAGCTGCCGGTCAGACTCGCCGGCAACCAGCCAGCCCAATCACTTTGCGGCAGGCTGAGGTACAGCTCAGCCTCACTGGCCGCCCAGTCGGTCGGCTGCACGCGCGCCTCGCCATGCAAGCTCAGAGGCTGGCCGTCGGGCAGCAGCAGGCGACCGTCCAGCGTCACACGCTGCCCCAGGGTTCGCAATTCGAAGCTGGCATAGGTCAAGGTCAGCGGCGGTTCGTTGCGCGCCTCGAGGGTAATCTGGCTGTCCAGCAGCCGAAGACGTCCGATGCTTTGCAACTGACTCACCAGCTTCTGCAGATCCGGCGGCGGCTGATCGCCATGCTCGGGCAGCCCATCGACTCGCCATTTGCCTTCAGCGGTCTGCACCAACCCGAGGTGAAGGCCGGCAAACTCCAGGCTATCCAGTTTCAGCTGGCGCGCCAGAAGGCTGCCGAAAACGTCAGGGACCAGCACCAGACGATTCAGACGAACCGCCCCGTCGCCTTCACCGAGCATCACGTTGTGGGCCACCAGCTGCGGAGAGAAGCCCTGCCAGCGGCCCTCCAGCTGGCCGAGCGTAACCGGCATATTAAGCCGGTCATGAGCGGCGCCCTGTACTTCGAGGCGATACTCGGCCACCAACGGCACCAGCTGCCGGCCCAGGCTCACATAAAGCGCAAGCAATATCAGACCCATGGCACCCAGCCAGAGACTGCGGCGCAACGCGGCGAGTACGAAAACCAGGAGCCGACTCATACGGAAAAGCCCCGCAGACTCACGCCCGAACGGCCAGGCTTGTATCTAGTCAGAGCAGCACCACGTCGTACTGTTCCTGGGAGTACATCGTCTCCACCTGAAACTTGATCGAGCGCCCGATAAAGCTTTCGAGGTCAGCAACGTTGCCCGACTCCTCGTCGAGCAGCCTGTCGATAACCTTCTGATTCGCCAGCACCCGATAACCCTCCGGCTGGTAAGCCCGCGCCTCGCGAAGAATCTCGCGGAAGATCTCGTAGCAAACGGTTTCCGGGGTCTTTAACTTGCCACGCCCCTGGCAACACATGCACGGCTCGCACAGCACCTGTTCAAGGCTCTCACGGGTGCGTTTGCGGGTCATCTGCACCAGACCAAGCTCGGTGATGCCGATGATGTTGGTCTTGGCGTGATCGCGCTCCAGCTGCTTTTCCAGCGTACGCAGTACCTGGCGCCGGTGTTCCTCGTCTTCCATATCGATGAAATCAATGATGATGATGCCGCCGATATTGCGCAGCCGCAGCTGGCGTGCAATCGCCGTAGCGGATTCGAGGTTGGTCTTGAAGATTGTTTCTTCGAGGGTGCGATGCCCGACGAAGGCGCCGGTGTTGACGTCGATGGTGGTCATCGCTTCGGCCGGATCGATGATCAGATAGCCACCGGACTTGAGCATGACCTTGCGCTCAAGCGCCTTCTGGATCTCGTCCTCGACGCTATACAGATCGAAGATCGGTCGCTCACCCGGGTAGTGCTCCAGGTGCTCGCTCAGCTCCGGCATCAGTTCACCGACGAACTGGCTGACCTTCTGATAATTCTCCCGCGAGTCGATGCGGATCTTTTCGATACGTGGATTGACCAGGTCGCGCAGGGTGCGCATGGCCAGCGACAGGTCTTCATAGATGATCGAGGGCGCACCTGCGGTCTTCATCTGCCCATCGATCTGCTCCCACAGGCGGCGCAGGTAGCGGATGTCCATGAGAATCTCGTCGCTACCAGCCCCCTCGGCCGCGGTGCGCAGAATGAAGCCGCCGGCCTCCTTGATGCCTTCTGCGGCAATGCACTCGGCCACCACCTGCTTGAGCCTGTCGCGCTCGGCTTCGTCCTCGATCCGCAGCGAAATGCCGACGTGGCTGGTCTTGGGCATGTACACCAGATAGCGCGACGGTATCGATAGCTGCGTGGTCAGCCGGGCGCCCTTGGTACCGATCGGGTCCTTGGTGACCTGTACCACCAGCGCTTGCCCCTCATGGACCAGCGCACTGATGGGTTCGACGGCGTTGCCTTCACGACTGGATATTTCTGAAGCGTGGATGAAGGCCGCACGTTCCAGGCCGATGTCGACGAAGGCCGCCTGCATGCCCGGCAGCACCCGCACCACCTTGCCCTTGTAGATATTGCCAACGATGCCGCGGCGCTGGGTGCGCTCGACATGCACCTCCTGCAGGACACCGTTCTCCACCACCGCCACCCGGGATTCCATTGGGGTGATGTTCATCAGGATTTCTTCGCTCATTATTGTTCTCGGCCGATGGCGGTGGGTATAGCAGCCGAAGCTGACGAGTTGGCTCGATTCTAACGGCATAAGCCACCAAGCCCCAGGCTCTATACCGAGCTTTTACACCAGTACCGGAGCCCGTATGCGTCAAGCAGTTGGGCTGTTTCACACAACGGCAGCCCGACCACGGCCGAATAGCTGCCCTCCAGTGCGCTGACAAACACCGCGCCCCAGCCTTGAATTGCGTAACTGCCGGCCTTGTCCTGCGGTTCGCCGCTTGCCCAATAGGCCTCAGCTTCGTCGAGACTGATCGGACGGAACCGCACCCGGCTGGTAACCAGACGCACCTCGCAGCCCGACCGACTGGCCAATGCAACGGCCGTCAGCACCTGATGCTCACGGCCCGATAACGCTTGCAGGGTTGCCAGCGCATCCGCCTTGTCGACTGGCTTGCCCAGGATGCGTTGGTCCAGCACCACCGTGGTGTCTGCGCCCAGCACGCAGGCTGAGCCATCGCTCAGGAGCGACAGACCCGCCAAGGCTTTTTCCTGCGCCAAGCGCTGGACATAGGCATCAGGCGATTCCGTCGCGTCGGGCGTTTCGTCGATGGAAACGGAAAGAAGAGAGAATGGAACACCGATCTGGGTCAGTAATTCACGGCGTCGTGGCGACGCGGAGGCGAGAAACAATGCAGGCATGCCGGCTCCTTGGTGGACAAGCGCAGCAGATTCGCACATCCAGACCATGCCCGGAAGCAGCCCAGCGTGGCACGTTGGATATCAGTAAACGTTGAACCGCCGCCGCGCCCATTGCAGCCCGACGAATACCCAGGGCCAGAACAGCGCACTGACCGGCACAGGCACCAGAAACAGCAGCGTCGGTGGACGGTTGCCGGTCAGGGTGTTGAGCCACAGCTGCACCAATTGGCCGATACCCAGAATCACAAGCAGCACCAAACTTTGCTGCAGCAGGGGAAACATGCGCAGGCGCTGCTGCAGACTCAGCACCAGAAACGTGATCAGCAGCAACGGCAGGCCGTTCTGCCCAAGCAAAGTCCCAGACAGCACGTCCAGCATCAGCCCAAAGAAAAACGCCGCGGCCAACCCGCCGCGATGCGGCAGGGCAATTGCCCAGTAGGCGATGAACATGCCGAGCCAGAGCGGACGTGCCAGACCGAAACTCTGAGGCATGGGGGCTACGCTGAGCAGCAGTGCCAGCAACAGCGACAGCCAAATAACCCAGCCGTTATTTGCACGACCGTGGATCATGGTCGCTCCTCGGATTGCGACACTGGCGCTGGAGCCGGCGTCGACGCATCGGTCGCTGGTGACGCGGCGGGCTCGACGGCAGCCGGCGACTCCGATGCGGGGCTTTCGGCAGCCGCTCCCTCTTCTGCCTTGCGGTCGGCGGATTCCTGGGCTTGCGCGGCGGCAGTGGCCCGCTCTTCAGGCGTTCTCGAGTCACTGAACACCAGCAACAGGTAGCGGCTGCGATTGAGCATGGCGGTGGGAATGGCGCGAACGATCAGGAAGGGTTGACCGGAGCCGCGCACCACCTCAGTGACCTGGGCGACCGGATAGCCACTGGGAAACCGCTGACCCAAACCGGAACTGACCAGCAGATCGCCTTCCTTGATGTCCGCCGTCTCAGCGACGTGACGCAACTCCAGATAGTCCGGGCTGCCCGTACCGACCGCGATGGCACGCAATCCGTTGCGATTGACCTGCACCGGGATGCTGTGGGTCACATCAGTCAACAACAGCACCCGTGCGGCGTAGGGCATGACCTCGACGACCTGCCCCATCAGGCCGCTGGCATCGAGCACCGGCTGGCCAAGAAACACGCCGTCGCGCTCGCCCTTGTCGATCAGGATGCGATGTGTGAAAGGATTTGGGTCCAGGCCGATCAGCTCGCTGACGATCACCTTGTCATCGACCAGTGCGGCAGAGTTGAGCAGCTCGCGCAGACGCACGTTCTGCTCCGTCAGCATCGCCAGCTTTTGCAGCCGTCGCTGCATGAGCAGCGCTTCGGCCTTCAGCTTCTCGTTTTCGGCCACCAGGCTGGTGCTGCTGCTGATCTGCTCGGTCGCCCGCTGCCAGGTACGCACCGGCAAATCGGCTAGCCAATAGAAAGGCGTGAGAACCAGCCCCATCTGACTGCGCAGAGGCTTCAACGTATCGAAGCGCGCATCCACCACCATCAGCACAACACAAAGCACAGCGAGCACCAGCAGGCGCACACCGAGCAAGGGTCCTTTGGCAAATAATGGTTTG
>NZ_AGSX01000193.1 GCF_000235745.1 Stutzerimonas stutzeri SDM-LAC | reverse complement strand
CTCGTCAAGCTGTTTTTGAAGAAGTTTTTCTTTCTTCTCAACCGCTTGCGCTTCCGATCAACCTAGCATCTCTCGTTAGCGGGAGGCGAATCATACAGCGTCTAAAACCGCTGTCAACCACCTCTTTCAACCGCTTCCGATCAACCCGACCGAAGCCACCAACAGCGCGAAACCACCACCCTGTCAGCCCGGCGCATTCTACTCGAATTTGCCGCCCGTGCAAGTCTTTTATTTTTCTAACTTCTTGATTTACAAGAGGTTTTTGCTAAGGCCTGCGCCGGAGAAGGTGCGCATTATAGGCACCCAGAATCTGGCGTCAACCGTTGTTTTTGGCTTTCTTCGCTGTTTGTTTGTCACGCCATTTCGCACTGAGTTGCACCAACCTTCTTTCAATAGCTGACACACGTGCGGCAAGCAGAATGACTGCGACTGTTGCATAGAGGCTCCACTGGCCAACATCGGACCTCACGACCCAAAGCATATGAAGCAATACGACCAGCAGAGTTGGGTAGACAATGCGGTGCAGCTTCTTCCAGCGCTTACCAAGCTTACGCATGCTCCAGCGCGTCGACGTCATTGCGAGCGTCAACAAACCCATCAGCGCAATAGCGCCCACAGCTATGTAAGGACGCTCAACCAGCTCAGCAGCGAAGTCGCTGAATTCCAAACCCAATAGAAAATATAAATAAGCTGCTAAGTGAAGTGCGCCGTAACCGAACGCCCATAGTCCGATCTGCCGCCGAAACGCGACCCAGCCGGACCACCCAGTTAGGGATCGAAGAGGCGTCATCGCTAGTGAGCATAGAAGAAGGAGCAACGCGCCCTGCCCAAGATTATCAACCAATACTTTGCCCGGATCCGGTCCTAATGCGGCGGCCGCAGCGAGATAGAGCCAATAGCATGGCACGCTGGCGGCACAGCAAAAAAGCAGCAACCTCCACCAGGGATAACGCATCAATAGTTCTTTCTCAGATCCATCCCTGCATATAAGTGCGCGACCTCTTCCTCGTACCCATTGAACATCTGAGTTTCTCGCACATTTGGGTTAAACAAGCTTCCAGGTAGCCGTCGCTCACGCGCTTGAGACCAGCGTGGGTGGGAAACGCTGGGATTGACGTTGGCATAGAAGCCATACTCCTGAGGAGCCATCGATTCCCAAGTGGTCGCTGGCTGTTCGCGAACGAAACTGATTCGAACGATCGATTTGATGCTTTTGAACCCGTACTTCCAAGGCACTACAAGACGCAATGGCGCGCCATTCTGGTTTGGTAACACGCGCCCATACATCCCAACAGCGACCAAGCTCAGCGGGTGCATGGCCTCGTCCATTCTCAAGCCTTCGACATACGGCCAGTCGATCAGCGAAAAGCCTGTACGCATGCCAGGCATCTGCTCGGGACGCGCCAAGGTCTCAAAGCGAACATATTTCGCATTGGAAGTAGGCTCCAGCCGACTGATTAAATCAGCCAGGGATACGCCAAGCCAAGGTATAACCATCGACCAGGCTTCGACGCAACGCAGACGGTAGATTCGCTCTTCGAGCGCCGAATCCGAAACAAGATCCTCGATCGAATACTTCCCCGGCTTCGCCACCTCTCCATCTACGGTTACAACCCAAGGCTCGGTAACAAGCTGCGGCGCGTGACGCGCTGGGTCGCCCTTATCCGGACCAAACTCGTAGAAATTGTTGTAGTGCGTAGCATCTGGATAGGGCGTGATGGCATCGTCTTTAACCGTCACTGCTTTCCAGTGTACTTGGCGTAGTTTTTCGTCAAACCAGGCGGGGGCATCAGCCGGCTCTACTTCTGCGTAGTGGGCAGCTTCGGCTTGCGCGATAGCAGACAACCCAGCGGCTGCGATGGAGACTGCCGCTCCCTGGATGAACCGACGACGGTTCAGATAGAGCGCTTCGGACGTTACCTCTGATTCGAGGCAATCACTGCGACGCGGCGTTCTGATAAACATGATGTGCTCCGCTGTCCAAGGCTTGAACAAGCACTAGACAGCGGATCATTTCAGAAATCAACCCTCGGCGCGCTTGCGGCGACGCATCAAAAACTGCACCGGCCCGGAAGCGGCGTAGGCGAGGAATATTAGAAGCAGAATTCGCGGTGGATCACTGAATACCACGGCGAACACCAAAACAACGATCAGTATCGCTACAAAGGGCACCCGACCTTTCAGATCGAGATCCTTGAAGCTGTAGTACTTGATGTTGCTGACCATCAGCAGGCCCGCGGCAGCAACTAGCAGCGCAAACAACATGATCACAGCCAGAGGCAGATCTAGACCGCGAATCCCCGGCTCGTCGAGCGCCCAAACCGCCCAGACCGAGCCAGCCACAACCCCTGCAGCCGCAGGGCTTGCCAAGCCAATGAACCACTTCTTGTCCACTTTGCCTATCTGGGTATTGAAGCGCGCAAGCCGCAAGGCGGCACAGGCGACGTAAATGAACGCCACAGTCAACCCGACATTTCCAAGACTGGACAGCGCCCACTGATAAGCGAGTATTGCCGGCGCCAGCCCGAAAGCCACCATATCCGATAGCGAATCATACTCCGCACCGAAGGCGCTCTGGGTGTTGGTCAGGCGTGCAACCCGGCCATCCAGACTATCAAGCACCATAGCGACAAAAACCGTAGCAGCAGCGACATAGAAGTTGCCGTTGATAGCCGTGACAATGCAGAAAAAACCGGCAAACAGATTGGCCGTGGTAAATAGGTTGGGGAGCAGGTAGATGCCCCGATGGCGAACCTTGCGACCTTCGGCGTCCTGGCTCTCTTCGATGTGCTCGTCGATCGGCAGAAGGCTTTCAGGTTCGGTGGGTTTGTTCGGCTCTTCGGGAAGCTCACTCATGCAAATTCACCTTGCAGCAGGTTTGAATAATTCGACAGACCATGGCACAGCGGGTTCACCCTCGGCCAAGGATCGGTTTATACCAGAGACACAGGGCCATAATGAAAAAACGCGGCCTAGGCCGCGTTCTTTCAGGCAAAACCGGATATCAGTTCTTGCTCTTGTCAACGATCTTGTTGGCAGCGATCCACGGCATCATGGAGCGAAGCTGCTCACCGACCACTTCGATGCCATGTGCAGCATTGTTACGACGATAGGCTGTCATCGAAGGATAGTTCGCAGCACCTTCGGTGATGAACATCTTCGCGTATTCACCGTCCTGAATGCGCTTCAGGGCATTACGCATCGCGGCGCGGGATTCCGCGTTGATAACCTCCGGTCCTGTCACGTATTCGCCATACTCAGCGTTGTTGGAGATCGAGTAGTTCATATTGGCGATACCGCCTTCGAACATGAGGTCGACGATCAGCTTCAACTCGTGCAGGCACTCGAAATAAGCCATTTCCGGTGCGTATCCAGCTTCTACCAGTGTTTCGAAACCGGCCTTGACCAACTCGACGCAACCACCGCACAGAACAGCTTGCTCGCCGAACAGGTCGGTTTCGGTCTCGTCCTTGAAAGTGGTTTCAATGATACCGGTACGGCCACCACCGACGCCCGACGCGTACGAGAGCGCGACGTTCTTGGCGTTACCCGAAGCGTCCTGGTAGATCGCGATCAGATCAGGAATGCCACCGCCCTTGACGAACTCGGAGCGAACGGTATGACCCGGCGCCTTCGGTGCAATCATGATCACATCAAGGTCGGCACGCGGCACGACTTGGTTGTAATGGATGGAGAAACCGTGCGCGAAAGCCAGCGTAGCGCCCTTCTTCAGGTTCGGCTCGATCTCATCGCGGTACAGGCGGCCCTGGAATTCGTCCGGCGTCAGAATCATGACGACATCGGCAGCGGCAACAGCGGCGGATACGTTATCCACTTTCAGGCCGTGGGCTTCGGCTTTGGCGACCGACGGGGAGCCGGCACGCAGGCCAACGGTTACGTCTACGCCGGAATCTTTAAGATTGCATGCGTGTGCATGGCCCTGGGAGCCGTAGCCGATGACAGCGACTTTCTTGCCCTGGATGATGGAGAGGTCGCAATCTTTATCGTAAAAAACTTTCATGGAATTACCCCTGTTGCTGGCCGATCGGGCCATTCGATAAGTCGTATTAGATGCTCAGCACTTTGTCGCCACGGGAAATACCCGTAACGCCACTGCGCACCACTTCCAGAATCGATGCTGTACCGATGGCCTGGATGAAACTGTCCAGCTTGTCGGTCGTGCCGGCCAGCTGGATGGTGTAGACATTGGATGTCACATCGACGATCTGCCCACGGAAGATGTCGGTTGTACGCTTGACCTCGGCGCGCTGTGCTCCGGTTGCCTTCACCTTGATCAACATAAGCTCACGCTCGATGTGAGCGCTTTCGGACAGGTCGACCAGTTTGACGACCTCGATCAGCTTGTTGAGATTCTTGGTGATTTGCTCGATTACCTCCTCGTGCCCCGCCGTCGTCAGCGTAAGCCGGGAAAGCGTCGGGTCTTCAGTCGGTGCGACGGTCAGGCTTTCGATGTTGTAGTTGCGCTGCGAAAACAGCCCGACCACCCGGGACAACGCACCTGGTTCGTTTTCCATCAGCAGAGAAATGATGTGTCTCATGATCAGGTCCGCTCCGTCTTGCTGAGCCACATGTCGCGCATGGTGCCGTCTTTGATCTGCATCGGGTAGACGTGCTCGCTGGTATCGACTGCGATATCCAGGAAGACCAGGCGATCTTTCATGGCAAAGGCCTCTTCCAGCTTCGGCTTGAGGTCTTTCAACTCCGTGATGCGCATCCCGACATGCCCGTAGGCCTCCGCAAGTTTGACGAAGTCAGGCAGCGATTCCATGTATGAGTGCGAGTGGCGGCTGTTGTACATCATGTCCTGCCATTGGCGAACCATGCCGAGCGCGCCATTGTTCAGGTTAACGATTTTGACCGGCAAGTCGAACTGCAGACAGGTCGAAAGCTCCTGGATGTTCATCTGAATGCTTCCCTCGCCGGTAACACAGGCGACATCGGCATCCGGGAAATTCAGCTTGGCGCCCATTGCAGCCGGGAAGCCGAAGCCCATGGTGCCCAGACCACCGGAATTGAGCCAGCGATTGGGCTTGTCGAACCGGTAATACTGCGCTGCGAACATCTGATGCTGACCAACGTCCGAAGCTACATACGCCTCGCCCTTGGTCACCTCACACAGGGCTTCGATAACAGCCTGTGGCTTGATGATCGTGCCGTTACCCTTGTCGTAAGGGAACAAGCCACGGTTGCCACGCCACTCATCGATCTGCTTCCACCAGCTGGCGACAGTCTCGGCGTTGGGTGCCTGACCGATCTCCTTGACGATTGCCACCATCTCGGTGAGCACACTGTCGACCGGGCCAACAATCGGGATGTCCGCCTTTATGGTTTTGGATATGGAAGCCGGATCGATATCGATGTGAATGATCTTGGCGTTCGGGCAGAACTTCGTTGCGCCGTTGATCACACGGTCATCGAAGCGCGCGCCCACAGCCAGAATGACATCGGAATGATGCATCGCCAGGTTGGCCGTGTAGCTTCCGTGCATACCCAGCATGCCGACGAACTGGCGGTCACTGCCTGGATAGCAACCCAACCCCATGAGCGTGTTGGTCACTGGAAGATTGAGCATCTTGGCGAGTTCAGTCAGTTGCGACGAAGCGCCGCCCATGATCACGCCACCACCGGCATAGATGATTGGACGCTTGGCCGCCAGCAGGAGCTCGGCAGCCTTGCGAATCTGCCCCGAATGGCCACGAACAGCCGGGCTGTACGAACGCAGCTTGGCTTTCTTCGGGTAGACGTACTCGAACTTTTCCGCAGGGTTGGTCATGTCCTTCGGAATGTCGACGACCACCGGGCCGGGACGCCCGGACTGGGCCAGGTAAAACGCCTTCTTCATCACATCGGGAATTTCCGAAGGATGTTTGATCATGAAGCTGTGCTTAACGATCGGGCGGGAAATACCGATCATATCGGTTTCCTGGAACGCATCGGTACCGACCATATTGCTGGCAACCTGCCCCGATATGACGACCATCGGGATCGAGTCCATATAGGCCGTTGCGATACCGGTGATGGCATTGGTCGCACCCGGGCCAGAGGTGACCAGCACTACACCGGCCTTACCGGTGGCTCGCGCATAGCCATCGGCCATGTGGGTGGCAGCCTGCTCATGGCGGACAA
Organism: Stutzerimonas stutzeri SDM-LAC; assembly: GCF_000235745.1. Lineage (GTDB taxonomy): Bacteria > Pseudomonadota > Gammaproteobacteria > Pseudomonadales > Pseudomonadaceae > Stutzerimonas > Stutzerimonas stutzeri_H. Next base: position 55,619 of record NZ_AGSX01000193.1, on the reverse strand, counting down.
GGATATGCGTGACTTCCTTTTCCTTGAACAGCGCATCATAGATGTGCAGCAAGGCGCCGCCCGGATAGCCGTAGATGTACTTAACGCCTTCGTCGCGCAAGAAGCGGACGACCATTTCAGCGCCGGATAAAAGTTCCACGTTGTTCACCTCTAGAACGCCAGATAGCCGCTCCGCGTCGGACCGGCCAGAATTAGGTTTACTGCCAAGCAGTGCATGAGCGACGGTGGTCGCCGACTACGTCAGCTACTGTCAAAGCGAGTACTAGGGAAGCCCCAAAGTGTTGCGGGGCACCCTCCCAGCGCGAGGTAACGCGTTGCGGGTGTTGCAGGTCGGCGCGGGTATGCACCTCATGGTTGAGCGAAAGGCTCGCTTGCGGCGGCCCATCAGAACAGCAAGCGTGGAATTGTTCGGATTAGGCTTGGTCAAGTCAAGCCTGGCGTTACCCTTCGGCTGCATTCAGCTGTGATCCAGCGCAGAATGACGCCCCCTGTCTTTTGCGTATAGTACCGGCTTGGTTTTGCATCCACTGAAGGGAAAAGCATGCGTTTGACCATTCTCGCAGGCGGCCTGCTGCTTGCATTAAGCAGCAGCATCATGGCTGGCCAGGTTTACAAGTGGGTCGACGCTGACGGCGTTACACATTTCGGAGCACAGCCACCGCAAGGTCAACCGGCCGAAACGCTCAATACCGCCATAGCCCCGCCGAAGCCAGCCTTGACCGAAAAAGCCGCGCCGGGACTATCAGGCGAGGCCGAGCAGCGCGACATTGACCGCAAAGTAAAACGTCAGGTAGCCGAGCAGGAAGCCGAGCTGCAACGCTATTGCACAACCTTGCGCACGAACCTGGCGCAACTGCAGAACAACCCTCGCGTGCGTGTGGAAGAAGAAGGCAGCGTCCGGCGACTGAACGAAGAAGAGCGTCAGGCGCGTATTGGCGAAACCCAACAGAAGATCGCCGACAGCTGTAAGTAAACGCAGTAACCAACGCCTGGTAACAACGCCCGCCTACATGGCCGGCGTTGCGTAGCCTCCACCCGCACTGATCAATCGATCGAAGCGTTCAAGCGCCTCAAACAACCCGGCCATTCGCTGCGACTGATGCTGATAAACCATTTGGGCCATCGCCAGAATCCCCGACACTGTCGGCAACGGTTCGCCGTGCTCGAGAATTTGCTTCATGCGCGGCAGAAAAATCCACTGTAACCACTGATCGAACGCCAGCGTATCGACGCAAAACGGCTCCTGACTGGCGAGCGCCTCAGGTGCAGGCGGCGAAGATGCCCAAACCCCAAGCGCCCGTAGCTCGCGCTCGATCAACAGCAACTGGTCAGCCAACGCTGGCACTCGATCATCCATCACATCGAGACCTTGGCGCGCTCGCGCGCCTGCGCCGCGCCGGCAGCATTTCCCTGACGCTCACGTGCCTGCGCGATCAATTCCCAAAGACTTGCCTGCAGCGCTGGCCGGTCGCTTGCGTAACTCAGCCCACGTCGAGACAGCTGTTCAGCCTGAATGGCATCGCCTTGCGCCAGACGGACCTGAGCCAGGCGATAGAGCACCTGAGGCTCGCGCGGGGCGATGCGCTGAGCGCGCTCGAGGCTGGAAGCAGCTCCGTTCAGGTCACCTCCACCCTGTTGCTGCTGCGCAGTGGTAAGCAGTGCCAGCACCGGCCCATCAAGCTGTTCATCTGCTGACAAGGTCCCACTGTTTGACGGGATTCCGCTGGGCATTGGCTGTCGCTGCGCCGGCGCGGGTATTGGCGCGGATTGAACAGGCGGCGTCCACTGACCAGCCCCACCGGCCGGCGGTTGCGCAGAGCTCCCGGAAAACGGGGCATCAGGCGCACCATAGGTTTGCAACGGCTCAGAGTTTTGCTGCGGCACCATGACCATCACGCCCGAGTCCGCAGGTACAGACTGCGCAGCAGTCGCGGGTGCGTTAGCGCGGCGATTGGGCTGACGCGCCGAAACCTCCTCCGATACCGGCGCTCCCGAATCGACGACGGGGATTGCGCCGCGCTTGACCGACGCGCAGCCCGGCAGCAGCGCTACCGCCACCAATACGATCATCCATTGCTTGTTCACGATTTAAACCTCTTGATAAACCAACCGGCCCGCTGCCATCTATGGCAACCAGCCGCGAACCCAATCCATGACCGATTCAGCCGGGGCCTGCAGGCCGCAACCTGGACCGGGAGCAGGCTCGCTTCCGCGGATATAAGGCATCTGTACGGCACCGGGACAATTTTCCAGCGTCCCCTCGCCGGTTTGCGCGTCAACCCAGGCCATCGACACATTGTCCGGCATGGGCATCTGCAGCGGTAATGGATCGGCGCGACGCATGAAGTCTGCCCACACCTGCAATGCGCCCGTGGCACCGGTCAACGATGTCTTGCCATTGTCATCGCGTCCCAACCAGACTACCGCCAGCAAATCCTGGCTGAAGCCGGCAAACCAGCTGTCACGCGATTCATTGGTGGTACCGGTCTTGCCTGCCAGGGTCAGCGATTTCGGGACGTGATTGTAGACAGAACGCCCGGTCCCTTCGACCATCGCTCGCTGCATGGCGTATTGCGTCAGGTAGATAGCGCCGGGGTCGAAACGCTGTTCGATCTTGAATGGATAGCGGCTAAGGGGCTCGCCATCGGCCGCGACGACACTGCGAATGGCCCGCAACGGAGTATTGAAGCCACCATTAGCAATCGTCTGGTAGACGCCAGCGACTTCAATAGGGCTCAATCCGCCCGCCCCCAGCAGCATCGACGGATAGGCCGGCCAATCGGGCGAAGCGCCCAAGCGCGCCAGCGTGTTAAGCACATGCGGCACGCCTAGATCCAGGCCAAGCCGCGCGGTCGACAGGTTGTAGGAATTCGCCAGGGCCTGATAGAGGTAGACCGTGCCATGAGCGGTACGCCCGTAATTCTGCGGCTTCCAAACCTTGCCGTCAGTTCCCTTGACCGAAAATGGCTCATCCTCAAGCAGGCTGGTCAAGGTGTATTGGCTGGGCTTTTCCAGGGCAGCAAGATAGATCGCCGGCTTGATCAGCGAGCCAATTGGTCGCGACGCATCCAGCGCCCGGTTGAAGCCGGCAAAGCCTGGATGTCGACTGCCCAACATAGCTTGCAGCTCGCCAGTCTCCGGATTGGTGACCAGCATCGCGGCTTCAACGCCCTCAGCTGCCTTGCCCAGCCGCTTAAGCGTGTCTGTCATGGCTTTTTCAGCCTTGGACTGGATGATCGGGTCAAAGCTGGTGAAAACCCTAAGCCCTTCCTCCGTAAGGTCTTCGTCGCGGTAATCCTCTCGCAACTGGCGCTTTACCAGGTCGAGAAATGCCGGGTAGGAACTGTCAGCCAGGCTGCCACGCTTCGTTACGCCAAGCGGCGCCTGCCTCGCCTGAGCAGCTTCCTCTGCGCTGACTACCTGCTGCTCAGCCAACAGATCGATGATCAGATTGCGTCGTTCCAAGGCGCGCTCGGGATGGCGGCGGGGATTGTAGTAGGTCGGCCCCTTGACCATGCCGACCAACAGAGCGACATGCTGCAGCTTGAGCTCTGCCAGTGGCCGTCCAAAGAAATACTGGCTCGCCAAACCGAAGCCATGAATGGCGCGACGGCCGTCCTGACCAAGAAAAACCTCGTTCAGATAGGCCTCGAGGATTTCCGGTTTGTCATAGTGGAGTTCAAGCAGCACCGCCATCATGGCTTCGGTAGCTTTGCGGCTCAGGCTGCGCTCGTTGGTGAGGTAGAAGTTCTTCACCAACTGCTGCGTCAGCGTGCTGCCGCCCTGACGCACTTCCCCAGCGGTGAGGTTCACCCAGACGGCACGCGCAATGGACTTAGGCGACACGCCGAAATGATCGAAGAACTCCCGATCTTCGACTGCAACCAGGGTCTCCACCAGATACGGTGGCACTTGATCGAGCTTGATCAGAATGCGGTCTTCGTTGTGCGCGGGGTATAGCCCGCCCACAACCAGCGGTTCCAGACGCGCGACCGGCAGCTCGCTGCCGTCCATACGTACAAGCCCCGCGACGAAATCCCCGGAAAAACGCACACGAATTCGCTGCGACTCTTCCACACCTTCATAGAAGCGGAAGCCGCGTGTATGCATTTCAACCGCATTACTGGCGACCGAAACAGTCCCCGGCCCGCTCACCGATTTTTCTCGGCGGTAGCCCAACGCATCAACCTCGGTTAGAAAGTCATCCTTGTCGAGTTTCTGTCCGACAAACAGCTCCAGCGGCCTGGCATACACCGTCGCCGGGATCGTCCAGCGCTTGCCGGAGAATTTCTCCTGCACCACGGCATCGAGATACACCGCGACGCCAGCCAACAGGACCAGCGCGACGATGGAGAGTTTGACAATCCAGCCTAACCAGGGGCGAGAAGCACCGGAACGGCGTTTGGAGCGGGAGCGAGACGAGCGTGATTTAGTCATGGCGGCGCATTATACGCACTTTGATTTGCGCCGAAGACGGCCTCTTGGCGGTTTGCACGCCTACCCTGGATGGACATAATGGGACGTTTTCCGACTGTGTGAACTGTCTCCCGAAAGTGCTCACACACCCGTCCAACAAACCTCCAAGGAGTGACCGTGAGCCAAGCACTGATCGCTGCACTGCAGAATCCGGCCCTGTACCCTCATTCGGTCGACGGTTTCAACGTCATCGAGACCCACATTTCCTGGGTCATCCTTACGGGTACGTACGCCTATAAGATGAAGAAGCCGGTTGATTTCGGCTTCCTCAATTTCACCGACCTCGCGGCACGTAAACATTACTGCGAGGAAGAGCTACGCCTGAACCAGCGCATGGCGCCGGACCTGTACCTCCAGGTCCTGCCTGTCACCGGCAGTGCCGAACAACCGGAGATCGGTGGCAAAGGCGAGCCCATCGAATATCTGCTGCAAATGCGTGAGTTTCCACAAACGCAGCTGATGGCAGAGGTACAGGCGCGCGGTGAGTTGACGGACAATCACATCGATGCCCTCGCCGAGCAGATCGCCGAGTTCCACCTGAGCATCCCGCAGGTGGCAGCCGACCATGCATTGAACAGTGCCGAGGCGATAGTCGCGCCGATGCGGCAGAACTTCGAGCAGATTCGTCCGCTGCTTACCGAGCAAGCAGATGTGCAGCAACTCGATGCGCTGCTGGATTGGACAGAAACCAGCATCGCCCGACTGCAGCCGTTGCTCGAGCAGCGCAGCCAGCAAGGTTTCATCCGTGAATGCCACGGCGATCTGCATTTGGGCAACGCGACTATCATCGAAGACAAAGTGGTGCTGTTCGACTGCATCGAATTCAACGAGCCATTTCGCCTGATCGATATTGCTTCCGACGCGGCCTTCCTGGCCATGGACCTGGAAGATCGAGGATTGAAATGTCAGGCACGGCGCTTCACCAACGGCTGGCTGGAACGCACTGGCGACTACGCCGCGCTTCCCTTGCTCAACCTCTACAAGGCGTATCGCGCGCTTGTTCGGGCCAAGGTCAGCCTGTTCCGATTGCATCAGGAAACGGACGCCGTTCAGCGCCGAATCGTCCTGCGCCAGTATCGCAGCTACGCCAATCTGGCTGAGAGCTACAGCGCCATCCCCTCCCGCTTCCTTGCCATCACTCACGGCGTGTCGGCAGTTGGCAAGAGCCAGGTTGCACTGCGCCTGGTTGAGGCCCTGGGCGCTATCCGGATACGTTCGGATGTCGAGCGCAAGCGGCTCTACGGTCAGCAACCAGAGCCCTTGGGTTCCGAACTAAACGCTGGCATTTACAATACTGAGGCTGGCGATGCCACCTATCAGCGATTGCACTCGCTCGCCGAAACTGCGCTCAGCGCCGGCTTCTCGGTAGTAATCGACGCGACTTATCTAAGGCGCCAATATCGTCAAGCCGCCTGGCAAGTTGCAGAGTCGACCGGCGTGCCCTTTATGATCCTGAGCTGCGAGGCGCCCGACGCAGTGATCGAACAGTGGCTCACCCAGCGCCAGGCCGAGGGCGGCGATCCGTCCGATGCCACCATGGCGGTGATCGATGCTCAACAGTCATCTCGCGAGCCGCTGAACGAGCACGAGCAGCTGCTCAACCGGCAGATCAATACACCCGAAGCGGGGAGCCTCGACGCCTTGGTCAGTGCGATTCGCCAGCGCCTGCCGGGCCTCTGATCCTCAGACTGACAAGGCAGTTTTACGCAAAAGCATACCCAGGCACCGCTGAGGGCAGAACCCGGCGGTGCTTCTATACTGAGCGTGTCTGCCAGCGGAAGTCGGCCATGTCTCATTGTGCTCTGCTATTGATACCGCTGGACCGTTGCCATGGGTGACAGTGTCCAGCTCTTTTCGATTCGTTCTGAGGATTACGCTCAGTTCCGCCCAACATACCCGGACAGCCTGTTCAAATGGCTCGCTGAAAGGTGTCCGACGACCCGCTGTGCACTTGACGTTGCGGCCGGTAGCGGCCAAGCAACACGGCCATTGTTGGACCACTTCCAGCGTGTTGTGGCGTGTGATGCCAGCCCTGATCAACTGACCAGCAGCACCGATTGGCGATCTGCGGAGCGATTCGCCGGCCAGGCCGAGCAGCTACCGCTACGCCATGGCGAGGCCGATCTGATCGTGGTCGCACAGGCTTTGCACTGGTTCGCGACCCCCGCGTTCTTTGCCGAAGCGAAGCGGGTGCTATCAGCCGACGGCCTGTTCTGCGCGTGGTGCTACAGCTTGCTTCGCATCGAACCGTCAATGGACGCCGTGATCGGCCAGCTGCACGACGGAACCCTCAGCGGTTACTGGCCACAGGGGCGCGCCAGCGTCGATGCGGGTTACCGAGATATCCAGGCGCCATTCGAAACCTTCCAACCTCCGGCATTTGCTATCGAGGCCAACTGGAACCTGCCGCAGCTGCTTGGCTACCTGCGGACGTGGTCGGCTGTGAAGCGGTGGCAACAAGCCCATGGGCGGGACCCGGTGACACAGCTGGAACCTGAGCTCAAAGGTCTGTGGGGAAACCCAGAACAGCAACGTCGGGTTCGCTGACCGCTTCACTTCATCGCTGGCTACCCAGGCCGATAGGAGCATTCATGCACGACGAACTGTTGACCTTGAGAAATCTCGGCAAGACATCCGCGCAGTGGCTGCACGCCTCGGGTATCCATACCGCCGATGACCTGCGCCGACTTGGTGCGGTCAACGCCTACCAGGCGGTCAAGTCACGCGGCTTCAGCGCGTCAAGAGTACTGCTCTACGCCATTGAAGGTGCGTTGCGTGACGTCAGCTGGAAGGAACTGCCGGACACCTTGAAAATTGAGCTGAACCAGCACCTGGCCCGATACGATTACCGAGACAAGAGCTAGCTCACACTGCCCGCTCGACAAGATTTACTCTCGCCCAGCGCGGCCTTATCGTGAGCACGCGCTTCGCTCCACCTCTGTGAGCTCGCTCGTCCAAGGATTGCTGACATGTATCTACTCGGGGAACAACCGGCCTATGCCGATCAACTGATCAACCGTTTGCAGGGGATCCCCGCGCAGCTACTTGAAGGCCTCGCCCCGTCGAGTTCCAGTATTGAGCTCAAGAGTTCCGATGACCTGATGCAAGAGCTGCCCGAGCAGCAACTGTTCATCATCGAGAGTGGCCTGCTGCATGCGCTGGTCGACGAACGGCCACTGTTCTACATGCAGGAAGGCGACCTGCTTGGGCTGCGCCAAGGAATGGAGCTGCCGCTGTGCCGGTATCGCAGCGAAGAATCGATTCGCCTGGCCCCCTATTCGCGCAGCGAAGTGTTTCGCCACATCCATACGGATCAGCGGCGGCAGGAACTCTATACCCAGTACCTGATTGGGCAGACGGCGCTGCTATCGGATGCACTGGCGCGCCTGAAGCAACCGGAGATCCACCCTACGACCGGCTTCCAGCACTTCGCGGCGGGCGAGGAATTGATTCATCAGGGCGACGATGCGGACAATGTGTTCATCATCATCGAAGGCCACGCCGAGGCGTATGTAGACGGGCAGAAGGTTGGCGACGTGCAGCGTGACGAAATATTCGGCGCGATGGCGGTGTTCACTCAAGAGAAACGCAGCGCGACCGTCATCGCCGCTGTGGCCTGCACCGTCATGCTTATCCCCAAGGATCAGTTTCTCGGGCTGATGCAGAGCAACCCCAAGATTGCTCACAGCCTGATCGAAAGCATGGCCAGACGCATTGACCTGCTGAACAAAGAGGTCACGCAGCTGCGCATGCCCCTCACCGCCTAGCGATTCGCATTTCAATACTGGAGAAATATATTTACTTTCACCTGTTGACCAGCGAATGAGAATTGTTATTATTAGCACCACTGGCCGCGAGGCCAGTCGATAGGTTGAAAAGACGGGCAGCCGTCTTTTCAGGTTATCTCCTCATCAGGCTAATCACGGTTTTGACCCGGCTCTTGCCGGGTCTTTTTTTGCCCGCACAAAAGCCGGTTAGCTTCTTCACGCGCTATTGGCGGTTCTCGGTCGCCTTGCGAAGCCCGGCGCAATAGTCCTGCTGCGGCTGGGCCGGGGTAAACCAGACGAAATCGGCCTGATCGGCGCTTATCGCCTCATCCACTTCCGCAAGGATCAGTACACGCGTGATGGCTTTGCCGTCCTGAGTCGGTAGGTGCAAGGGCACGCCGAGATCACGCCGGACATGAAAGGCTCCCGCCACTAGCAGTGCCGGCTTCGGCGCTGCGTCCAGCTGCTCAGCCATTCGCCTATCGCGCTGCTGCTGAACCGCCAGCATGGCAGGCAACTGCGTCTCTGGCAGCATGTCGCAATGCGATATCCGAATTTGCTCGATCAAGGCCCGCTGCACCCGCTTGTCAGCCGGAGCACCGGTCAGCGTGGGTATATGACGATAGACTCGCATGATCTCCGGGCGGTCGAGATTGGCCGACAGCACCGGATAGGGTTGTGCCAGCGCATGCTTGAGCAACGGCGCGTACTGCCTCCATTCCCAGCCTTTTTGCCAGTCCAGCGCAGCGGCCAGGTCAGTTGACCACTGCCCGTACTCAACTGATGCCTGCACCTGAACCACGTTGTCCTGCTGATCCGGATTCAGCATCTCCAACAACAGGCTGCCCTGCGCCCGGCGCTGTGCCAAAGCCTGAAGAAGCCAAAGCTGGAGTGCATGATGGTCCGGGTTGTCATGCCGCTCTCCAACCAAGACCTGATCGGCCTCGGCCAAGTCATCGGCCAACTGCTTTGGCGAGATCTGCGCGCCGCTTCGCAGATCTACAATTTGCCCCAGATCGGGATGGCCGAGCCCCTCCGGACTCTGCCAGCTCGGCAATCGCGGCGGCGACTGGCACGCTGTGAGCAGAATCATGACCAGGGGCAACAGCAATCGCATACGGGAATCCTCAGCGGGCAATAACGAGCGGATGGCCTCTCTCCGGGTGTCGCTGGATCAACACATCGAGGCCGAAAACCGATCTCAGTGGCTCGGCCTGCAACACCTGATCGGGCGTGCCGGCCAAACGCACACGCCCGTCCGCCAGCAGCAACAGACGATCGCAGTAGCGTGCCGCGAGGTTCAGATCATGCAGGATAACCAGTACCGCGCCGCCCAGTTCGGCGAACTGCCGGATCGCGTGCAAGATGCTGTGCTGATGCAGCGGATCGAGCATCGCCGTAGGCTCGTCGAGTAGCAGGACCTGCCCGGAACGCCCAGGCCACAGCTGCGCCAATACTCGAGCGAGATGCACGCGCTGCTGCTCGCCTCCGGACAGTGACAAGTAACTGCGCTGGGCCAGATGTTGCGCATCTGCAGCGTGCAATGCTGCCGAGACGATCACCCGATCGGCTGCGAGACCGCTGTCATGGGGCAGGCGCCCCAAGCCAACCACTTCGTCGACGCGAAAGCCAAAACTCAAGCTTGAGCTCTGTGGCAACACCGCCAGGCAGCGTGCACGCTCCGGGGCACTCCAATCGTGCAGCGGTTTCTGCTGCAACAGCAACTCACCAGCGCTGATGGGTAGCTCACCGCTCATCGCGCCAAGCAAGGTGCTTTTACCTGCGCCGTTCGGCCCCAGCACCCCTAGAACCTCGCCCGACCGCAGCTTGACGTCGACACCGGTGAGGATGTCGGAAGTGCCTCGCCGAACGGAGCCCTGTAGAAGACTGAGCATCAGTGAGGCCGCCGCCGTAGTAACAGATAAAGGAAGAAAGGTGCGCCCAGCAGCGCCGTGACGATACCGATCGGCAACTCTGCAGGCGCCAGCATAAGCCGGGCAAGAAGATCGGCAAACAGTAACAGGCTGCCGCCAGCTAACGCTGAGGCCGGCAATAGCAAGCGGTGGTCGGGACCAACCAGCAGCCGCACCAGATGTGGAACCACCAAGCCAACGAACCCGATCATGCCTGCTGCCGCTACCGCTGCACCGACACTGAGCGCTGTGCAAAACACCAGTTCACGCTTGAGCCGTTCGATATCAAAGCCCAGGTGACGCGCTTCCGATTCACCCAACAGCAGCGCGTTCAGCGCATGGGCCCGGCGAGGCAACCAGAATGTCACCGCCAACGTCACCAGCAACAGCGGCCAGAGCCGTGCGTAGCTCGCGCCGTTGAGGCTGCCCAGATTCCAGAAGGTCAAGCTACGCAACGCACTGTCGTCCGCCACGTAGGTGAAGAGCCCAATTACCGCGCCCGCCAGAGCGGTCAGCGCGATGCCCGCAAGCAGCATCGTGGCGACATGCGTACGGCCGTCCCGACGACCGAGGCGATAAACCATCCACGTGACAGCCAAGCCACCGAGAAACGCACTGATCGAGAGGAGATAGGGTTCCAGTAGCGGAGAAATTCCGCCGACCAGCTCACCACCGACGATGATAGCGGCGGCGCCGAGTGCGGCGCCGCTGGAGACACCGACCAGCCCCGGATCAGCCAACGGATTGCGAAACAACCCCTGCATGGCAACGCCGGACAAGGCCAGCATCGCCCCCACACTCAACCCGAGCAAGGCACGCGGCAGGCGTATCTGCCCGAGGATCAATACAGCGTGGTCGGCATGCTCGCTCCCAGTCGATAAGGCAAACAGCTGCGGCAGGGCATTAAAAATGTCGACCAGCGGTAGATGGACCGGCCCAAGCGCCAGCGACAACCAGAAGGCGATCAGCCACATGAGGCCCAGCGAAATAAACAGCGGGCGTGCAGATAGCACAGGGCTCATCAAAAGTTTCGCCAGTTGGAGTTCGGGCAGAAGGATAAAAGCCAGGCACTGGCTCCGCCAGCGCTATCCACTGTTTGTCGACCCGACGACAGACTGATTGGGCGATAATTCCGCCGAATTAAGGAGGATCGGATGATTCGATTGTGTGAAGCCACCGACGTGATGGAAGGACAGAGCAAGGGGTTCGAACGAGAAGGGCAGCGCCTGCTGGCAGTACGCAAGAATGGCACGCTGTACATCTATATCAATCGCTGCCCTCATCGCGGGATCCCCCTGGAGTGGCTGCCAGACCAGTTTCTGGACAGTAGCGGCAGCCTCATCCAGTGCGCCACCCACGGCGCGCTGTTTCTCATCGATAGCGGCGAGTGCGTAGCAGGCCCCTGCGAAGGACAAGCGCTGCAGACACTGCCATGGATCGAGCAAGACGGCACCATCTGGTTACAGAACGTGCGGTAGTGCGACGTTGCGTACGAGCGACGATTGGCCGCGTTGGGTATCATGCGGTCACTGCTTCCTGTGAGATGACCATGCGCCGTTTGCTGAGTCTGCTGATCCTGTTGTTCGCCCTCCCCGCTGCCGCAGGCCTGTTTGATAGCCGCCCCAGCTCAACGCTTGGGGGGCTGAACAACAGTGCGGACTTCCTGCCGGTACGGGAGGCGTTTCGCCTGAATCTGGTCGACTCCTCGCCAGAACAGGTCAAGCTGCGTTTCGTCGCAGCGGAGGGCTATTACCTCTACCGGCACCAGTTCAAATTCAAGACCAATACCTCCGGGGTCGTCATCGGAGAAGCGAAGCTGCCGGCGGGAGAGCAAAAGACCGACGACTATTTTGGCGAGGTCGAAGTCTATTACGGCGTGCTCGACCTCGAACTTCCGATTCACAACCCACAGAACCAGCCCTTTACGTTGAAGGTGACCTACCAAGGCTGCGCCGAAAAGGGCCTGTGCTATCCGCCGGAAACCGAATCGTTCGATATTGGCGGCACGCCGGTGGCGGCATCTGCAGCCACCGATTCAAGCAGCGGGGCCGACAGCACTACCGGATTCTCCTGGCGCTCAGTGGCGTTGTTCTTTCTCGCCGGGCTGGGGCTGACGTTCACACCGTGCGTCTTGCCCATGTTGCCGATTCTTTCTGGTGTTGTTTTGCGCGGGCAGATCGGAGGGATGCGCAGCTTCGGCCTATCACTCGCCTACGTCCTGCCAATGGCCGCCGGCTTCGCTGTGCTGGGTGCATTGATGGGCATGTTCGGCGCCGAACTGAATCTGCAGGCACGCTTGCAGTCGCCCTGGATCCTGGTGCCGTTCGCCCTGTTTTTCGTCGCCTTTGCCTTGGCGATGTTCGGCTTGTTTGAGCTACGCCTGCCGCAAGCGATGGGTTACCGCCTCGAGCGCATCGCTGGCAATGCCAAAGGTGGCTCGTTCATCGGTGCCGCGCTGCTCGGCACCATCTCCAGCTTGCTGGTCTCGCCGTGCGTCTCGGCACCGCTTGCCGGCGCCTTGCTGTATATCAGTGCCAGTGGCGATGCGCTGGGTGGTGGCCTGAAACTGTTTGCCCTTGGCCTGGGCATGGGCACACCGCTGATTCTGTTCGCGATTGGCGGCGGCGCCCTGCTCCCCAGGAGCGGTCCGTGGATGGTCACGGTGCGCAACGTCTTCGGTGTATTGCTCCTGGCGGTTGCCGTATGGATGCTCGAGCGAGTCTTGCCAGGCCCGCTAGCGCTGGCACTCTGGGGCTTGCTGGCCGCCGGCACGGCACTGTTCCTGGGCACCCTGGAATTCGCCCCCAAGACCTCCCGGCAAAAACTCGCACAGCTGTTGGGCCTGGTTCTGCTGGTGTATGCCTTGGCGACCTGGGTCGGTGCGCTACAAGGAGGCTCCGATCCACTGCGGCCACTGCCTCGCTCGACCCCAGTTGCAGCTGGCAGCTTCACCAGCGAGGCAGAAGCCTGGCACACAATATCTACCCCGGCTGAACTTGATACCCAGATCAACGCAGCGCAGGCAGCCGGTCAGCCCCTGATGCTCGACTGGTACGCCGATTGGTGCATCAGCTGCAAGGTGATTGAGCGTGAAGTGTTCGCTGCCCCGGAAATCGCCCCCCGTCTGGCAGACTACCGCCTGATTCGCTTCGACATCACCGACAGCAACCCGGAGCAACGGGCATTACTCGATCGCTATAAACTCTTCGGCCCGCCAGCGGTTCTGTTCTTCGATCGCACCGGCAAGGAGCGAACCGACGTAAGGGTCGTGGGCGAAATAAACGCCAGCCAGTTCGCTGAACGACTGGACCGCGTCGAAGCCTCTCTCTAGACGGCCCCTGCGGCAATCTCCAGCCATAATGTCGGCATTTACGCCGATCAAGACATGACTGGACAGTCAGCCCTCGCTTCGTGCATAGTTTTTGCCCTCACCGACCGATGCCCTTCCAGGCACCCGTCCGGACAGAACAACAAGGAATACTCATGGCGACGCTTCTGGTCCTCCACGGCCCGAATCTTAATATGCTCGGCACCCGCGAACCGGGCGTCTATGGCGCCACGACGCTGGCGCAGATCAACCAGGATCTGGAGCAGCGAGCCCGCAATGCCGGTCACCACCTGCTGCACCTGCAGTCCAATGCCGAGTACGAACTGATCGAGCGGATTCATGCCGCGCGCAGCGAAGGCGTCGATTTCATCCTGATCAACCCCGCCGCTTTCACGCATACCAGCGTCGCGCTACGTGACGCGCTGCTGGCGGTGAGCATCCCATTCATCGAAGTGCACCTGTCAAACGTGCACAAGCGTGAACCTTTCCGTCATCACTCCTACTTCTCAGACGTCGCGGTAGGAGTGATCTGCGGCCTTGGCGCCAGCGGCTACCGCCTGGCATTGGAGGCCGCCCTGGAACAACTCGCTGCTTCCTGACAGGACCGCGCGCGACATGCGCCCGGCCTCGAAGAAGCGAGCAGCAATGCCCTTTGAACTTACCTCGGGAGTCACCGCTTCATGGATATTCGCAAAGTCAAAAAACTGATCGAACTGCTGGAAGAGTCCGGTATCGATGAGCTGGAAATTCACGAAGGCGAAGAATCCGTTCGCATCAGCCGCCACAGCAAGCAAGCGGCCATGCAACAGCCTTATTACGCTCCGGCACCGATGCCAGCGCCCGCAGCAGCAGCCCCTGCCGCACCCGCAGCCGATGCTGCACCGGCGCAGCCAAAGCTCAATGGCACCGTAATCCGTTCGCCGATGGTCGGCACGTTCTACCGCGCCTCCTCGCCGGAGTCGGCAAGCTTCGTTGAAGTCGGCCAGAGCGTTAAGAAGGGCGACATCCTCTGCATCGTCGAAGCCATGAAGATGATGAACCACATCGAGGCCGAAACCAGCGGCACCATAGAATCCATCCTGGTGGAGAATGGTCAGCCGGTCGAATACGACCAGCCGCTGTTCACCATCGTTTGAACCGCGGAGAGCCAGCGATGTTGGAAAAAGTACTAATCGCCAACCGCGGTGAAATTGCCCTGCGGATCTTGCGAGCCTGCAAAGAGCTGGGGATCAAGACCGTCGCGGTTCACTCCACCGCTGACCGAGAGCTGATGCACCTGGCCCTGGCCGACGAATCCGTCTGCATCGGCCCGGCGCTCGCGACCAACTCTTACCTGCATATCCCGTCGATCATTGCCGCAGCGGAAGTGACTGGCGCCACAGCGATACATCCCGGCTATGGTTTTCTCGCAGAAAATGCCGACTTTGCTGAGCAAGTGGAAAAATCCGGTTTCGCCTTTGTCGGCCCGAAAGCCGACACCATTCGCCTGATGGGCGACAAGGTCTCGGCCAAGGAGGCGATGATCAAGGCCGGCGTGCCGGTGGTTCCCGGCTCCGACGGCCCACTGCCGGAAGACGAGAAGGAAGCCCTTCGTATCGCCCGTGAGGTCGGCTACCCGGTCATCATCAAAGCGGCGGGTGGCGGCGGTGGCCGCGGCATGCGCGTGGTCCATCACGAAGAAGACCTGATCAAGTCGGCCAAGCTGACCCGCACCGAAGCGGGCGCAGCGTTCGGCAATCCGATGGTCTATCTCGAGAAATTCCTGGGCAATCCGCGCCACGTGGAAGTCCAGGTACTGTCTGATGGACAGGGCAACGCCGTGCATCTGGGCGACCGCGACTGTTCGCTTCAACGCCGCCATCAGAAGGTTCTCGAAGAAGCACCGGCTCCATATATCGACGAGAAGGCCCGCGCCGAAGTATTCAAGCGCTGCACCGATGCCTGCGTCGAGATCGGTTACCGGGGCGCCGGCACTTTTGAGTTCCTATACGAAGACGGCCGCTTCTACTTCATCGAGATGAACACCCGCGTTCAGGTCGAGCATCCGGTAACCGAAATGGTGACTGGCGTCGACATCGTCAAGGAAATGCTCAGCATCGCGGCAGGCAACAAGCTGTCGATCAAGCAGGAAGACGTGGTCATTCGCGGCCACTCCCTGGAATGCCGGATCAACGCCGAAGACCCTTCGAACTTCCTGCCAAGTCCAGGCAAGGTCAAGCACTTCCATGCGCCTGGCGGCAACGGCGTCCGGGTTGATTCGCACCTGTACAGCGGCTATTCGGTACCACCGAATTACGATTCGCTGATCGGCAAGCTGATCACCTACGGCGCCACTCGTGAGGAAGCAATGGCGCGCATGCGCAACGCTCTGGACGAAATCGTTGTCGACGGAATCAAGACCAACATCCCGCTGCACCGGGATCTGGTTCGTGATGATGGCTTCGGCAAAGGCGGCGTGAACATCCATTACCTGGAGAAGAAGCTGGGAATGGACAAGCACTGATTCAGTGCGGACATCGACAAGGGCTGCCAATCGGCAGCCCTTGTCGTTTCTGGCATCAGCAGGATGGATGCCACTCACAGGCTCCAGTAAGATTCCGACTTTTCCGACCGGTTATTCCGGTCGCTCGCTCCGAGAGGCCCCAATGCCCTGGCTACAACTCCGTCTCGCGATTTCCCCCGAACAGGCAGAAACCCTCGAAGACGCGCTTCTGGGCGTGGGTGCAGTGTCGGTGACCTTCATGGACGCCGAAGATCAGCCGATATTCGAACCCGACCTCAATACCACGCCGCTGTGGTCGCACACCCACCTGCTGGCATTGTTCGAAGGCGATACTGATGAAAGTAATCTCATGGCCCACCTGCAGTTACTTACGGGCGGAGAGTTACCTGAATACCAGCTCGAGCGCATCGAAGACCAGGACTGGGAACGCAGTTGGATGGACAATTTTCACCCGATGCGTTTCGGCAATCGTCTATGGATCGTGCCGAGCTGGCACGCTGCTCCAGAACCGGATGCCGTGAACCTCTTGCTTGACCCCGGCCTGGCCTTCGGCACCGGCACTCACCCGACCACGGCGCTTTGCCTGGAGTGGCTTGACGCCCAGCCATTGAAAGGTCTCGAAGTACTCGATTTCGGCTGCGGATCGGGCATTCTCGCCATTGCTGCCCTGCTCCTGGGCGCGAAGCAAGCCGTCGGAACCGATATCGACGTGCAGGCCCTTGAAGCATCACGCGACAATGCAGGGCGCAACGGCATCGACCCGGCGCGCTTCCCGCTGTATCTGCCCGAGCAGCTACCCGAGGGCCAGGCTGACGTAGTGGTCGCCAACATTCTTGCCGGCCCGCTGGTGGCATTGGCGCCGCGCATTATTGAAAGGGTCAAGCCCGGCGGCCGTCTTGCCCTGTCGGGAATATTGGCCGAGCAGGCAGAAGAGGTGCGCACCGCCTATGCCAACCAATTCGACCTTGACCCAACGGCCGACAAAGACGGCTGGGTGCGGATCACCGGCACTCGTCGGCTCTGAATAATGTCTCAGATCCAGCAATCAACTCGCCGTCCTCCGCTGCTGCTCATTAACGTGCATACGCTAGACTACGGCCATTTAAGCCGGACCAACGCATGACCAGCTTCGTCACCCAGTGCCCCCATTGCCAGACCAGCTTCCGCGTCAGCCGCACCCAGCTCGCCGCTGCCCAGGGTGTGGTGCGGTGCGGCGCCTGCATGGAGCTGTTCAATGCCGCCCGTTACCTGCAAGACGCAGACACGACAGGCACCAGAGAAGCAGGACCGGATGTCACGAGCCGCGCCACTGACGTCCCCGCCGCCAGCCAGGTGCCAAGCGAGCGGGCACAGCCAGCCAAATCTGCCGGTCGAGACGACACACTATGGATCCACGACGATCTGGATCTCGATAGCCTGGACCTCGATGAAGAGCTGGCGAAGCTTGAGCGGCAGGAGCTGGAACTGTCCCGCGAGTTTCTCGAACTGGAGCCGCAACCCGGTGAGCAGCAGCATCACACCCACGCCGATCTTACGAGTGACGACGACGAAGCGTGGGCCGAGCAGCTGCTAAGCGCGGAATCATCGCCCCAGGCCAACAACGAACCACCCGAGGCGAAACCAGAACACACCGGCGAAGCCGCTGTCGACGCCGCGGATATTCGCTTCACCCCGGTGAGTGTCGAACATCCCGCCCCGCCAAGTCCGCTCGCGGCGCCTGATCCACTGATCCGACAGGTCAACTCAACGGAGCGCGCCGAACCGCTGGTCGATCTGCCCTTGGATTCCGGTGAGACCAGCGCTCGCACAACGCTGACAGGCCGAGACAGGTCCGGCACCGAGCACGAATCAACGCGATCACCACGTCAAGATCGTGAAGAGCGCTTATTCGAACTGGACGATGAACCGTTGCAGCTCGCTTGGCAGGCGCGCCGTCGGCCCTGGGGCCGTTGGATGGGCTGGGGCTTGCTGAACCTGATCGCCCTGCTTGGATTGGTGACCCAATATGTGATCTATAACTTCGATGAGCTGGCGCGACAGGATGAGTACCGCCCATGGCTGGAAAAAGTCTGCCCTGTGGTGGACTGCAAGCTACCGCCCAGAGTCGACATCAGCCAGATCAAGAGCAGCAATCTCGTGGTGCGCAGCCATCCGGATTTCGCAGGAGCGCTGGTAGTCGACGCAATCATCTACAACCGCGCGCCCTTCGCCCAACCGTTCCCGTTGCTGGAAGTACGTTTCGCTGACATCCAGGGTAAGACACTGGCGCAGCGGACGTTCAAGCCTGGCGAATACCTTTCCGGAGAGCTCGCAGGACAGCGGGAAATGCCGTCGCAGATTCCAATCCACATCGCTCTGGATATCCTCGACCCTGGCATTACGGCGGTTAACTACAGCCTCGCGTTTCGCTCACCCGACTGATACCCGCTGCGCCTGAGACGATGAGCGGCGTTGCCGCGCCCCGCTTCAGGGCAGCCTGCTACGGCTGGTTATAAGGCCGGAGCTGTTCAGATTTTGTTCAAAACAGCCTTTAACCCGTCATCCGTAGCGGGTATTATGCACACCCTTTTTTGCTGTCCCGATCGACCTAACAAGCAGGCTCCAAGCAGGGAATCTTCATGTCAGCGGTACGCATCGGCCCCTACATCCTTTCGAATCGGTTGATCCTCGCGCCCATGGCCGGCGTGACCGATCAGCCGTTCCGCCAGTTATGTCGACGCCTAGGCGCCGGCATGGTGGTGTCGGAAATGGTGACCAGCGATGTGCGCCTGTGGAACAGCCGCAAATCGCGCCTGCGCTTGCTGCACGAAGGGGATCCAGAGCCACGCTCTGTGCAGATCGCCGGTGGCGATCCACAAATGCTGGCCGAAGCGGCTGCTCGCAATGTCGAGCTCGGCGCGCAGATCATTGATATCAACATGGGTTGCCCAGCCAAGAAAGTGTGCAACAAGGCCGCCGGCTCGGCGCTGATGAAGGATGAAAAACTGGTATCGGAGATACTCGAGGCCGTGGTCGGCGCGGTTGATGTGCCCGTGACGCTGAAGATCCGAACCGGCTGGGACAGACAGAACAAGAACGGACTCTCGGTGGCGAGAATCGCCGAACAGTCCGGAATCGCTGCATTGGCCGTGCACGGCCGTACACGTGCCGACCTTTACACCGGCGATGCGGAATACGAGACCGTTGCCGCGATCAAGCAGGCCGTCTCGATACCTGTGTTTGCCAATGGAGACATCGATACACCAGAAAAGGCCCGCCAGGTACTCGACAAGACCGGCGCGGACGGACTGCTCATCGGCCGTGCGGCCCAGGGCAAACCGTGGATCTTTCGCGAGATCAACCACTACCTCGCCACAGGCGAGTTGATGGCATCGCCGACGCTGGTCGAAGTCGAGGAGATTCTGCTGCAGCACCTCGAAGCACTGCATGCGTTCTATGGCGATGTGATGGGTGTACGTATCGCCCGTAAGCACGTCAGCTGGTATCTGGCAACACTACCCGGCGCGCAGGAATACCGCGGCCGGTTCAACGGTTTGGAAGACAGGGATGCGCAATGCGCCAGCGTTCGGAGGTTTTTCGCCGAGCGCCGTACAAGCCCTGTTTCGGGGGAAGGAAAAGGGGTGGCTGCATGACGCTGTTGAACGAAACCTTGTTAACTGGAACAACATCCGTGAGCGACAACGTGAACCTCAAGCAACACCTCAACACGCCAAGCGAAGCAGGCCAGACCTTGCGAGGCAGTGTAGAGAAGGCGTTGCACAACTATTTCGCTCGTCTGGAAGGCGCAGACGTTACCGACGTTTACAACCTGGTGCTCTCCGAAGTGGAGGCCCCACTGTTGGAAACCGTAATGAATTACGTCAAAGGCAACCAGACCAAGGCCTCGGAGCTGTTGGGTCTGAACCGCGGCACCCTGCGCAAGAAACTCAAGCAGTACGACCTTCTCTGAACAGCGGCGCGCTCCGATGGAACGGTGCAAGCCGTCTCTCAAGGGCTTGTCCGCTCGCAGCCTGTAGCTCCTAGGAAATGTCTATGACCGACCAAAGCACCCGCCTTCCCGTCCGCCGCGCGCTGATCAGCGTGTCCGACAAGACCGGCGTCGTTGAATTCGCACGCGAGCTCGTCGCACTCGGCGTCGAAATTCTCTCAACCGGCGGTACCTTCAAGCTGTTGCGCGAAAACCAGATCGCCGCGGTCGAAGTCGCCGACTACACCGGTTTTCCGGAAATGATGGATGGTCGGGTCAAGACCCTGCACCCGAAGATACACGGCGGCATCCTCGGCCGGCGTGACTTGGACGGCGAGGTCATGGTCGAACATGGCATCAACCCGATTGACCTGGTTGCGGTCAACCTTTATCCGTTCGCTGCCACCGTCGCCAAGCCTGGCTGCACGCTGCCGGACGCGATCGAGAATATCGACATCGGCGGCCCGACCATGGTCCGCAGCGCGGCTAAGAACCACAAGGACGTCGCCATCGTGGTCAACGCCGATGACTATGCCAGCGTCATCGAGAACCTCAAGACCGGCGGGCTGACCTATGCGCAGCGCTTCGACCTGGCGCTTAAAGCCTTCGAGCATACGGCTTCCTACGACGGCATGATCGCCAACTACCTGGGCACGGTCGACCAGAGCGCCGAGACACTTTCCACCGAAGGCCGCAGTCTGCTGCCGCGCACCTTCACCACCCAGTTCGTCAAGGCGCAGGACATGCGCTACGGTGAGAACCCGCATCAGATCGCGGCGTTCTATGTCGAAACCGCCGACGAAGCCTGCGTTGCGACTGCCCGCCAGTTGCAGGGCAAGGAACTGTCCTTCAACAACGTGGCCGACACCGACGCCGCGCTTGAGTGCGTGAAGAGCTTCGTCAAGCCAGCCTGCGTCATCGTCAAGCACGCCAACCCTTGCGGCGTCGCCGTGGTTCCGGATGCTGAGGGCGGTATCCGTCAAGCTTATGAACTGGCCTATGCCACCGACAGCGAGTCCGCATTTGGCGGCATCATTGCCTTCAACCGCGAGCTCGACGGCGAGACCGCAAAAGCCATCGTCGAACGCCAGTTCGTCGAAGTAATCATCGCGCCGAGCATTTGCGCCGAAGCCCGTGAAGTCATCGCAAGCAAAGCCAATATTCGCCTGCTCGAATGCGGCCAGTGGCCCGCCGAGCGTGCGCCAGGCTGGGATTTCAAGCGCGTCAACGGCGGGCTTCTGGTTCAGAGCCGCGATATCGGCATGATCAGCGAAGCCGACCTCAAGGTCGTCACCCAGCGCGCCCCATCCGAGCAGGAAATCCACGACCTGATCTTTGCCTGGAAGGTCGCCAAGTTCGTCAAATCCAACGCCATTGTCTATGCCAAGAACCGGCAGACGGTCGGGGTCGGAGCCGGTCAGATGAGCCGGGTCAATTCTGCACGTATCGCCGCGATCAAGGCCGAACATGCCGGCCTGCCGGTGCCCGGCGCAGTGATGGCCAGCGATGCGTTTTTCCCGTTTCGTGATGGCATCGACAATGCCGCCAAAGCTGGCATTACTGCAGTGATCCAGCCAGGTGGTTCGATGCGCGACGCCGAAGTAATCGCCGCAGCCGATGAAGCTGGCATCGCCATGGTGTTCACCGGCATGCGCCATTTCCGGCACTGAATCGGCTGCACTCGGACAGGCGTTTGCGGCGTTGCCCGACTCTTCCCCATGTTCATTGCCGGAAGGCAACTCCGCTGGGGGAAGAATCGGGCGCCTCGCATCTACCAGCCCGATCGCGACCTCGGGTTTCATAGGGTGGATAACGGTTCGCTTATCCACCAAACGGGCTATCGGCCCGCCTCCATTGGGAGAGACAAATGAACGTTTTAATCATCGGCAGCGGCGGCCGCGAGCACGCCCTGGCCTGGAAGGTCGCACAGGACCCGCGCGTCAAGAAAGTCTTTGTCGCGCCCGGCAATGCCGGCACGGCAACTGAAGCCAAATGTGAAAATGTCGCGATCGATGTATTGGCCATCGAGCAATTGGCGGACTTCGCCGAGCACAACGTACAGCTGACGATCGTCGGCCCCGAGGCGCCGCTGGTCAAAGGTGTAGTCGACCTGTTCCGTTCGCGCGGGCTCGACTGCTTCGGCCCGACGGCCGCCGCAGCTCAACTGGAAGGCTCCAAGGCGTTCACCAAAGACTTCCTGGCTCGCCACAAGATTCCCACCGCCGACTACCAGAACTTCACCGAAGTCGAACCGGCTCTCGCCTATCTGCAAGAAAAGGGCGCCCCGATCGTGATCAAGGCCGACGGCCTGGCCGCTGGCAAGGGTGTGATCGTCGCCATGACCCTGACCGAAGCGGAAGAGGCCGTGCGCGACATGCTCTCCGGCAACGCATTCGGTGATGCGGGCGCACGCGTGGTGATCGAAGAATTTCTCGACGGCGAGGAAGCCAGCTTTATCGTCATGGTCGATGGCGCCAATGTGTTGCCGATGGCGACCAGCCAGGACCACAAGCGCGTCGGCGATGGCGACACCGGCCCGAATACGGGAGGCATGGGCGCCTATTCCCCTGCGCCCGTGGTGACAGCCGATGTCCACCAACGCGTGATGGACGAAGTGATCTGGCCGACGGTGAAAGGCATGGCTGCCGAGGGCAACGTTTATACCGGCTTTCTCTACGCCGGCTTGATGATCGATCACCACGGTGCACCCAAAGTCATCGAGTTCAATTGCCGCTTCGGCGACCCGGAGACCCAGCCGATCATGTTGCGCTTGCAGTCCAGTCTGGTACTGCTTGTGGAAGCAGCCCTGGCCAAGGCGCTGGACAAGATCGAAGCACAGTGGGACCCGCGCCCGAGCCTCGGCGTGGTAATGGCTGCGGGGGGCTATCCAGGCGAGTACAGCAAAGGCGCCGCGATCCACGGCCTGAAGGCTGCTGCCCAACTGCAAGGCAAGGTGTTCCATGCCGGTACCCTGTTGGCGGACGGAGCGGTAACCACCTCAGGCGGTCGCGTCCTCTGCGCGACGGCACTTGGTGAAACAGTCTCCGCGGCCCAGCAAAATGCATATGCACTGGCGGCCCGAATCGACTGGGACGGACATTTCTACCGCCATGACATCGGCTATCGTGCAATTGCACGTGAGCAGGGCGAAAGCTAAGCGCGATAATCGCGGTAATGTGCGCGGCGGCAACTCTTATAGGTCGTCGCGCGCGTTACTGAGCGCCCGTGCGGTGGTTATAATCCACCGCCACACACATGAAGGGACTTCAATCGTGCGTCGACTCTGGGTCGCCATTGCTTTTACCTTCAGTCTGTTGCTGACTGCGCTGGTTGCATGGCCTGCATTGGGCGCCGTTACCGAGCCCGCCCCCCTTCCTGTATCCCCAGACGCCATAGCAGCGGCAGAGCCCAACTGGCGATTACTCGTCGACCAATCCGGCTTGCTCACGCTTGATGAGGTTGTCGCCCAGCGCAGCCTGTTCCAGCGAATCGACAAACGTGCCTATGCCGCTCCAGCGAGCGATAACGCCATCTGGCTGCAGGTGAACCTCCCCGCGTTCGCCGAGCCGAACTGGTTGTGGATCTTTGCGCCACGCGTGCAGTACCTCGATTTTTACCTGCTGCGTGACGGGCAGCTGGAACGCCATATCGAAACTGGCGAGCTCAGACCGCTCGAGTCGCGCCCCCTGCCCACCCGGGCCTATCTGTTTACGCTACCCAGCGACGATACGCCTCGCGAGGCCTACATTCGCCTGCAATCATCCCATCCGATCATGGCCTGGTTCAGCACCGTGGATGAGGTAGGGCTGGTCGGACTGGCGCGCCCGGCTTACCTGTTCGGCGCATTGTTTGGAGCCTTGGCGCTACTGACCATCTACAACCTGCTGCGCTTCGCCTACACCTTGAGCTACAGCCATGTGTGGCTTGCCTTGCTACACGGCACCCTTCTCACTTGCGCGATCACGAATCTAGGCCTGCTTGCGGTCTGGTCGCCCAAGCTGATCTATAGCCAGCCGCTGATTGCCGATATGGCCGCGTTGCTGACCTGTATTTCCTTGCTGGCCTTCACCTACGGTTTCTTCCATAACCGCAAGATACCCTGGGTAACTGCAGTGCTCGCGTTGGAAACAGGTCTGGTGAGCGCGGTAGCAGCAACCATCTTGCTTACCGATCACCTCTGGTTCAGCTGGTTGATATATGCGCTGGTGCTAGGCACCGCCGTCAGCGTTACCGTCGTGGCTATTCATCATTGGCGGCAGCGCTACGAGCCGGCCCGATTGCTGGTTGCTGGCATGCTGTTGTTCGATGGCGGCTTTATCTTGGTGCTGCCCGTTCTGTTGGGCTTCAATCAATTCGATCCGGATTGGCTGACCGGAATCATGTTCAGCGTGGCCACCTGTTCCGGGCTCATTCTCAGCTTTGCACTACTCGAGCGGCAGCGACAGATTCAATCGGACAGCCGCAACCAACATACCGCCGAGGCCGTTAATAGCGCCGAACTGCGGACCAAAGCGGATTTCCTGGCGAAGATCAGCCACGAGATTCGCACGCCAATGAACGGTGTGCTGGGCATGAGTGAACTGCTACTCAGCACCTCGCTGTCGGCGAAACAGCGTGATTACGTCCAGACGATCCACAGCTCCGGCAACGAGTTGCTCAACTTGATCAACGAGATTCTGGACATTTCCAAACTGGAATCCGGGCAGATCGAGCTGGACGACGTGCAGTTCGATCTCAACGCGCTGATCGAAGATTGCCTCAGTATCTTCCGCGCCAAGGCCGAACAGCAGCGAGTCGAGCTGATCAGTTTTGTCCAGCCCCAGATGCCGCACGTGGTTGCTGGCGACCCGACTCGCCTGCGCCAGGCACTGTTGAATCTGCTCGAGAACGCCTTCAAGCAAACCGAAGAAGGCGAGGTGCTACTGACCGCAGCGGTGGATGATCGCGAGGGACAGCCCCGGCTGCGCATCACCGTACAGGACAGCGGCCGTCCGCTGGAGACACAAGAGCGCGATGCCCTGCTCAATGCTGCGCTGGATAGCCGCGACTTTCTCGCCGCGACCCGCCTTGGTGGTCGCCTCGGCTTGATCATCGCGCGTCAGCTGATTCATCTGATGGATGGCGAATTCGGCATTCAGACTGGCGGCATTGCTGGCAACACGTTGTGGATGAGTCTGCCACTGTCCGCCGAAATCGCCGATCCCGCATGCGATCTCGACCATCAGCTCAAAGGTGCGCGGCTACTAGTGGTGGATGACAACGATACCTGCCGGAAAGTGCTCGGCCAGCAGTGCAGCAGCTGGGGCATGGAAGTCAGCGCGGTAGCCTCAGGCAAAGAGGCGCTGGCACTGCTGCGTACCAAAGCGCACTTGCGCGACT
The DNA here is from genome assembly GCF_000235745.1 of Stutzerimonas stutzeri SDM-LAC. Classification (GTDB taxonomy): domain Bacteria; phylum Pseudomonadota; class Gammaproteobacteria; order Pseudomonadales; family Pseudomonadaceae; genus Stutzerimonas; species Stutzerimonas stutzeri_H. The sequence goes on along the minus strand of NZ_AGSX01000193.1, from coordinate 30,286 downwards.
ATTTCGACGTGGTGTTGCTCGATCAGGACATGCCCGGTATGACGGGCATGCAGCTGGCGAGCAGAATCAAGGAAGACTTCAGCCTCAATCACGACATCTTGTTGATCATGCTGACCGGCATGAGTAGCGCGCCGAGCAAGATCATCGCACGCAACGCCGGCATCAAACGCATCCTGGCCAAACCCGTTGCCGGCTATACGCTGAAAACCACCTTGGCGGACGAGCTTGCCCGCCGCACCAGCGCAATTGCGCAGACGTCGGCGACTCAAGTCAACGCACCTCTGTCCGTGCCGGACGATTTCCGCATCCTGGTTGCCGAGGACAACAGCATATCCACCAAGGTTATCCGCGGCATGCTGAGCAAGCTCAACCTCAAGCCGGATACCGCCAGCAACGGAGCGGAGGCGCTCACACTGATCAAGGCGCACCCCTACGACCTGGTGCTGATGGACTGTGAGATGCCCGTGATGGACGGCTTCGAGGCTACTGCCCAGCTACGCGCGTGGGAAGCGTCCGAGGCCCGTCGGCGAACGCCGGTGGTCGCCCTGACTGCGCACATTCTGAGCGAGCACCGCGAGCGAGCCCGCGAAGCCGGAATGGACGGGCACATGGCCAAACCAGTCGAAATGTCGCAGTTGCGCGAGCTGATCGAGCACTGGGTCCGGATCCGAGCAGCCGCGGCGGATTATTAGCCTCTGGTCATGCCTGGACGTTGATGGCGCCATACCTGCCTTTTGGCCCGACACTGAACAAAACGCCCGACCCGCTGCCGATAAAAGACCGGCCGAATTATTCCGCGACGAAACGTTACCCAGTGTCCGAACCTTCGCGTCGAGGCATAAGCCGTCGCCAAGGAGCCCACGCAATGTTGAAGAGGAGCGATGTCGCCTGGACCCTCGTGGGCATCATGGCGGTTGTGCTGTCTGGCTACATGCTCTATCAGGAAATCCGCAATCTTTCACTGGCCGAACTTACCGACAGCCTCGACGCGATCAGCCAACCCCGTTGGGTCATGGCCGGGCTGGCAACGCTGGGCGCCTATTTTGCGCTAGCCTGGTACGACCGCATCGCCATAGCGCACCTTGGCAAGCACATCTCGTGGTGGTTTATCACGCTCTGCTCCTTCACGACCTATGCCCTCGCTCATAACGTTGGCGCGTCGGTGTTTTCCGGCGCGGTGGTGCGGTACCGCGCATATCGCAGCAAAGGCCTGACGCCACACGAAATTGGCGTAGTGATCGTGTTCTGCTCATTGACCTTTTTTCTTGGCACGCTGCTGGCCGGCGGCCTGGTGTTGATCCTCCGGCCGGAATTGCTCAACAGGCTCGTCGATGCCGAGCCATGGCTGTCGAGGGCGATAGGCGCATCGCTGCTGGGCGTGATCGGGCTTTATGTGATCGGCGCCTGGCGGCACTTCCCGCCCATGCATATCGGCAAATGGCACATCACCTATCCGCGCCTGCCTATCGTCGGCAGGCAACTGATTGCCGCGCCTCTGGAGCTCGCCTGCGCCGCGGCGATCATCTACTTTGCGTTGCCCGAGGCGGATAATCCGGGCTACCTGGTCGTGCTCGGCGTATTCCTTGCCTCATTTTCACTGGCGTTGCTGTCACATGCACCCGGCGGACTCGGCGTGCTCGAGGTGACCTTTCTCGCTGCGATGCCTGAGCTGCCCACCGCTGACGTGCTGGCCGCCCTGATCGTATTCAGAGGGTTCTACCTGCTACTGCCGTTTGCCTTGGCAATCCTGGTGGTCGCACTGTTTGAAGCGGGGCAGTGGTCGCAGCGACGACACACCGGCTCAACCAGCCGCTGAACGGGTCACGAAACGACACCATTGCCCTATGGCCAGACGCGCTTGGCCGCGCGATCATTCGCCCTCTTACGAGACGAAGTCGAATCACATGACCAATACCCGTACCAACCGCCCCGGTTCCGATCAACCGGCTGCACATAAACCGCGCCCTTTGATGGACTTGGCCATCAGTATCGTTATTCCATCGCTGATCCTGATGAAGCTCAGCGGGGATGATCGCCTTGGGGCGGATGGCGCATTGTTGCTGGCGCTGGCCTTTCCGCTCGGCTGGGGACTGTTCGAACTGGCTAAATACCGCAAGTTCAATTGGATTGCGCTGCTGGGCCTGATAAGCGTGCTGCTGACCGGAGGTATCGGTCTGCTGCAGCTCGACCCGCAATGGCTGGCGATCAAAGAGGCTGCAATTCCGGGCATCATTGGCATCGCCGTGCTGGCCTCCACCCGCACACGTTTTCCGTTGATCCGCACGCTGCTGTACAACCCCAAGGTGCTAAACGTCGACAAGGTTCATGAACAACTTGAGCGCAACGGGCAAACCGCCCACTTCGAGACGCGGCTGCTGCGTGCCACCTACTTTCTCAGCGCCACCTTCTTCTTTTCGTCGTTCATGAACTACGTATTGGCCAAATGGATCGTCAACAGTCCCGCCGGGAGCGAAGCGTTCAACGCGGAACTCGGCCGCATGACGTTGCTCAGCTACCCGATGATCGCGATCCCGAGCATGGTGATGATGATGGCAATCTTCTACTACCTCTGGAAAACCATCCACGGCCTGACCGGGTTGCGCCTGGAAGACATCATCGCCAACCATGCGCACACCGATAAGCAGACCTGACACCCCTCAGGACGACAGCAGCAGCATCCACAGCGGCAAGCTGATCACGGCCAGCAGCGTCGACAGGAACACCGTCGAGCTGACGACGCGGGTGTCCTCGGGAGTGACTGCGAATGCCAGCACGTTGACACCGCTCGGGCAAGCGGCCAACAACACCAGCACACTCCGGGCCTCGTGACTAAGGCCCGGCAACCATCCGCCGACATACCAGACCAGCAACGGAAGCAGACCCAGCTTCACCAGCGCCAGGCCCAGCGCCGTAGCACTGGGTCGCAGCCGATAACGTGACAGACTGATGCCCAACACCATCAACGCACAAGGCAAGGCCGCCTGGGCGAGCCAGTCGGCAACACGCCAGATCGGCACAGGCAGTTCCCAGCCCGACACGTTCAGCAAAGCGCCAAGCAAGAGACCGACGATCAGCGGGTTGGCCAGATTCTTCAGCAGTCCGGTGGCACTGATCTTCTGCCCTGAGCCGAACGCGTTATAGGAGCTCTGTAGCGAAAACAGGATCAGGCTGTGGAATACCAGAATGGCAAACACGTACACCAGACTCTCCGACCCGAGCAAGGTGGTCACCAGAGGGATGCCGACCAGCACATTGTTTGAGTACGCCGCCGTCAAGCCGAGAGGGGAAGCTCGGCCCAGCCAGCGATGAGCAACTAGCGCAACCAGTGCAAAAACGGTGAGCACCGGCCCAAAGTAGGCCAGCAATAGCGTCGGCGACATCCCGTCGCTCAGCTGGGCCCGAGCGATACCGGTGAACAGAACCGCCGGCATGAAGAGTTTGAAGGTGATGTTGGCGAGCCCGGCTGCCGCTTCCCCCGCCAGCCATTTACGCCAGCCCAGCAGGTAGCCGAGCATGATCAAGCCAAAGATCGGCAATATCGCCTGAAACACCACCACGCGGCTTCTCCAGCAAACGTTGCGACGTCATGCCGCCCCGTAAAAGACCGCGCAGAATACCTGAGTCCCGCGTCAGATCACCAGATCAAGCCCAGGCGTATATGCGCCTGAGTCGGTATTGGCTGCTTTGGCTGTTCAAGCCTGGGAATGCTGCGCGGCGCCAGCTGCGACTGCTGCTGCAGCCCTGGCCAGGGAGTCGAGAACAATGGAAAGATCGTCATGCCAGTCTCTGGTTTCGATACCGAACGTGGTCTCGAACTTCGAGCAATCGAGCACCGACCAAGCCGGCCGGCGCGCGGGGGTGGGGTACTGAGCGGTGCTGATAGGCGATACTTTCGGACGAGCAGCAAGCATGCCTTTGGCTTCTGCTTGACGGAAGACTTCTACGGCGAAATCGAACCAGGTACAGGGGGATCGTCCACTGTAGTGATAGAGCCCCCACTCCAGCACGCCGTTCTGGGCATAACGCTTCGCCAGCTCGAGCAACGCATCGGCAATGCTGCCCGCCTGAGTCGGGCAGCCAAACTGATCGGCAACCACTGATAACGCGTCACGCTGATCGCCAAGGCGCAGCATGGTCTTTACGAAGTTATGGCCATGCGCCCCATAGACCCAACTGGTACGCATGATAAGGTGCTCGTCCAGCGCTGCCTGGATGGCCGCTTCGCCCGCCAACTTGCTAGCACCATAAACACCCGTTGGTGCGACTTCATCGACCTCCCTGTAAGGCGTCTGGGCATTACCGGAGAACACGTAATCGGTGGAGATGTGTAATAGAGGAATGGAGGCTTGACGTGCCGCTTGCGCCAGCCGTTGCGCACCATCACGGTTCACGCTGTAAGCCTGCTCGCTGTGCGTCTCGGCGTTATCGACATGCGTGTAAGCGGCCGCATTGATGATAAGCCCCGGCTTGAGTCGGCCGACTACCTCGGCCACCTGGCCCGCGTCAGTGATATCAAGATGGTCGCGAGTCATGCCGAGCGCTTCGAGACCGTACCCGCCGGCACGGTTCATCAACTCGTGGCCGACCTGGCCACCGGCTCCGCATACTAGGATTCGCATCTGGTTAGCGCCTCGTTCAAGGCCCGCCGTAAACGGCAGGCATGGATTTGTAACAGACTCGATACACGCATCACGCTACAACTACCGAGATAGCGCAGCCCGCGCCTGGTTCAGGCCAGCATAAATGGGTTTTGTTCCGCCCGATTGAGGCGTAATGGGAATTATTGTGCGAGTGCAGACCTGACACGCCGCTTTGCGAGCGAAAAGAATGAATCATTCGTCCGTCAGGGGGCATATTGCACGAGCCGGCAATGCTAACACGAGTGAAACCCAAGACCCGTTGTGCGGACCAAACAGGATAAGCGTCGCGGCCAATCTCGCCCAGACGTCACCCCACCTAGGCTCACATCGCCAATCACCAAGAGGACGCCGTCATGCCCAGAGGAGAGAAATCCAAATACACCGAAAAACAACAACGTAAAGCCGAACATATCGAAGACAGCTATGAAGAGCGTGGCGTGCCCGCTAAAGAAGCGGAAGCACGCGCTTGGGCCACCGTCAACAAGCAGTCCGGCGGCGGTGAGCGCAAGGGTGGCTCGGGGCAAGAAAAGAGCGAGACAGCCAAGCGAGCCGACCGCAAGGATTCAGCACATCGAGCGGCTGAGGCTCGCTCCGGCAAGTCACCCAACAAGGGTTCGGCACGTAACGACCGATCAGGCAGTACGTCACTCAGCGATCTCACCCGCGACGAACTGATGCACGAAGCGCAGAAGCGCGACGTGCGAGGTCGTTCAAAGATGCGCAAGGACGATCTGATAAAGGCCCTCAGTTAATGGAGCACTGCATGCAAGAACCCGATCCGCGGGACGACGGCACGCCGAGCCCGCTGCCGGAGCCTGAGCGCCGTGACCCCGGCGAACCCGTCCCTATCGAAGAGCCGGGCAAGCCGGAGCGCCCTAGCGACGGACGTGGCTAAACTTTCCGCGCCCTCGCCTATCACAACCTATGGCCCAGCGAGACGCCGACAGGCGCGACAGCCATGGCGACGCGATACCGCGCGCCACAGATGGAGGAAATCGTGATGAGTTATGTGCAATTGAGCGACAAACAGACGTTGCGCGAGCGCGCGCGCCAGCATGTCGAAAATGGCGCGGTGACTGAAAGCTATTCGGCCGATCGCGATACGGTGATCAACCTGCTCAACGAGGCACTCGCCACCGAGCTGGTCTGCTACCTGCGTTACAAGCGCCACTACTACATGGCCACAGGCCTGAAGTCGAGCGTTGCCGCCGATGAGTTTCTTGAGCACGCCAACGAAGAGCAGGAGCATGCCGATCGTTTGGCCGAGCGTATCGTGCAGCTCGGCGGCGCCCCGGATTTCAACCCCGACAGCCTGACCGAACGCGCCCACGCGCAATATGCGGAGGGAAACGGGCTGCGTGACATGGTGTTCGAAAACCTGGTGGCTGAACGCATCGCGATCGACAGCTACCGGGAAATCGTCCAGTACATCGGGGACAAAGATCCGACCACACGGCGAATCTTCGAAGATATCCTCGCACAGGAGGAAGAACATGCCGATGACATGGCCGGCCTGCTGGACGGCATGAACTGACGAACCGGTTCATTCACCGGTCTGTTATTTCGCAAAAAAAAGGCCACCGAAAGGTGGCCTTAAAAGGAAAGAGAGTACAGCTCAGCCGGCTGCTGCCGGGCGCATATAGGAGATCGGTGCGGTCTGGGACTCCTCGAACGTCACCATTTCCCACGCATCCTTTTGTTCCATCAGGGTGCGCAGCAGACGGTTGTTCAGGGCATGTCCGGATTTAAAGCCGCGGAATTCGCCGATCAGGCTGGTGCCCAGCAAGTAAAGATCACCGATTGCATCGAGAATCTTGTGCTTTACGAACTCGTCCTCGTACCGCAGGCCGTCTTCGTTGAGCACATGATCTTCGTCGACCACGATAGCGTTTTCGACGCTTCCGCCCAGGGCCAGGTTGTGCGAGCGGAGGAATTCGATGTCACGCATGAACCCAAAGGTTCTGGCACGACTGACTTCCTTGACGAAGGAAGTACTGGAGAAATCCACGCTGGCGGTCTGGGTACGACCGCGAAAAACCGGATGGTCGAAATCGATCTCGAAACTTACCTTGAAGCCTTCGAATGGCAGGAAAGTGGCGCGCTTGTCGCCGTCCTCCACCGAAACTTCGCGGATGATGCGGATGAACTTCTTGGGGGCGTCCTGCTCCTGCAGGCCGGCCGATTGAATCAGGAATACGAAAGGACCAGCACTACCGTCCATGATCGGCACTTCCGAAGCGGAAAGCTCGACGTAGGCGTTGTCGATGCCCAGCCCAGCCATCGCTGACAACAAGTGCTCAACCGTATCGACTTTGACGTCACCGCTAACCAGCGTAGTTGACATGGTCGTCTCGCCCACGTTCTCGGCCCGTGCGGCAATCTGCACAGGCGGGTTGAGATCGGTGCGACAGAACACGATTCCCGTGTCCACGGGAGCCGGCTTCAGGGTCAGGTAAACCTTTTCCCCCGAATGCAGGCCGACGCCTGTGGCGCGAATGATGTTCTTTAAGGTGCGTTGTCTGATCATGGCTCGTTTTCGCTAGTGCGCTGTTGCGAATGGTTTCCAACAAAGGTGGCGATCATAGCAGAACCCCACTTTGCTGAATACCAATCACCCCGATAGTCCTGATACATCCAATCAATCAGCCTGACGACGCAAGAATGCCGGAATATCGAGATAATCCAGATCCTCCTGAGGGTTCATCTTCGCTGCGGTCGCCGCCGCGTGGGCCTGATTACGCATCACGGTGGGGCGGTCAAGGTCCCGATAGTTCACGGCCGCCTGGTCCTGACGCGGCGCTGGAGCGGGCTGCGGCGCCACGGCTGCGGTTTGCAGAGTATTGTCTACAACCTTGACCGGCTTCTCGTTACGCGGTCCGAGACCAGTTGCCACCACGGTTACGTGCAGTTCGTCGAGCATATCGGGGTCGATTACAGCACCCACCTTAACTGTCGCCTCGTCGGACGCGAACGCCTCGATGATCTCGCCCACCGCCGCGTATTCGCCCAGCGAAAGATCCAGACCAGCGGTAATGTTGACCAGGATGCCGCGAGCACCCTGCAGATTGACGTCTTCCAGCAGCGGGTTGCGGATCGCAGCCTCGGTGGCCTCGCGAGCGCGGTTCGGGCCTGTGGCACAACCGGTCCCCATCATCGCCATACCCATTTCGCCCATGACGGTTTTGACGTCAGCGAAGTCGACGTTCATCAGGCCCGGACGCTGCATGATGTCGGAAATGCCGCGCACGGCGCCGGTCAGCACGTCGTCGGCCTTGGCGAAGGCAGACAGCAGGCTCGCATCCTTGCCGAGAATGGTCAGCAGCTTTTCGTTGGGGATGGTGATCAGGGAGTCGACACACTCCGACAGCTGACGGATGCCTTCGTCAGCGACCTGCATGCGGCGGCGGCCTTCGAATGGGAACGGACGGGTCACTACTGCAACGGTCAGGATGCCCATTTCCTTGGCGACCGAAGCAATCACCGGCGCGGCGCCAGTGCCGGTACCACCGCCCATGCCGGTGGTGATGAACACCATGTCGGCGCCCTGCAGCACTTCGGCGATGCGCTCACGATCGTCCATCGCAGCCTGACGGCCAATGTCGGGATTGGTGCCTGCGCCCAAGCCCTTGGTAATGGCGGAACCCAACTGCAGTACGGTCCGCGCTTCGATTTTCTTCAGCGCCTGGGCATCGGTGTTGGCGCAGATGAACTCCACGCCTTCAACGCTGTTGCGCACCATGTGATTGACGGCGTTGCCGCCACCTCCGCCTACGCCAATGACCTTGATCACTGCACTTTGCGGGGTATGATCTACGAGTTCGAACATTTCCCTCTCTCCTTCCAGCTTTCTAGTTTTAGGTACAGCCGCACTGCTCAGAAATTGCCCTGGATCCAGCTCTTGAGCCGGTCCACGACAGACGTCTTGGGTTCTTCGGCAAAGTTGCCGAGACCGGACATGGATGTGCCCTCGGTCTGCTTGCGCATCCCGTAGAGCAGCAGGCCCACGCCCGTTGAATAGATGGGATTGCGGACCACGTCCGCGAGTCCGTTGATGCTGTGCGGTACGCCGAGGCGCACCGGCATGTGGAAGATTTCCTCGGCGAGTTCGACGGCGCCTTCCATCTTCGCGGTACCGCCAGTGAGAACGATCCCAGCAGGGACCAGATCCTCATAGCCGCTGCGACGCAGCTCGGCCTGAATCAAGGTGAAGAGCTCGTCATAACGCGGCTCCACGACTTCGGCCAGTGCCTGGCGCGAGAGTTCCCGCGGCGGTCGATCTCCGACGCTCGGTACTTTGATGGTCTCGCCGGGCCCTGCCAGTTTGGCCAGCGCGCAGGCGTAGCGGATCTTGATTTCCTCGGCATACTGGGTCGGGGTACGCAGCGCCATGGCAATGTCGTTGGTGACCTGATCACCGGCGATCGGGATGACCGCGGTGTGGCGGATCGCGCCCTCGGTGAAGATGCAGATGTCGGTGGTACCGCCTCCGATATCCACCAGGCAGACGCCCAGCTCTTTCTCGTCATCGGTCAGCACGGCATGCGCCGAGGCCAGTTGCTCGAGGATGATGTCGTCAACCTCAAGACCACAACGACGTACGCACTTCTCGATGTTCTGCGCTGCATTGACCGCGCAAGTAACGACGTGGACCTTGGCTTCCAGGCGCACGCCCGACATGCCCAGCGGCTCGCGCACGCCTTCCTGGTTATCGATTACGTAGTCCTGTGGCAGCGTGTGGAGAACCCTTTGATCAGCCGGAATAGCGACGGCCTGGGCAGCATCAAGCACACGCTCGAGGTCGGCAGTGCTGACCTCACGGTCCCGGATGGCGACGATCCCGTGCGAGTTGAGGCTACGGATATGGTTGCCGGCCAGACCGACGAATGCCGAGTGGATGCGGCAGCCGGCCATCAGCTGTGCCTCTTCAACGGCACGCTGGATTGACTGAACGGTGGACTCGATATTGACCACCACACCCTTCTTCAAGCCACGCGACGGGTGCGTGCCGATCCCGACAATCTCCAATTCGCCATCCGGCGTCACTTCGCCGACCAGCGCCACCACCTTGGAGGTGCCGATATCGAGACCGACGATCATCTTGCCGCTTTGCACGCTAGACATGTGTTTCATTCCTCAATTCTTCGCAACGACGGCTTCATCCGTCGTGGTCGGGGTCGGCTCGTGCCACGCAACGGCGAGGCCATTGGCGTAGCGAAGGTCGATCCGCGCAATTTTGTCGCTCTCCTGCGCCAGCTCTTGCTGGTAGATGGCAGTGAAGCGCCGCATTTTTTCGATTATCTGGTCTCTTCCCAGTAGCAACTCGACGCCCTGCCCGGTCGTCACAAACCAGCTGCCGCGCGCCCGCAATTCCAGGCGAGCGATGGAAAAACCGAGTGGCCGCAGCATCTGACTAAGCACCTGGTATTGCTGCATGACCCGTTGCTGGGCCCGCTTCGGACCATACAACTGCGGTAAGTGTTCATATCCGGTCAGATCGTCCGGCGCGAAGGCCTGGCCGTTATTGTTGAGCAACGATTCGTCACCCCAGCGAGCGATAGGCAACTGCTCGTCAAGACGCACCATGACCTCATCCGGCCAGATCCGACGCGCTTCGACATGGGCTATCCACGGCATTTGCTCAAGGTCGCGACGCAATGCATCGAGATCCACCTTGAAGAAGCTGGCTTCGACGAACGGAGCCATGCGCGCCTGTACCACCTGCCGATCGACGTAGGTCAGCTCACCCCGAACACTGACCTTGGCGATCGGCCTATCGGCATAGGGCGCGAGGTAGCCACTCAGTTGGTAAAGTCCCACAGCCAGCCCCACGAGCAATACCGGCCACAGGGCACGCTTGAGCGAACCCAGGCTCGGCCGAGGCAAGCGCGCAGAAAGCGGTTCGCGCTGCACCAGACGGCTCGCGCCCCGCTGCGCCGGCTTGCGCGAAGCGCGTCCGGTTCCGGGTTGTGAGTGACGCAGCGTAGTGATCATGGGTCAGTTCCCTGCCGCCATGCTGGCGTCAAGGATCGCCAGCACCAGCTGCTGGAAATCCAGCCCTGCTGCGCGCGCGGCCATCGGCACCAGACTGTGGTCGGTCATCCCTGGAACGGTGTTCACTTCCAGCAGCCAGAACGCACCGCTGTTGTCTTGCATGACATCGACACGCGCCCAGCCCTGGATTCCCACGGCTTCGCAGGCGCGTGCGGAGAGCTCCTTGAGCTCCTGCTCTTTGGCGGCATCCAGGCCACACGGAATGCGGTACTGGGTATCGTTGGCCAGATACTTGGCGTCGTAGTCATAAAATGTATGCGGTGTGCCGAGGCCGATCGGTGGCAGCACCGCGCCGCGCAACGTGGCGATGGTGAACTCCGGGCCGTGGATCCACTGTTCGACCAGAACCTGCGAGTCGTATGTACTCGCTGCGCGCCAGGCTTCAATCAGCTCGTCGACGCCGGCGACCTTCGCCATTCCGATGCTGGACCCCTCATGGGCCGGTTTGACGATTAGCGGAAAGCCCAAGCGCTCGGCGGCATCACGGCAATCGCGCTCGCTCGCCAGCACGGCATGTCGCGGTGTCGGCAGGCCAAGGCTTTGCCAGACCTGCTTGGTGCGCAACTTGTCCATGGCCAGCGCCGACGCGAGAATGCCGCTGCCGGTATAGGGAATACCGGCGCATTCGAGCAAGCCCTGCATGCTGCCATCCTCACCGCCGCGCCCGTGCAACACGATGAATGCACGATCGATGTGCTCATTGCTCAAGCGCGTCAGCAGGTCATCACCGGCATCGATGCCGAACGCATCGACGCCTGCGGCCTGCAGCGCCGCCAGCACCGCAGCACCGGATTTCAGCGATACCTCGCGCTCGGCACTCTTGCCGCCGAAGAGCACGGCAACCCGGCCGAACGCCTGGGGATCACGAGTCGATTGGAGGGCCGTCATTCGCTCTTCCTCGTGGCGTTCGCAGCGCCAGCAAACAGGGGACTATTGATGAGTTGCGGGGCCAGCCCACCGATATCGCCGGCGCCCTGGCAAAGCAGGATGTCGCCCGGTCGTAGCAGCGGTTTGACCAGCGGAGCCAAATCGACGCCACGCTCGATATAGATCGGGTCGAGTTGGCCGCGCTGGCGGATGCTGTGGGCCAGATGGCGGCTGTCTGCGCCCGGAATAGGCTCTTCGCCGGCCGGGTACACCTCCATCAACAGCAGCACATTGGCTTCGTTCAGCACCTGAACGAAGTCGTCGTACAGATCACGGGTTCGGCTGAAGCGGTGCGGCTGATAAACCATGACCAAGCGGCGATCAGGCCACCCGCCCCGGACGGCCTGGATCACGGCTGCAACTTCACGCGGATGATGGCCGTAGTCGTCAACGAGCATCACGCTGCCGTCGTCCACCGGCAACTCGCCATAGACCTGGAAGCGTCGACCGACACCACCGAAATGCGAAAGACCTTGGACGATAGCATCGTCGTCGATGCCCTCGTCGGTGGCGATGGCAATGGTGGCCAAGGCATTGAGCACGTTGTGGTTGCCCGGCATGTTGACCGAAACATCAAGTGCCTCGAAACCATCGCGTAGCACGGTGAAGTAGGTGCGCATGCCTTCCTGGCGGATGTTGATGGCGCGTACGTCGGCATCTTCGTGAGTGCCATACGTTGTGATCGGCCGGCTCACCTGGGGAATGACCTCGCGCACTATCGGGTCATCGACACAGAGGACTGCCAGTCCGTAGAACGGCAAGTTGTGCAGGAACTCGACGAAAGTGCGCTTGAGCTTGCCGAAATCACCGCCGTAGGTGCTCATGTGATCGGCATCGATATTGGTCACGACTGCAACCATCGGCTGCAAGTGCAGAAAGCTGGCGTCGCTTTCGTCGGCCTCGGCAATCAGGTAGCGGCTGGTCCCGAGCTGTGCGTTGGTGCCCGCCGCGGTCAGGCGACCACCGATGACAAACGTAGGATCCAGCCCACCCGCAGCGAAAACAGAGGCCAGCAAGCTGGTTGTGGTGGTCTTGCCGTGGGTGCCTGCGACGGCGATGCCGTGACGATAGCGCATCAGTTCGGCGAGCATCTCTGCGCGGGGCACCACCGGAATCCGCTGCTCAAGGGCGAACGCCACCTCAGGGTTGGTGGTGTTGACCGCACTGGAAACCACCAGCACATCGGAACCGGCTACGTTGCCGGCCTGATGCCCAATGAAGATCTGCGCACCGAAATTCTGCAGACGCTCGGTACTTGCGGAGGCTTTTAGATCCGAACCCGAGACGTCGTACCCGAGATTCAGCAGCACTTCAGCGATGCCGCACATGCCGACGCCGCCGACGCCAACGAAATGAATCCGGCGAATGCGGCGCATGCGCCGTACTTCTGCCTTGACCGCTGCAGGGGATTTAGCCATGCGCCACCTCCAGGCAGATATCGACGACGGTTCGAGTGGCGTCCGGCCGAGCCAGGCGGCGCGCCGTTGCTCCCATGGCCTTGAGTTTTTCCGGCTGCATCATTACCTCGGTCAACTGCGCGGCGAGCGCGGCAGCATCGGTCGTTGCTTGAGGGAGAAGAATGGCGGCGCCTTCCTTCGCCAGATATTCGGCGTTACGGGTCTGGTGGTCGTCGATCGCATGGGGCAGCGGCACCAGAAACGAAGGCAAGCCAGCGGCTGCCAGCTCGCACACCGTCAGCGCACCGGCGCGGCAGATCACCAGATCAGCCCAGGCGTAAGCACGGGCCATATCCTTGATAAAAGGTGCCACTTCGGCCTCGACACCCGCGGCGACATAGCGCTCCCGCGTGATTTCGGCGTGTTGCTTGCCGGCCTGATGGAATATTTCGGGACGCAGCTCCTCGCTTAACTGGCCGAGCGCTTCTGGCAATAGCTTGTTCAAAGGCTCGGCGCCGAGGCTACCGCCCAGCACCAACAGTCGAGGGCGACGGCCGAGCAACGTTTGCCGCGGCGTTTCGAGAAACAGCTCGTGACGCACCGGATTGCCGGTCGTACGCCGCTTGGCGCTGTTGCTGAAGGTATTCGGAAAGGCCTCGCAGACCCGCTGGGCGAATGGCACCAGGCTGCGATTGGCGGTCCCGGCCACGGCGTTCTGCTCATGGATGATCAGCGGTACTCCAGCAAGCTTCGCCGCGAGGCCACCGGGCCCTGTCACGTAACCGCCAAGCCCAAGCACACATACGGGCTGCAGCTCGCGCATGATGCGCCGAGCCTGCCCGAGCGAGCGCAGCAGCTGGAATGGCGCCTTGAGAAGCGAGCCCACACCTTTGCCGCGCAGCCCGCTTACCTGGATCAGGTGCAACGGCAGACCGGCCGCCGGAACCACTTCGTTTTCGATGCCGCGCGGAGTACCCAGCCAATGCACGCTATAGCCGCGACTCTGGAACTCTTGAGCGCAGGCCAACGCCGGGAACACATGCCCGCCAGTTCCGCCGGCCATGATCAGGACATTACCGCCCATGCGCGACCCCCTTACCTTGCGGCGCAGGCGTTTCGGCAAAATCGTCTTCGCTGAACTCGGCATCTTCGCTGCCCAGCACCGTGCGGCTTTCCCACTCGATGCGCAGCAATAACGCCATGCTGGCGCAGGTCACCACCAGCGAGCTGCCGCCATAACTCAAGAACGGCAGCGTCAGACCTTTGGTCGGCAGCAAACCAATATTTACCCCAACATTGATCAAGAACTGCCCGAGCCAAAGGAACGCAACGCCCCAGGCTATATATGCAGCGAAGAACTGCCGCGCCCGCTCAGCCGCGAGCCCGATGTATAGAGCGCGTACCCCCACGAAAGCGAACAGCAGGATGGTCAGCAGCGCGCCAACCATACCCAGCTCCTCGGCCAGGACTGAAAAGACGAAATCGGTGTGCGCTTCAGGCAGGTAGAACTGCTTCTGGACGCTGTTGCCCAGCCCGACACCCAGCCATTCGCCACGACCAAATGCGATCAGCGCCTGAGTCAACTGATAGCCCGCGCCATACTGATCCGCCCAGGGGTCGGTAAAGGTGATCAACCGCTGCAGTCGATACTCTTGCGTCTGCACCAGGATGAACACAGCGCCGACCGCCAACAGGACCAGCAGACTGAACCGGATCAAGCCGACACCGCCAAGAAACAGCATGGCCACCGCTGCACCCATCATCACCACAGTCGCACCGAAGTCGGGCTCGAGCAGAAGCAACATGGCCATTGGCAGCAACACAAGAAACGGCTTGAGGAAGCCCCACAGGCTTTCGCGCACCTCTTGCTGGCGACGCACCAGATAGCCCGCGAGATAGACCACGACGAACAGCTTGGCCAATTCAGAGGGCTGTACGTTAAAGGCACCAAAACCGATCCAGCGCATGGAGCCGTTCACTTCTCGCCCGATGCCCGGAATCAGTACAAGAATCAACAACACGAACGCGCCGATCAGCAGCATCCAGTCCAGCCGCTGCCACACAGACAGTGGCACCAGCAGTACCAGTGCCGCTGCGCCAAGACCGAGCAGCACGTAAACCAGATGGCGGATCATGTAGTACATCGGATTATCGGCATTGACTGCCGCGACTTCCGAAGAGGCTGAAGTGATCATGACCAACCCAAGGCCCAGCAACGCCAGACAGCCGGCGAGCATCGGGAAATCGAGGTCGATGCCGCGCCGACTGAACAAGGGTGACGGCGCGCTGCGCAGGAAAGCGATCATTAGCTGAGCACCTCCACTGCAGCGGCGAACTGGCGTCCGCGATCTTCGAAATTTTCGAACATGTCGAGACTGGCGCAGGCCGGCGACAGCAGGACCGCATCGCCTGGCTGGGCAAGCTTGGACGCAAGCTGCACGGCGTCCTGAAGGGTCTTGACGTGGTGAATGGGCGCGGCCCCTTCGAGCGCCGCCGCAAGCCGCTCGGCATCGCGCCCCAGCAAGACGACCGCGCGGCACTGATGCGAGACCGGGCTGTGCAACGCGGAGAAATCCGCGCCCTTGCCGTCACCGCCGGCGATGAGCACCAGTTCGCCTGTGATATCGCTACCCAGCCCATCGATTGCTGCCAGAGCAGCGCCAACGTTGGTCGCCTTCGAATCGTCGAAGTAGGTCACGCCTTTGCGCTCTCCAACCCACTGGCAGCGATGGGCGAGGCCGGCAAAGTTACGCAAGGTGGCGAGCATTGGCTCGAACGGAAGGCCAACGGCATGACCGAGCGCCAAGGCTGCCAGTGCGTTGGACTGATTGTGAGCCCCGCGCATTTTCAACTGGTTGGCCGGCATCAAAGCGTCGAACTGGAAGGCGAGGTACTTCTCCGCGCTTTCTTCGAACAGCCCGAAGCCTTTGAAATCGGGTTTGCCAAGGCCGAACGACCAGGTTGGAAGGTCGTCGGCGATCAGCGGACGCGTGAGTCGATCGTCACGGTTGATTACAACCTGGCGCGCGCCGCGGAATATGCGATGTTTGGCTTGGTGGTAGGCCGGCAGACCATCATAGCGATCCATGTGGTCTTCGCTGATATTCAGACAGGTCGCGACTTCGGCATTCAACTGGTCCGTGGTTTCCAGCTGGAAGCTTGACAGCTCGAGGACGTAGAGCTCGACCTCATCGTTGAGCAGATCCAGCGCCGGCGTCCCGAGATTTCCGCCTACAGCCACCTTGCGACCGGCCGCGGCGGCCATTTCGCCAACCAGGGTGGTTACCGTGCTCTTCGCGTTCGATCCGGTGATCGCCACGATTGGTGCCTTGGCTTCGCGCGCGAACAGTTCGATATCACCGGACAGCTTCACGCCGTTCGCAGCGGCTGCCTGCAACGCTGGCAAGCTGATCGGTAGGCCCGGGCTTACCAATAGCTCACTGGCGCGGCTGAGAAACTGGGGATCGAGCTCGCCACAACGAACCTCGATATTCGGATACTGCGCTCTCAGAGTGGCCAGCTCCGGTGGGTTCGCACGCGTGTCAGCGACGGCGAACGGCACCCCACGACTCGCCAGATGGCGAACCAGGGACATGCCGCTCTTGCCGAGGCCTACGACGATGCGGAACTGATCGGAAGCGATAAGCACTCTGTATTACCTCAACTTCAATGTGGCAAGACCGACCAGCACAAGGATCACGGTGATGATCCAGAAGCGCACGATCACCCGGGGCTCTGGCCAGCCCTTGAGTTCGAAGTGGTGATGAATCGGCGCCATGCGGAACACCCGCTTGCCGGTCAGCTTGAATGAGGCGACCTGGATCATCACAGATAGGGTTTCCATCACGAATACCCCACCCATGATGAACAGCACGACTTCCTGACGGACGATCACGGCGATGGTGCCCAAGGCGGCGCCAAGGGCCAGCGCACCCACGTCGCCCATGAAGACTTGCGCGGGATAGGTGTTGAACCAGAGAAAGCCGAGCCCGGCACCGATCAGCGCACCGCAGAACACGATCAGCTCACCGGCTCCGGGGATGTATGGAATCAGCAGGTAATCGGCAAAATTCACGTTGCCCGACAGGTAGCAGAAAATACCCAGACCGCCGCCCACCATCACCGTCGGCATGATTGCCAGGCCATCCAGTCCATCGGTGAGGTTCACCGCATTGCTCGAGCCGACAATGACGAAATAGGTCAGCACGATGAAGCCGATCCCCAGCGGAATCTCGATGTTCTTCAGCAGCGGGAGGATCAACGTGGTTTCGACCGGGGTCTGCGCGGTCAGGTAGAGAAAGACCGCAGCACCAAGGCCGAAGACCGACTGCCAAAAATATTTCCAACGGCTTGGCAGCCCGCGGGAGTTCTTTTCGATCACCTTGCGATAGTCATCGACCCAGCCGATTGCGCCGAACAGCAGGGTCACGGCCAACACCACCCACACATAGCGATTGGACAGGTCGGCCCAGAGCAAGGTGCTGATGGCGATTGCGCTGAGGATCAGGGCACCACCCATGGTCGGCGTGCCGGATTTCGACAGATGCGTTTGCGGCCCGTCTGTGCGCACCGCCTGACCGATCTGACGCAGCTGCAGCGTACGGATCAGCCAGGGTCCCAGCCATAGCGAAAGCACCAGCGCGGTCAGTACGCCGAGAATTCCACGCAGCGACAGGTACTGAAAGACTGCGAAGCCCGTGTGGAATTGTTGCAGGTACTCGGCGAGTAGCAGCAGCATCAATGTTTCTCCATGCCGGATGCGGAAAGCGCTGCGACGACGTTATCCATCGCTGCACTCCGTGATCCCTTGATCAAAATGGTGGTCGCATTGCCTTGCTCCAGACGCAGCGACTCGATCAGGCTCTGCTGATCGGCGAAATGGCGGGCACCATGGCCGAAGGCCTCTACGGCATGTTTCATCAGCGGCCCGACCGCAAACAGGGTGTCCACTTTGCCTGCCGCATAACTGCCGACATCACGGTGGCCCTGCTCGGCCCAAGAGCCCAGCTCTCCCATGTCACCCAGCACCAGCACCGTGCGCCCGGCAAAGCCGGCCAGCACATCGATGGCGGCACAGATGGATGCGGGGTTAGCGTTGTATGTGTCGTCTATGAGGCGTACGCCGTTAGTCAGCATCTGCGCCACGCCGCGCCCCTTCACTGGCTGCAGGCTCTCGAGCCCGGCGACGATGTGCTCGCGCGCAACGCCCATGGCGCTGGCGGCCGCGGCGGCGGCCAGGGCATTGGCCACGCTATGGCGCCCCAGCAAGTTCAGCTGCACCCGCACGGACCCAGTCGGTCCGGTCAGGACGAAATTGGGGCAGCCGCGCAGGTCGTACGCAATCGAGGCGGGGTGGAAGTCGGCGAGCGGGCTCGCCACCGCAAAGCTCACCACGCGCTTGCCTGTCACTCGGCGCTCCCACACCGAATATGCGCGGTCGTCACGATTGAGCACGGCGACGCCATTCGTGCCGAGACCATCGAGGATTTCGCCCTTGGCATCGACGATCTTCTCCGGCCCACCGAACTCGCCAACATGAGCCGTGCCGGCATTGGTAATCAAGCTGACATCTGGGCGGGTCAGGCTGACGGTATAGGCAATTTCGCCAACACGCGAAGCGCCCAACTCGATGACTGCAGCCTTGTGCTGAGGGGCCAGTTCCAGCAGCGTGAGCGGCGCGCCCAGGTCGTTGTTGAGATTGCCGCGCGTGGCAAGAACCGCATCGTCGCCATAGGCAGCACGCAGGATGCTGGCAAGCAGCTCCTTGACGCTGGTCTTGCCGCTGGAGCCGGTGATTGCTGCAACCGGACCGGTGAACGCGTTGCGGTTCAACGCACCCAGCTGACCGAGCGCGATACGGCTATCGGCAACAACAAGCTGAGGTAACGAAACCTCTGGCACATGGCGTTCAACCAGCGCAGCGACGGCGCCCTTTGCCGCAACGTCTGCCAGGTAGCTATGGCCGTCGAAGCGAGGCCCGGTGAGTGCGATAAAAAGCTGCCCAGGCCCGATTGCCCGGCTGTCGGTGCTGACAGAGCTATAGGCTGCATCGGCGTTGATCAGCTTGGCTGACAACGGCTCGACCAGATCGCTAAGGCGCTTGGCTTCAAGCATGGGAAGCTCTCCAGGCAGCCAGGGCCTTCGAGGCCTGTTCAAGATCGGAGAATGGCAGGCGTTGGCCGTTAATTTCCTGGTAATCCTCATGCCCTTTGCCAGCCAGCAGCACCACATCATCGACACCGCTGCTTTCAATGCAGCGGGCAATGGCTGCGGCGCGCCCCGGCACAAATAGCGCTTGCTCGGGTGCGCTGAAACCAGCACGAATCTCATCGAGGATCTGCAGCGGGTCCTCATTGCGCGGGTTGTCATCAGTGACCGTGACGTGATCTGCCAGACGCTCGGCAACCTGGGCCATCAGCGTGCGCTTGCCACGGTCACGGTCGCCGCCGCAGCCGAACAAGCACAGCAACTTGCCGCGGGTATGCGGGCGTAGAGCGCCAAGAACCTTTTCAAGCGCATCCGGCGTATGGGCGTAATCGACCACGACCAACGGGCAGTCGCCACCACCGAGCCGCTGCATGCGACCGGCAGGGCCGTCAACGTCCTGCAGCGCTACTAAGATTTCATCGAGTGGATAATTCATACCCAGCAAGGCACCTACTGCCGCAAGCACATTGCTGACGTTGAAGCGGCCGAGTAGCGGGCTACGTAGCGAGCGCTCCCCTTGGGGAGTGACCAGCCGCGCATGGATTCCGCTATCGTCCAGTCGCGCCTCTGGGCAGTAGAGATAAGCCGAAGCATCCTCCAGGCTATAAGTAATCAACCGAGACTCTGCGTGCTCTGCCGCGAACGAGCGGCCCAGGGAGTCGTCCAGATTGATCACCCGACAGCTGAGCCCCGGCATCTTGAACAGCCGCGCCTTGACCTCACCGTAGGCTTCCATGGAGCCGTGATAGTCGAGGTGGTCTCGGGAAAGATTGGTAAACACAGCCACATCGAACGCCAGCGCGGCAACCCGACCTTGCGCCAAGCCATGCGAGGAAACTTCCATCGCGACGGCGCGCGCGCCCTGCTTGCGCAGGCTTGCCAGGTTGGCCTGTACGCCGATTGCATCAGGCGTGGTGTGCTGACCGAGGATCAACTCTCCATGAAAGCCAGTACCGAGGGTTCCGATGATCCCGCAGCGCTCGCCCAAACGATCCAGCGCCTGGGCAATCAGGTAGGTCACGCTAGTCTTGCCATTGGTTCCGGTGACCCCGACCAAGTGCAGGCTGCGGCTTGGCTCACCATAGAACCTCCCGGCAATGGCTGAAAGCTGCCCCGCCAGGTTGCGAACCGGCACCAGCTCGGCGCTTGCCGCGGTCATTTTCTCAGCGCCTTCGGCCTCGTAGGCGACAGCAGCAGCACCATGGGCAACCGCATCGGCAATGTGCACGCGGCCATCTTGCTGGTAACCGGGCACAGCCAGAAACAGATCACCAGGGCGGACCTTGCGGCTGTCCAGCGTCAGCTCTCGAATGAGGGTATCGCTGGCAGCTTGAGGCAGTAACTGATTCAGCGGCATCGGCATCAGATACGCCCTCCCTTGGTCTTGTCAGCGTCGGCGGTCTTGACGTCTTCCGGAGGTAAATTGTCGGGAGCGACATTCATCAGACGCAGCGCTCCGGACATCACGCGACTGAACACGGGGGCCGATACCAGGCCGCCGTAATAGCCGCTCTTGCTGGGCTCGTCGATGACCACTGCAATTGCGATGCGCGGATCGCGCATAGGCCCGAAACCAGCGAACATCGACCGATATGAATTTTCCTGATAGCCGCGACTGTCAACCGAGGCCTTGCGCGCGGTACCGCTCTTGCCGGCCACGTGATAACCCGGCACCTGAGCACGGAAGACGCCACGCGGGGCCTCGATGACCTCCTGGAGCATGCCCTGGACTGTCTTGGCCACCTCAGGCGACACCACCGACACGCCTTCTGGCTTGTGATCTACCCGGGTCAATGACATCGGCACCAAGCGGCCATCGTTAGCCAACACGCCATAGGCGTGAGCCAGTTGCACGGCCGTCACCGACAGGCCGTAGCCATATGAAAGCGTGGCGGTTTCTGCCTGGCGCCATTCACGGTAGGTCGGCAAATTGCCGACTCGCTCGCCCGGAAAGCCCAAGCCAGTGTCCTGCCCGAAGCCGACCTTGCGCATGACGTCATGAATCGTAGCGCCACCGATATCAAAAGCGACCTTGCTCATTCCGACGTTGGAAGAATTGATCAGAATGCCAGTCAGGCTAAGCTCACGGCCTTGGGTTCTGGACACGTCGCGGATCGTATAGCGACCAATGCGCAGCGAACCCGGCCAGACCTCGACAAGGTCACTGGGTTTCCAACGCCCCGTTTCGAGGGCCGCGCTCATAGAGAAGGGCTTCATCGTCGAACCCGGCTCGAACAGGTCGGTCATTGCCCGGTTACGCATCGCCGCTGGCTGCAGATTTCGGCGATTGTTCGGGTTATAGGTCGGCTGATTGACCATGGCCAGCACTTCGCCCGTTTTCACATCGAGCACGACCAAACTGCCGGCCTTGGCACCGAACTCCAGCAACGCGTTACGCAACTCGCGATGTGCCAGATACTGCAGACGCAGGTCAAGGGACAGCGCAAGCGCCTTACCGGCCTTGGCATTCTTGACGACCTGAACATCTTTGATCAGACGACCGCGACGGTCCTTGAGCACCTGTCGTTTACCCGGAACACCGGCCAACCACTCGTTGTAGGCCAGCTCCATACCTTCACGACCGTGGTCGTCGATATCGGTGAAACCCACTACATGTGCGGCCACTTCCCCGGCGGGGTAGAAACGCCTGAATTCCTCTTGCGAGTAAACGCCCGGTATATCCAGATCCAGCACGCGCTGCCCTTGCTCAGGCGTCAGGCCGCGCACCAGGTACATGAACTCCCGCTCGGCCTGCTCCTTGAGGCGCTGATGCAATTCGGCGGAGTTCTGCCCCAACGCTTCGGCGAGCTCGGGCCAGCGGGCCTGCGCGCTCTGTATTTCACGCGGGTTCGCCCAAAGCGTAGTGACAGGCGTGCTCACCGCCAGGGGCTCGCCATGCCGATCGGTCATGAGGCCACGGTGAGCGGGAATTGGAATATGGCGCACGCTGCGCGCATCGCCCTGTCCCTTAAGGAACCCCTGATCCAGCACTTGCAAATCGACGATTCGCCATGCAATAGCGCCGACCAT
The DNA here is from genome assembly GCF_000235745.1 of Stutzerimonas stutzeri SDM-LAC. Classification (GTDB taxonomy): domain Bacteria; phylum Pseudomonadota; class Gammaproteobacteria; order Pseudomonadales; family Pseudomonadaceae; genus Stutzerimonas; species Stutzerimonas stutzeri_H. Next base: position 8,034 of record NZ_AGSX01000193.1, on the reverse strand, counting down.
CAGTGCCAGCAATGCCAGCACGATGCGAAAACGCCATGGATAGAGCGCGCCCTGGAGATTCATGGCGCCACCAGCCTGACAGCGGCCGCTTCAGGAATGTGCATCTTCAGCTGCTCGGAAGCCAAGGTCTCGATACGGCTGTGAGCAGTCCATGTGCTCTGCTCAAGTATCAGACGCCCCCACTCAGCCTGCGCCTTGTCACGCACACTGAGCTCACCGTACAGCTCGTTGAGCAACTGGCGGTTCCAGTGCGCGCTATAGGCGACAGCAATCGCCGAAACAAGCACGGCAACAAATAGCACCAGCATCAACAAGCTGCCGCTGGGCATGGCGCGACGCAGCTGAGTCACCGCAACTTCTCCGCCACGCGCATCACCGCGCTACGCGAACGGGGGTTCGCCTTGACCTCGTCGGCGGACGCGTATTGCGGTTTGCCCAGCAGTTTCAGCCGAGGCACGAATTTTTCAGGGATGATCGGCAGGTCGCGCGGCAAAGTGTCGGCTTCGCCTTTCGCATGCCGGCGCATGAACTGTTTGACGATGCGGTCTTCTAGCGAATGGAAGCTGATCACCACCAGCCGACCGCCAACATCGAGCCCCTCGAGAGCGGCTTCCAGCCCAGCCTCCAGGTCGCCAAGCTCGTTATTGATGAAAATGCGCAACCCCTGAAAGGCGCGGGTAGCTGGGTTCTTGCCTTTTTCCCAGGCGGGATTGGCCACGGTTAATACTTGAGCAAGATCGGCCGTACGCTCGAAAGGCTGCACGGCCCGACGCTGTACCACGGCCCGCGCCATACGTTTGGCAAAGCGTTCTTCACCGTACTCCTTGAGAACACGGGCGATGTCGTCTTCGCTGGCGGTTGCGATCCACTCAGCGGCACTGATCCCTCGATTGGGATCCATGCGCATATCCAGCGGGCCGTCGTTTAGAAAGCTGAAACCGCGCTCGGGGTCGTCCAGCTGCGGCGAAGAAACGCCAAGGTCCAGCAGCACACCGCTCAAAGTACCGGTCCAGCCGCGCTGCGCAAGCTCTTCGCCAAGCTCTGCGAAGCTTCTCTGCACAACGACAAAGCGGCCATCCTCGGCCGCCAGTGCTTGCCCCGTAGCGATTGCTAGCGGGTCTTTGTCGAAACCTAGCAAACAGCCATCAGGCCCAAGCTGCCGCAGCAGCAGGCGGCTATGCCCGCCACGCCCAAAGGTGCCATCCAGATAGCGGCCATCCGGACGCACGCCGAGCGCCGCAACGGCCTCGTCGAGCAAAACGGTCACATGGTTATAGCTGCTGGTCTGGCTCACAGGATTAGATCACGCAATTCTTCCGGCAACGCGCCGGGTTGTTTGATGGCCGCCAGGTCCGCATCTGCTTGTGCGTTCCAGTCGTCCTCGTTCCACAAGCTGAACTTGTTCAGCTGACCGACCAGCATGGCCCGCTTGTCCAGCCCGGCGTATTCGCGCAAGCGCGGCGGCACCAGAATGCGACCGTTGCCGTCCATCTCCAGATCAACCGCGTTACCGATGAGCAAGCGCTGCAGCCGACGACTTTCTTCTCTTAGAGACGGCAGCTCACGCAGCTTGGCTTCGATCTGCTCCCATTCAGGCAACGGATAGATACCGAGGCAGCGGTCGACGGCATCGATGGTGATGATCAACTGGCCTTCGCAACGCGAAACGAGCTCGTCACGATACCGACTGGGCATCGCTAGCCGGCCTTTGGCATCGAGACTGATGGCGTTTGCTCCGCGAAACACGGCTGCGCTTCCCCTGAATTAGCTATCCATGCCCATAAATATCCACTTCATTCCACTTTCTACCACTTGTGCGCACTATAGAAATGCAGCAGCCCCACCGTCAAGGTACGCCTGACGGGAAAAACCCTTATGTGACGGGAATTTAGCAACCGAAACGGGAATAAACGGCAAACTGGCGAGGGGCACCGCAAGAGATATTCAGCAAACGCAAAAGCCTGCACTTCAAAGTTAAAGTACTTTATGAAGAGCAAGAATTTTTTGGACTAAAAAGAGGGGGTATTTCGGAAGAGTTCGGAGAGTCGATCTATAAGCCGGGTTCTGTCGAGGACAGTCATTCCTCTACGACAGCCATCACTGACTGCCTCTAGCAACCTACCCGGATCCAGCGCGGGCCACGCCAATGGATCCCTATTTGGTCTTGCTCCAAGTGGGGTTTACCTAGCCACGGACTGTTGCCAGCCGTGCGGTGCGCTCTTACCGCACCTTTTCACCCTTACCGGCGCCGAAACGCTTAGGCGGTTATTTTCTGTGGCACTTTCCGTAGGCTCACGCCTCCCAGGCGTTACCTGGCACTTTGCCCTATGGAGCCCGGACTTTCCTCCCTCCCTTCTTGCGGAACAAAAAGAGACAGCGACTGTCCGATCGACTCTCCGGTCGCCTAGAGTACTTGGCTAGACTGCCTGCTGCAAGCTGATCGCAGCCGGTCGAAGCACTCGAAGCCCTGAACAGGCCATCCGGCAGGCTCACTGCCCCGCGTCTTTTCCCTGCAAGGCCAGTTGATAGAGCAGATTTTTCCTGACCCCGGTAATCTCCGATGCAAGCGCCGCGGCGCGCTTGACCGGCAGCTCAGCCAATAACAAATTCAAAACCCGGCGGGCATCCGCATCGACCGTCTCGTCTTCATTTGGCGCTTGCCAGCCACCCACGACAAGCACGCACTCGCCGCGCTGCTGGTTGGTATCTGACTCAACCCAGCTGCGCAGCTCGCCCAATGGAAGGCCCTTCAGCGTCTCGAAGGTCTTGGTCAACTCCCTACCCAGCACTGCTGGTCGATCAGGACCGAACACCGATTCAAGATCAATAAGCGCAGCAAGAATACGATGCGGCGCCTCATAGAAGATCAGCGTACGCGGCTCAACCCGCAGATGCTCCAGGCGAGCAACACGCGCGGCCTGCTTGGCAGGCAGAAAGCCTTCAAAGATGAACCGATCAGACGGCAGGCCGGCAGCACACAGCGCTGCGATAAGTGCACAGGCACCGGGCAGCGGAACGACCCGCACACCCGCCGCCCGCGACTGCCGTACAAGGTGGTAGCCTGGGTCGGATATCAACGGCGTGCCGGCATCGGAGATCAGCGCCACGTCGTCACCGGCCAGCAGCCGCCGGATAAAGCGCCCCCCCTCGTCTCGCTCGTTATGCTCATGACACGCAGCCAAGGGTGTAGTGATGCCGAAGTGTTGAAGTAGTCGAGACGAATGACGGGTATCTTCCGCTGCAATCAGAGCCACCTGAGAGAGCACGCGCAGAGCCCGTGCGGTGATATCTTCGAGATTGCCGATGGGGGTGGCAACCACATAGAGCGTGCCTGCCGCGGAATTCACATCACCTGTCGCAGTCACAGAGCGTACCTCGGTCACTAAAACGCGCATTGTAGCCCGTTTACGGACGGCAACATCGCGACCCCGCCAACGCTTGGGTACAATCCGCCGACACCCGCCAGCGCCTTTCAGGAATGAACACATGACGGCTCGCTTTCGCCCGCTTTTCTTTTTATGCATTGCCGCCTTGCTGTCGGCCTGTGCCAGCTCGCCATCGTCCACCCTTGGCGAACTGCCTCGGACCCCACAGGCGTCGACGCAGCAGTTATTGAAAGAAGCCGATGCCAGCGACCCCGCCCAAGCCGCATCGCTGCGGCTGTCTGCTGCCGACCAGAGCATGCAACAGGGCAACCAGGCTCAAGCTCGAGACATCCTTGGTCAGATCGACATCAATCAATTGATGCCTGCCCAGCAAATGTTCGCAAAAACCCTGGAAGCGGAGCTGGCCTTGGCTGCTGACGAGCCCAACGGTGCACTGCAGGCACTTCAGCACCCCGCGTTCGAACGCCTCGCAGAGCTGCCTATCGACCAGCAGCTACGAACCCAATTGGCCCGCGCCAAGGCATTCGAAGCAAACAGCCAGCCCCTGGACGCAGCCCGCGAACGTACCTTCATCGCACCCCTGCTAAGTGGCGAGCCGGCCGAAGCAAATCACGAATCTATCTGGGCGCTCGTTTCAGGCCTGCCGATAGAGCAGCTGCAACCGACCACTGACACCGATCTGACCGGCTGGCTAACTTTGGCAGCCGCAGTCAAACAGGCCGGCACCATCGGCCAGCAGCAACACGCAATTGAGGCATGGTTACAACAAAATCCCAATCATCCCGCCGCGAAACGACTGCCGGACCCATTGAAGAAACTCAGCGAGCTGGCTGACAAACCCTTGTCACATGTGGCGCTGCTATTGCCTATGGATGGCCCGCTGGCCAGCGTTGCGCGCGCGCTGCGCGATGGCTTTCTAGCCGCCCACCTCGCTGGCCAGCAAGATCTAAAGATCGAATTGTTCGACAGCACCCGCCTGTCTTCACTCGATGAGTTTTATCGGCAAGCATCTGCCGCAGGCGTCGAGCTGGTCATTGGCCCACTGGAAAAGGATATGGTCCGCCAGCTGGCCGACCGCGAGCAGCTCCCCATCACCACTCTTGCCCTCAATTACAGCGACGCGAACCAAAAGGTGCCACCGCAACTGTTTCAATTTGGCCTTGCGGCAGAGGACGAAGCACGTGAAGTCGCTCGCCGCGCCTGGGCTGATGGACACCGCCGGGCCGTAGCCCTGACACCTCGCGGTGACTGGGGCAATCGCGTATTCGAGGCCTTCCGCCAGGAATGGCAGGAGCTGGGCGGCACGGTAATTGCCGCAGAGCCGTTGGCCGAACCCATCGAGCTGGCCAATCAGATAGCAGATCTACTTCAGATACGCAGCAGCGGAAGTGGCGGCGATGCGCAGCCATCGCGTCGTCAGGATATCGATTTCCTCTTTCTTGCCGCCACGCCGCAGCAGGCGCAACAAGTCAAACCAACCCTGATCTTCCAGTACGCCGGAGACCTACCCGTCTACGCCACTTCACACCTTCACGCTGCCACCGACAACCGTACGCAGTATCTGGATCTGGAAGGCATTCGCTTTACCGAAACCCCCTGGCTGCTCGATCCGCAACTTCCCCTGCGCCAGGAAATCGAGCGCAAGTGGCCGCAAGCCCGCGGCAGCCTCGGCAGGCTGTATGCCATGGGCGCGGATGCCTACCTGCTGGCGCCACGCCTGAATCAACTCCTGGCACTACCCGACACACAGCTCGACGGCCTTTCGGGCACGCTTAGCCTAACGCCGCAGCAGCGGATCGAGCGGCGCTTGCCATGGGCCGAATTCCGCGATGGCGAAGTTCACCCCCTCACGGAAATGCCCGATTGACCGCGACCAGCAAGCAGGCCAGCGGAAAGCTCGCCGAGGACTTCTCACTACGGCACCTTCAAGCGCACGGGCTACGCCTGCTCTGCCGGAACTGGAGCTGCCGTAGCGGCGAGCTTGATCTGGTCATGCTCGATGGCGATACAGTAGTATTCGTCGAGGTTCGATACAGGCGTCACGCCGCATGGGGCGGCGCGCTCGAGAGCGTGGACCTGCGCAAACAGCAGAAGCTGATCAAGGCAGCCCAGCTATTCCTGCTCAAGGAGAGTCGCTGGGCAAGGTATCCCTGTCGCTTCGATGTCGTCGCCATAGGCGCGACCGACGGCGACGCGAAACCCAGTTGGATTCGAAATGCCTTCGATAGCTAAAGATACGCTTTGCGGGGTTTGCGATATCTCGTGAACATCACTTCTGTACCAAAGATTCCTTGCGGCACGGCTAAGCAGCCCAGCCCGTCACCTGAAGGTTTATTTCCGATGGATATGCAATCCCGTATACGTCAGCTCTTCCTGGCCAGCATCGAAACCAAACAAAGCGCTATGGAAGTGCTCGCACCAAGCATCGAGCAAGCCGGGCAAGTGATGGTCAACACGCTGCTCAGCGAAGGCAAAATCCTGACCTGCGGCAACGGTGGCTCCGCTGGCGATGCGCAGCATTTTTCCTCTGAGCTGCTCAACCGATTCGAGCGGGAACGGCCTAGCCTGCCGGCAATCGCGCTGACCACGGACAGTTCGACGATAACCTCCATTGCCAACGACTACAGTTACAACGAAGTGTTCTCCAAGCAGATCCGCGCACTGGGTCAGCCGGGCGACGTGCTGCTGGCGATTTCCACCAGCGGCAACTCAGCCAACGTCATCCAGGCGATTCAGGCCGCGCATGACCGAGAGATGGTGGTGGTCGCGCTCACTGGCCGCGACGGCGGCGGTATGGCCTCGCTGCTGCTTCCGGAGGACGTCGAGATACGCGTACCGGCAAAGGTGACCGCACGCATTCAAGAAGTGCACCTGCTGACCATTCATTGCCTCTGCGACCTGATCGATAACCAACTCTTTGGGAGTGAAGAATGACTTCGGTTCATCGGCACGCGCTTACGCTCGCACTGTGCCTCGCCGTTACCGGCTGCAGCTCAGTGCTCACCGCTACACGCGACGACCCGATCGACGACAATCGTGGTACTCGCACGATCGGCAGCACGATTGATGACTCCTTGATCGAAACGAAAGCGGCCGTGAACATCGCCAAAGCCCATCCGGATCTAGACCAGGCCTCCCACATCGTCGTTGCCAGTTACAACGGGGTGGTGCTGCTGGCGGGGCAAACGCCACGCGCAGAACTGAAACAGCTAGCCGAACAAGCCGCCAGCTCAGTGCAGCGCGTCAAGCGCGTACACAACGAAGTCCAGGTGCTGAAACCCTCATCCGGCCTGGCTCGCAGTAATGACGCCTGGCTAACGACCAAGATCAAGGCTCAGATGCTGACAGACGCTTCCGTTCCCGGCTCCCGCATCAAAGTCATCACCGAGAACGGCATCGTCTATCTGCTTGGCCTCGTCACGCGCCAGGAAGGCAACCGCGCAACAAGCGTGGTGCAAGGCGTTTCCGGCGTGCAACGCATCGTCAAGTTGTTCGAATATATCGATTGAGGCCTCGAGGCCGGAAAGCGCAACGGCGGATGAAGCCTTGTATGCCCTCGACGCTTCCGGCCGCTTTGACCGACCTTTTCCGGCCGCGCAACCAAAAAGCGCCTTTCGGTCTCTCTTATTTGACGACCTTCAAACTCGGCCGCCCACCGGAGTTCGGGCGTGACGCGGTGCCCGTGCCGGCTGAAGCATCATCGGAGGGCGTCTCGTCATCCGGCGGAGTCGGCTCAACTTCAAAGACCATCCCCTGCCCGTTCTCCCTGGCGTAGATTGCCATGATCGCTGCAGACGGGACGTGCAAGCTATGCGGAACACCACCAAAGCGTCCCTCGAAACTGATTGCCTGGTTATCCATCTGCAGTTGGCGCACCGCACTGGGCGCCACGTTCAAAACGATCTGGCCATCACTGGCAAAGCCATCAGGTACCCGAACGCCCGCGTGATCAGCATTGACCAGCAGATGTGGCGTGTAGTCGTTGTCGACGATCCACTCGTACAACGCCCGTACCAGATAAGGTCGGCTCGATGTCATATACAACCCCTTCTTAGCGCATGCCGCGCTCAACGGCGGATAGACTGACCTGAAAGGCCTCACGAGCAAAATTGATCTCCATGTAGTCGAGCAGCGGTTTCGCCGCTCGGGGCAACTCGATTCCGAGTGTGGGTAAACGCCACAGGATAGGCAACAGGCAGCAATCCACCAAACTGATCTCATCACTCATGAAGAACGGCTTCTCAGCGAACACGGGCGACACGCCCGTCAGGCTCTCGCGCAGCTCCTTGCGCGCCTGGGTACGCGCCGCTTCAGCTGTGCGGCGGTCGCCGATCCGATCCACCAGCGCACACCAATCCCGCTGCACTCGATGCACCAGCAGCCGGGTATTTGCTCGCGCTACCGGATAGACAGGAAGCAAAGGTGGGTGCGGATAACGCTCTTCGAGATACTCGGTGATAACACCCGGCTCATAAAGCGCCAAATCACGATCCACTAGCGTCGGCACGCTGGCGTACGGATTCACCTCGGTCAACCTGACCGGACAGTGCGCCGAGTCGACATCGATTATTTCGACGCTGACGCCTTTTTCAGCAAGCACATAACGCACTCGATGCGAATAGTGGTCGGCGGGATCGGAATAGCAGGC
>NZ_AGSX01000194.1 GCF_000235745.1 Stutzerimonas stutzeri SDM-LAC | reverse complement strand
TGGTTTGGCGAAGCTCTATGGGGGCCTGTTTCAGGAATTCGGGCAATGCGGTGGTGATGGTCCGCAGGAAATCCTTGTAGCTGATGATGCGTAACTGGCGGCAAGCTGGAGTGGCCGCGAATGCTTCGAATGTCGGATAGGTCGCTTCGTCGAGGCTTTGCCCGCCGAGCCCATCAACCTGTCGTAAATCGAGTGATGAGTAGGTGCTTCGCTCCTGGCGCACAAGCCGCGTCAGCGCAGCGTGGGCCCTGGCCTTGTCTTCCTGAATCGGGCCGGAGAGGGCACTTCTCGGTAAATCGACGAATCGCTGCAGACAAGGACCATCCTGCCAGAAGATGCTCGGCGCCTGCTCGGAGAGCGGAGTAAAAGGCAAGCTGATCTGGCTGGCGTGCTCGAGAATCTGACGCGGCGATTTGCCGGTCAATCCAAGGCGTTGGGCAAATCTGGCGATTCGGGAATTCACGGGCGGCATCGGCTCGGGCAGGTCCATCATGATAGATGAACGCATGGGGCAACGGCCGAAGTGTGGCAGAGCCGCTCCGGCTGTGCACCGTATTTGCCGCGCTTTTGTTTGTCGAATTGGGTAATGAGCAGCAGTGTTAGGTCACTGCCAGATAGCCGGTGTGGCAAAATCGCTGCGCTGATCAATGAGGAAGCCTCCATGCCAAGCCTCTTGCTGGATATTGCACTGCCCGCCGATAAGTTGTTGGCGGTTTATCAGGGGCGGGCCAATCGTATCCTGATCAAAAGCCGGGAAGGAACGAGCGTCAGCTTGCCGGCATATCATCTGCGTCCCTTTCTGACAGCGGCCGGCGTGTTTGGTTCATTTGAAATGGAGTTTGCTCCGGAGGGCAAACTGATCCGGCTGCGCCGGGTCGGCTAGCCTTGCGTCGAGCGATTCTTTCAAGGGCGCCTACGTTGTGCCCGCTGCGCGCAATGCCCGCCTGCTATACTCTCGCGCCACACTTTCCAGGATCTAGGCTGCGCATGTATAACCTGGCCCGCCAGCTACTTTTCAAGTTTACGCCCGAGACCTCTCACGAGTTGTCGCTCGATCTGATTGGCGCGGGTGGCCGTCTAGGCCTTAACGCCATGTTGAATAAATCGCCGGCGAGCTTGCCGGTGCGGGTGATGGGGTTGGACTTCCCGAACCCGGTGGGCCTGGCGGCCGGGCTGGACAAGAACGGCGAAGCGATTTGCGGAATGTCGCAGCTGGGATTCGGATTTGTCGAAGTGGGTACCGTGACGCCGAGAGCGCAACCGGGCAACCCCAAGCCACGTATCTTTCGGTTGCCCGAGGCGGAAGCCATCATCAACCGTATGGGCTTCAACAATCACGGCGTTGACGCGCTGTTGGAACGGGTCGATGCGGCGCGTTTCAAGGGCATTCTGGGCATCAACATCGGCAAGAACTTCGATACGCCGGTTGAGCGCGCTCAGGATGACTACTTGCTATGCCTGGACAAGGTCTATCACCAGGCGAGTTACGTCACCGTAAACGTCAGTTCGCCCAATACTCCGGGGCTGCGCAGTCTGCAGTTCGGCGACTCGCTCAAGCAACTTCTCGATGCGCTAGGTCAGCGCCGTGAAGACCTTGAAGTGCTCCATGGAAAGCGTGTGCCGCTGGCCATCAAGATCGCGCCCGACATGACCGATGAGGAAATCAAGCTGGTTGCCGAAGCGGTGTTCCAGGCCGGTATGGATGCCGTCATTGCGACCAACACGACGCTTGGCCGTGAGGGTGTGGCGGGGCTTGCGCACGGTGACGAAGCGGGTGGGCTTTCCGGCGCCCCGGTTCGAGAGAAAAGCACCCATACCGTTCGTGTGCTGGCAGAAACCCTGGCGGGCAGGCTGCCTATCATCGCGGTCGGTGGTATTACGCAAGGGCGTCATGCAGCAGAGAAGATCGAGGCCGGAGCCAGCCTGGTGCAGCTTTACACCGGCTTCATCTACAAGGGCCCTGCGCTGATTCGCGAGGCTGTGGATGCCATCGCTGCGCTGCAGTCTCATAAGAAAGTGAACAGTTAATCTGAGCTTTGGTGGGGCCCCCGATGGGAGCCCCGGGCCTCAAGCCCGCCGCCCGGATGGGGCGTGCCAGTCGAAGTCGGTGTGATTGTGTCAGCCGACCGCGTGAAGTTCGTTCAATCGATGAAGGCCGGCTGTGCCGGTCAGACCGTCCCAGTTGTCGCCGCGACCCTCCCGCCAGCCGTTAATCCAGGCTTGGCGTACTTCGGGATGAGAAAAAGGACAGAGATCGCGAGATTTACCGTGTATGCCATGTTGATAACCGCGTAGAAATGCTCGTTCCATCGGATCACGCTTGAGTCTTCTCATTGGGTATTGCCCTCAGTGGTTGACTGGTGTTTCCGTTGTCCTCATGGCGAGGTCGGCAGATAGACTGCCAGCGAAGCCCGCTGCCGGCGTGGCGGGGTTCTTCCAGCATCGTTGCGATGCGGGACTGAGTCGAGTTCTAACCTAATGACTGCAAAGCGGGAATGATCGTTTTGAAATAAGTAGGTCACTAAACCGTAGTGCCGCCCATAAGGCAGGCAGGGAGCGCTCCTCGCGCTGCTGATGGGGCACCGCAGCGTCTGCTTCACGACGAAAGACAGTCGGAACCGCGCGATATATCGAAACAAGATCCGGATGGGTGCCCCACTGGATCGAATAATTGACTGGACATGCCATGACTGATCGCCACGAACTTATCCTCACTTGCCCTAAAGGGCTCGAAGGCCTGTTGCTCGAAGAAGCCAAAGAGCTCGGGCTCGAGGAGGCGCGTGAACAAACCGCGGCGATTCGCGGCTTTGCCAGCATGGAGGTAGCCTACCGCTTGTGCCTATGGTCTCGGCTGGCCAACCGAGTGTTGTTGGTCATCGAGCGTTTCGCCACGGTGAATGCCGAAACGCTGTACGAAGGCGTGCACCAGGTCGACTGGGCGGAGCATCTCGCGGCGACAGGTAGCCTGGCGGTCGAGTTCAGCGGTCATGGCTCGGGGATCGACAACACTCACTTCGGGGCTCTGAAGGTTAAGGATGCCATTGTTGATCGGCTCCGCACGGCGACCGGCGAGCGCCCCAGCGTCGACAAGTTGAACCCGGACCTGCGCATCCATCTGCGCTTGGATCGCGGGCAGGCAGTGCTATCCCTGGACCTGTCCGGACACAGCCTGCACCAGCGTGGTTACCGGCTCCAGCAGGGCGCGGCACCGCTCAAGGAGAACCTTGCTGCAGCCGTGCTGATCCGTGCGGGTTGGCCGCGCATCGCTGCTGCGGGCGGCGCTCTGACCGACCCGATGTGTGGCGTCGGCACATTCCTTGTCGAAGGCGCAATGATGGCGGCGAACATTGCCCCCAACCTTCGCCGTGAGCGCTGGGGGTTCAGCGCCTGGCTCGGACATGTGCCGGCGCTGTGGAATCGCCTGCATGCCGAAGCCCAGGCGCGTGCCGAGGCGGGCATGGCCCGACCGCCGCTGTGGATCCGAGGTTACGAGGCGGACCCGCGTCTGATTCAGCCGGCTAAAAACAACATCGAGCGTGCCGGTCTGGCGGGTTGGATCCGGGTTTATCAGGGTGATGTGGCGACGTTCGAACCTCGACCTGACCAGCACCAGAAAGGTCTGGTTATCTGTAACCCCCCCTATGGCGAGCGTCTGGGCGATGAGGCAAGTCTGGTCTATCTGTATCAGAACCTCGGAGAGCGACTGCGTCAGGCCTGTCTCGGCTGGGAAGCCGCGGTGCTGACATCTGCCCCTGACCTGGGTAAGCGAATGGGTATCCGCAGCCACAAGCAATACGCTTTCTGGAACGGTGCACTGCCTTGCAAGCTCTTGTTGATCAAGGTCGAACTGGATCAGTTCGTTACTGGCCAGCGAACGGTCACCGCTGACTCCAAGAATGAAGAAAAACCTGTGGCAGAATTGGCGCGCCTCAGTGAAGGCGGCCAGATGTTCGCCAACCGGCTGCAGAAAAATCTGAAGCAGCTCGGCAAATGGGCTCGTAAGCAAGGCATTCAGTGCTACCGCCTATACGATGCAGACATGCCCGAATATGCCTTGGCGATTGATCTGTACGGCGACTGGGTGCATGTGCAGGAATATGCTCCACCACGGTCGATCGATCCGGAGAAAGCTCAGGCACGACTCTATGACGCCCTCGGCGCTATCCCACAGGCGTTGGGTATCTCCCAGGACCGAGTGGTAGTCAAGCGTCGCGAACGTCAGAGCGGAACGCGGCAGTACGAGCGCCAAGCCAGCCAAGGCGCATTTACCGAGGTCACCGAGGGCGATATCAAACTGTTGGTGAACCTCACCGATTACCTCGATACCGGACTGTTCCTCGACCATCGGCCGATGCGCCTGCGCATCGCGCGGGAAGCGGCCGGCAAGCGCTTCTTGAACCTGTATTGCTACACGGCAACCGCGACGGTTCACGCGGCCAAGGGCGGCGCTCGGAGTACGACGAGTGTCGACCTGTCAAAAACCTACCTGGATTGGGCGCGGCGCAATCTAGCGCTCAACGGCCTGTCGGATCGACAGCGTTTGGAGCAGGCAGACGTCATGGCGTGGTTGGAAGAGGACCGGGGCGAATACGATCTGATTTTCATCGACCCGCCGACGTTCTCCAACTCGAAGCGCATGGAAGGGGTGTTCGATGTCCAGCGCGACCATGTTGCCTTGCTCGACCTGGCGATGGCGAGACTGGCCGCAGGCGGCACGCTGTACTTCTCCAATAACTTTCGTAAATTCGTGCTCGACCCGGGCGTCGCTGAGCGCTACAGGGTGGAGGAGATTACCGGCGCCACTCTGGATGAGGATTTCCGCCGCAACAGCAAGATCCATCGCGCCTGGAAGCTCCAGGCGCGCTGATCGACTCGGCGTTTCGGGATCCGTCGGGATCGCGCTTGATTCGCCGCGGCGGTAATCGAGCGCGGCTGTGTACAGTGCCGGCGACGCTCCAGCGACGCCGGCACTGAGTGGACTAGCGTTGCGCGGTATTTTTGTCGCCGGCACGGTTGTACAGACTAACCAGCACCTGATCCAGCACCGAGGAGGCGCCCCACGGGCGGGGATGGTTGAGTATCGCGACGACGGCCCAGGTATTGCCGTCGTTGTCGCGGCTGTAACCTGCGATTGCCCGCACTGTGTTCAGCGTCCCGGTCTTGACGTGCGCCTTGCCGGCAACCCCTGTATTTCGCAGACGCTTGCGCATGGTGCCGTCCACCGCTGCCAGTGGCATCGATGAGATGAACTCCGCAGCGTACGGGCTTTTCCAGGCGGCTTGCAGCAGGTTGGCCAACTCCCGTGCGCTGACACGTTCGGCCCGCGACAGGCCTGAGCCGTTCTCGATGACCAAGTGCGGCGAAATCAACCCCTTCTTCGCCAGCCACTGACGGATCACACGCTGTGCCGCCATTGAATCGTCAGCATCCGCTTCGTTACGAAACTCAGCACCCAGGCTCAGGAATAGCTGTTTTGCCATGGTGTTGTTGCTGTACTTGTTGATGTCGCGAATGATCTCGACCAGATCTGGCGAATAGGCTCGCGCAATCATCTTGGCGTCCTTGGCCACCGGCGCCACTCGATCGTTGCCGAGGATCGTGCCGCCAAGCTCCTTCCAGATCGCCCGGACGGCACCGGCGGCGTAGCGCTGATGATCGAGCACCGACAGGTAAGTCTGTCCGCTGCACCCTGCCGGGAGCTTGCCCGTGACCACTACGGTTACCCCTTTATCGTTTTCGATCGGGTTGTAGCGGATCTCGGGCCATCCGGGGCATTTGGCTTTTGGCAGCGCCTGGATACGATTGTCGATCTGAACCGTAGCGATTGGCGGCTCGACCAAGACCTTCACATTTCCCCCATCGTTGCGGGCGATGAAGCGAAGTGCCTTGAGATTGACCAATAACGCATCCGGTCCGACCAGGAAGGGTTTGTTCTTGTCATTGCCGTCGTCGTCGAATACCGGCAACGTCGGTTGCACGAAATGGCTGCGGTCGAGGATCAGATCACCTGTAACGGTCTCGACGCCGTTGGCACGCAGGTCTCGCAGCAACAACCAGAGCTTCTCCATGTTGAGCTTCGGATCGCCGCCGCCCTTGAGGTAAAGGTTGCCGTTCAGTGTGCCGTTCGCAATCGGTCCGTCAGCATAGAATTCCGTTTTCCACTGGTGGTTAGGACCCAGCAGTTCCAGTGCGGCGTACGTCGTGACCAGCTTCATGGTCGAGGCTGGGTTAACCGAGACGTCCGCATTGACGAATGTTGGTGATCCGGTGCCGTTGAGCGGCAACATCACTACAGAAAGAGCGCTGGTCTCTATCTTGTTTGTCTTGAGTGCCTGTACCACGCGGGGTGGTAAGGTCTGATTGGCCGTTTCGGCGAAGGCAGGAACCACCAGGGGCAGCGCCAGCGCAGTAGCGACGACACGTGACAGGAACCTGCGGGGCGCGCGGCTCCGATGGGCTGGTGAAGACAGGCTCGGGATCAATGACATAGCGGTTCCCTACAGCGTTCAGGGAAGGGTGGCGGGCTATTATGCCCACGTCCGAGAAGTGACGTGCTTCTCATCCGACAAGCGTAGACGCCTGGTTCTCCTCCCTGCAAACAAAGATAAGCAAGCTCGCACTGTTTCGGAGAGTTGGCCCAACAGGCCGGCCCTGCAATCGCACAAGCCTCCCGTTGCTGTTAGAGTGCGCGCCGTCATCATCGATATATAAGGACCGAATCAATGGCTACCAATCGCTCGCGTCGTTTGCGCAAAAAACTGTGTGTCGACGAATTCCAGGAATTGGGTTTCGAGGTCACTCTGACCTACCGTGACGGGCTGGAGGCCAAGGCAGTCGATGCGTTTCTTGAAGCCTTTCTGAACGAAGCCATCGAAATCAATGGCCTGGGCTATATCGGCGGCGAAGATTACGGTTTCGTCTGCCTTGCCAGTCGCGGCTCGGTCAGCGAAGAGCAGCGCGGTCAGGTCGAGGCTTGGCTCAAGGGCCGCAACGAACTGTCCGAATTCAATGTGAGCCCGCTGATGGACGTTTGGTACCCGGAAAACGAGATCAACGCTAAGGCATGATCGAGTCATCCCTGCCCTGATCGGTTGCGGCTGTTTGCCTGGACCTGCGCAATGCAATCCGGGTGATCAGCCGACGCAGCAAGTACATGAGTAAGGTAGCCCCTAGCGCTACGCCGACTCCGAGAGCAGCATTGATTAGGCGCAACTGTGGCAAACCCCAGTCTTGCGCCAGCGTTTCGGCCAGCAGAACAAAGCTCAGGGTCGTCTGCAGAACAAATAATCCATAGTGATGTGCCTGGAATGCCCGGCTGAGCATGACCAGTGGCAACATGATCATGACCATCATTGGCGGGTCCGCGAGGCTGTGGCCCATGTAGATCAGCACGGCTGCCGCGCAGAAAATCCCGATGCTGGCCTGTAGGGCGCGCACGACGCTGCGCTGAAGGTCCATCTGCAATGAGGTGAATACTGCAAGTGTCAACCAGTAGCCTCGTGGCAGATCTGCAAGGGTTACGATCAGGCCGCCAATCGCGGCTGCCAGGATGTAGGTGATCGCGTGCAGGCGCCATTGGCGAATCGGTGTTCGCCGAGCGCGACGACGCAGGACTTTCAACAGGCTCAACAGGCGTGGCATGTAAGGCCACATACGCAGGCCATGGATGCCTCGGAGACCGAACGCCAGAAGCGTGACCCAAAGCCCGCCCAAGGCGAACAGCGCGGCAATTGCCTGAGGATTGTTGAAGTCGCCGATGCCATGCTGACCCTGGCCCAGGCACAAGCAGATCGCCAAGCCTATGCCGAGCTTACCGGCCTCGCTGCCATATCGTTGCAGCCACGCTAGCAACAAGCCGTAAAAGGCAAACAGTCCGAGGCTGATAAGCGGGTGGGTGGCTGACCAGAAACCGAGCCCGGCGCTACCAGCGCCAAGCCCGATCAAAAGCAGCATTCGCAACATGCCGAGGCGGTGAAGCGGGTTCGCCTTAGCTGCCTGGAACGCGCCAACCGTCGCCCAAAGAAAGCCGGGATGCCCGCTAAATAACCCGAGCAGCAAGGGTAGGGCGCAACCCAGACCCGCGACCGCGGCCGCACCCCAGGCGGGGCGGCCAGGCTGCCAGCCGATAAGCTTCCATAGCGACTTTTTCATCAGGCTCACGTCGGGCTCGAGCGTCCGGTCATCTCGCCGGCCATCTCGGTCGCGTAGCTGTCCGTCATGCCAGCGATGAAATCGATCATTCGAACAAATGCCTGATACAGGGACCAGTCAGGGTCTGGCGCGTTGTTTCCGAGCAGATCCAGGATGCGACGATTCTTGAACGACAGCGTGCGACCTCCATGTTGTTCCAGCGCTGCACCACAGAAGGCATTAAGCAGTATTTCAAGCGTGGTATAGGCGCCAATCTCATGCAGCGTCTTGCGTTTGTCCTGGAAAATCTTTTCCCGGGCCATCGCCTTGGCCTGCAGGACGCATTGTTTGGCTGGACCATGCATATGCTCGACTAAGTCGCCGGCCAGGCTACCTGTCAGCAGGGCTTGCTGTTGTTCGACGAACGCTTCTGCAGCAGCATTCGTGAGATGTTCGATGGCCTTGCCTCTGAGGATGGCCAGCTTGCGTCGTCGTGAGCCTTCCGGGCCGAGCTGCCGGTAAGTCTCAGGCACGTCATCGCCCACCAGATTCAGCAGCAAGGCTTCCACCTCGGCATATTCCAGAAGATCCATCTCAAGCCCATCTTCGAGATCGATGAGCCCGTAGCAGATATCGTCCGCAGCCTCCATCAGGTACACCAGGGGATGACGCGCCCAGCGTTGTTCGTCCAGCTTTGGAAGGCCGAGCTTAGTCGCTATCTGTTCAAGTAACGGCAGTTCGCTTTGGTAGCAACCAAACTTGTGCTTCTTGTATCCGAGCGCCTCAGCATGACGCGACGTCCATGGATATTTCAGGTAGGTGCCGAGCGTTGCATAGGTAAGCCGTGTGCCGCCGTCGAACTGATGGTACTCAAGCTGGGTCAGTACGCGGAATCCTTGGGCGTTACCCTCGAAATTCAGAAAGTCGGCTCGCTCGGCATCGCTCATATCATCCAGCCAGCCACGCCCGGCCGCCTGTTGAAACCAATGGCGAATAGCGTCCTCACCCGAATGTCCGAACGGCGGATTGCCGATGTCATGGGCGAGGCAGGCGGACTGGATGATCATCCCAAGGTCGGCCGGACTGCACCAGACTGGCATGTCATCGCGAAGAACTTCACCCACACGCATGCCGAGCGAGCGACCAACGCAGCTAACCTCCAGCGAGTGGGTAAGGCGCGTGTGAATGTGGTCATTGCTTGAGACTGGATGCACCTGAGTCTTGCGTCCGAGCCTGCGGAATGCACCAGAAAAGATGATCCTGTCGTGATCCTTATGAAACGGACTTCGACCAAGCTCTTCATTGCTGTGTACAGACTTACCGAGCCGCTCTCGATTAAGCAGCGTGTGCCAGTCCAAAGAGCAACCTCCTTGATGTCGCCAGTGCGAGCGCTTGCCCAGCGCAGCAGATCTCTAAGGCAGACGCAACCGTACAGCTGGTGACCATCTGCATTGAGCTGTCAGCCTACAGGAGTTGCTGATCGCAAGACTATTCGCATTTTATAAAGGCGTGTATCAGCTGCGTTGCGCACTGAGCACGTTTCGCTGTTAATGCCGCAGTCGGCGGATGAGGGGGTACAGCATCACGCCTACTCTGGCTAGCTTGCCAATCTTGCCCAGCCGGCGGCCAAACAGGGTTAGTCCCAGGGTCGCGGCAATTATCAGCGGGCCCCTCCCATTATGATGCTCCGAGCCTGAATCACGACTCGCGACCATTCCTTTGATTCGCTGGAAGGGGTGAGCTAACGGCTGTGAGTGATATAGAACTTGTTGGCGATGCATTTCCATGCGCAAGCGAACTAGGTCCTTGCGCATGGCTAAATCGCTGGAACTACTGAGTGGAAGGCTCATGGCAATAAACGCTCCCTATTGCGGGCCAATTCGTCGACCGTCGCTTGGAAAGGCGAGATGCTTTCTTTCGCAATACCTATGGCGCGGCTGATGCAAACGGCCAGCACAGCCGCGTAGATAGCGCAGAGAACCAGAATTGCAGCAATAGGGTTACTGTCCCAGAAGGCAATCACGATAGCCGCTGAAAGCCCAACGAGTATCAACAGCCCGAGGATCAAGCTGATACTGGCTAGGAGAAACAGCTTGAATACTCGGGCTCGCTCTTCCTGGATCTCAATTCCGATGAGCTCCAGATGCCCTTGGACGAGTCCAGCCAGCGCGCTGCCCATCTTTTTGATGGACGGCGCCGGGGCGTCGTCAGCGTGTCTGGTTTCCATTGGATCCGTTCCCCACATTATTAACGGCGGGTGATCAGGCCGAAGAGAAAGCCAACTCCCGCTGCGATCCCGATCGATTGCCATGGGTGAGTATGAACATACTCCTCGGTGCACTGAATAGCCGCCTGGCCCTGTTCTTTCAGGGTGCCTTCTTGGTCCTTGAGCATTTGACGGGCACGACTAAGGTTGGCGTTGATCTTGCCGCGGAGCTCTTCGGTCTGAGTACCGGCCGTATTCTGAGTGTGTTTCAACAGGCGCTCGGTGTCGCCGATGAGGGTGTGGAATTCTTCAATGAGCGCATTCTGAGCCGCCTGCAGGTTGCGGCGGTGGGCTGACTTATTGATTAGAGACGAGGTGTTGGTCCCAGCTGCTCCATCAGGGATGGGCGTGTTGTCGCTGGTGCCAAAAGTCGATTCGGTAGACATCTGCAGTTCCTCTTGAGTCTCGCGGGAACGATAGGTCCCGGCGCCTAGGGTTTCGAGCATGCAGGCGGTACAAGGTTCCCGTTTCGTTTACTCATTTACCGTCAGGTTGTTTTTGAGCGTTGAATCTGTTCGCAGTGATGGTTCGCGATTGATGTACGTGCAAAAAAGAAAACCCGCCGAAGCGGGTTCTCTTTAACTACTGCACTTACATGCTGTAGCCGCTATTACATCAGCGGAATGGTGTAGCTGACGATCAGGCGGTTCTGGTCGATATCTTTGGTGGAGTTGCTACGGTAGGTACCGTTACGCCACTTCACGCCCAGGTTCTTCAGGGTGCCTTCTTGGAACACATAACTGATATCAGTGTTACGTTCCCATTCTTTTCCGTTATTGCCGGTGTTTGTGCCGAAGTCGAAATTATCGCCGGTCACGTATCGGGTCATGAAGGTTAGGCCCGGAATGCCCATTGCTGCGAAGTTGTAGTCGTAACGCGCTTGCCAGGATTTCTCGTCGGCGTTGGCGTAGTCTGCACCGATCATGACGTAGTTGACCAAATAGGGGTCGGTACTGGCGCCGGTATAGGCGAAACCAGTATCTCCGCTCATCTTCTGATAGCCCAATCCGAAGCTATGACCGCTTACCGAGTAAGTTACCATTGCGCCGAAGGCTTTATTGTCAACCGTGGACGAGCCATCGTCGGTCGAACGCGCATAGCGCAGGTCAGTCTTGAGAGACTGGTCTTCGCCAAGCGGTAGGATGTGGATGAGGTTGAACGAGTGCTGTTTGTAGACTTCTTCGAGGTTGCTGTAGTAGTACGCGCCTTTCAGGTTCTTCGTAAACGAATAAGTAGCGCCGCCGAATAGGAAGTCTTCAGGCTTGTCTCCGGTATCACCACCTTTACCGTTGAACTTGAGGTCTTCATAGTTGGTGGAGTCGCGATCGTTTTCCTCAGTCAGATAACCGGCGTCCAAGGTAAGACCATCGATCTCATTGGAGATTATCTGACCGCCCTGAAAGGTCTGTGGCAGCAGGCGTGAGTCGCTACGCGCGATTGCCATATTTTTCGGCTCAATCGTGCCGACTTTCAGTACTGTCTTGGAAATCTTTGCTTTAGCAGTCAGGCCAAGCGATGAAAAATCATCAGGGGCTTCGTTTCCGAACTTGCTCGGCATTAGGCCGGTTCCGGCGGTATCTTCGCTGGAGTACAACTTGAGGCCCAGCAGGCCAAGTGCGTCTACACCAAAACCAACAGTCCCTTCAGTAAAGCCGGACTCGGCTCTGAAAATAAAGCCTTGGCCCCATTCCTCGGATTTCGATTGCGAGGAGCTGGGAACGGACCGGTTATCTCCGTTGAAATAGAAGTTGCGCAGCTCCAAGTTGACTTTGCTGTCGTCAACAAATGCAGCTTGAGCCAGGGTTGGAATAGCCAGTGTTGCTCCCAGAGTGGCAAGGGCCACGCCCCGGGCGATTGGGGTCTTGAGCATTTCTTATTTCTCCTCGTTGGATGATGCTCTGAAGTCGCTCTTTGGCGCTGTGTAATAAAGCACTACGTTTAGTATTTGAGCCCTTAGACCTTAGTCTTTAGGGCTTAAGCGTGAGGCCTTGGTTAGCTGTTCGGATAGCGGTGTCTGAGCCAACTTAACGTGGGTCTCAAGGTCGCTACCGATACGTGCCATAAGCCTTCAGCCCGCGGCTCTGCGGTCGCTTGGGCTGCAGCATCCTAGCCGTTTGCCAGCGTCGCGTCGAATAACAAAGTCAAACCCTCGTTTGAGTGGGCTCAAGGTCACAGTTTTATTAGGAATAGTCCAAAAGAACGAGGTGTTACGGGCAGTCAGCTGCACCGTGACCAGCCTGCTAGAATCGGCCTGCCACTTTTATTGAGCCCTTGATTATGCACCTGCCGGAATGCCAACTATTCGGAACGCTGGGTTGTCACCTCTGTGAGCAAGCCGAGGCTGTAGTGCTGCCGCTCGTGGAGAATGGTTTGCTTGTAGAGCTACTGGATATAGCGGAGCGCCCAGATTGGTTTGACGACTATGGCCTTCGTATACCGGTGCTCCGACGTGTCGATACTGGCGCAGAGCTGGACTGGCCGTTCGAGATAGAGCAAGTCGTCTGGTTCTTGCGGCGCTAATCCGGCAGTTCCGGCGATGCGCAGGCAGCTCGTTGATCGCGTGAAGATTACTGTATGTCAGACGATGCGGTGACGGATCCTCTAGTCCCAGACTAAATCCGACATGTTTTAAGCACAAAAAAACCGGCTTGTGGGCCGGTTTTTTTTCAGGCTAGTTGAGCCTGAGCGGGATATGGTCGGAGCGACTGGATTCGAACCAGCGACCTTCTCGTCCCGAACGAGACGCGCTACCAAGCTGCGCTACGCTCCGAAGCTGGCGCGCATTTTACAGAAAAAGTTTTGCTTCACAAGCGTTTAGCGAGCCCTTTTTTTCCAGCGTCGAGCATGATGCCTGGGTAATTAAAGAAGGCGATGAGCTACAGCTCCTGAACGGTACGAACCTGATCCTTATTTACTCTGCCCGGTTTCCCGTCGATCCCCTCAAACTCATAGAACCCAGCCTCTTCGTCATATTCGGGCTGGTTCAGTGTCTGAATCTCGCGACCGTCATTTAGGGTGATGACGCTGGGGCTCGAGCAGCCGGTAAGGAGCGTCATCCCGATCAGAATGGCCAGAGCGGCGCCGGTAGTTGTACCCATGATGTTTCTCCTCTGTGGTTGCGTCTGTGACGGTGCTCGGCGCAGCTAAGTTCCGCCTGGAGGCGTATGTTGCGAAAGCAGCTCCGGTGAGTTCAGATTGGCCAGGCGCGAGTCGTCTATATGAAGATCAAGTGCGCGTGCTTGTAACGTCAGCAATATCTTCAAATTGCTTCGTTCGCCTTTTTGCCAGGCGCTCTCAATAACGGGGGCGAGGCTAACCGGTATGACGCAGAACAATGGCTCCCATTGGGCGCCTCGTCGGACCATTAACGGCGTGTCAGGCTCTTGTTGCGCCGTTGCGTACAGCTGTATGAGCAGGGCTTCGTCTACCAGGGGTGCGTCGCAGGGCAGCACCATGAGCCATGGGTGGTCAGCCGCTGCGAGACCGGCGCGTATGCCTGCAAGCGGCCCTTGGAAATCCTGGGCGTCATCACCAACCAGCCGGTCGGCAAAGGCCGCGTAACGCGGTTGGTTGCGATTGCACGATATAAGGAGGTCATCGGTAAGGGGGCGGGCGATGCGATGCGGCCATGCCACAAGGGGCCGGCCGTGCCACTCCACGAGACCCTTGTCCCGCCCTCCCATGCGTTGTCCGCGCCCGCCGGCCAATAGCAGGATCGAACAATTCGCCAGCCAGTGTTGAGTCATCGAATACTCCTTTAATCGCCTGTAAAACACCCGGTCGCTCTGTTCAACAACTTCAAGCCTCGGTCGATTCACTTTTCCTACCAGTCGGCTGTCGTTTTGTTGTGTATTGAATAACTGGAGTGGATCGGGCTGGTAGCGCTTGATTCGGGGTCCCCTCGCCAGCGTTGCCAGGACGGGCTGGGAATGGATACGTCCGCAGCTATTTCTGATCAGGCGATTACGTACCTGGAAGTTGCTGCATCGAATCGCCGGTGGTTAGGGGCTTTGATTGGATTGAGGTCCATGCACGCCGAGCGGCCGGGTTTGCGGCAATACGTCGGCTAATGTGGATCGCTCGCCGGAGAGCGACAAACGGATCGGATTTTTCACTGTCTACCTTTCCCATCTTCGCCAAATTTGGCTCCGATGTGTCTGGTCTTGCCCATAACCAAGGAGAAATATGATGCAGGAGAGAAATGCCTGGGTCGATTACGCCAAAGCCATTGGGATCATTCTTGTGGTCTACGGTCATGTTGCGCGTGGGGTCTTCAACGCCGGTTTGCCGATGGATAAGGGCGAGTACCTTCTCGTTGATAGTGTCATCTACAGCTTTCACATGCCCCTGTTCTTTTTCCTGTCGGGTTTGTTTTTTTACGACTCGCTCGTAAAGCGTGGGAAAGCTGGACTGGTCATCAACAAGGTGGACACTGTTGTCTACCCATTTATCGTTTGGTCACTTCTGCAGGGGCTGACAGAAGTAGTGCTGTCAAATTATACGAACGGTGACGTCACGTTAGGGCAGGTGTTCTCGCTGCTTTGGTCCCCACGAGCGCAGTTCTGGTTTCTTTACGCGCTGTTCTTGGTTTTTGTTGTCTGTTCCTTGGTTTACGCCAAGGCGGACCGCCGTTACTTTCTCCCCCTTTTGCTGGTCTTTGGTGTGCTTTATGTGCTCAGCCGAGACCTGGCCGCTGGCAGTATCGGTAAGTTTATTTTCGGTAATGCCGTGTTTTTTGCGCTCGGTATCTGGTTCAACGAGATCAAGGCATATTTCCTCGCCCGTTATGTCCCTCTCACTTTGTTGCTCGGGACATCATTCGTAATCGGGCAGTATCTGTTTCACGTGACGTTCGGCTTGAATTGGGAGGTGGGTGGCTTGCCAGGGCTTGCGCTGGCGACTGTTTCGATCCTGTTTGTGGTCGCCTTGTCGATGTGGCTCGGTCGGGTTCGCATAGGCTGGCTGCTGTTTATCGGCGCTTCATCGATGACGATCTACCTGATGCATATTCTTGCGGGTAGCGGCATCCGGGTGATCCTTGCCAGCTTCATGGGCATTGATTCCATAGCTGTCCATTTAATAGTCGGAACTCTGGTCGGGCTTGCTGCTCCGTTGCTCGCTCAGATGATCATCAAGCGGTACGACCTGTCCTTTCTGTTAGCTCCGCCGAAGTCGTTTTCGGCAACCAGTTGGCGGGCACGTAGGGCGGTGGCGCATTGAGCGGGCAGATGGCAGACGTGATGGCTGTTCTTGCCTGTTTGCCGGCTGTGTCGTTTGCGACCAGTATCCGAAAGGCTTCGTCGTTCCCTTAACCACAGCTGATTCGTTGAATGTTCAGCGATTCGTCTGTCGTTAGTGTCAGCCGTTGTGCGTTGTATTCCAGCGTGACGATATCGCCCGGCCGAATGATGCGAGCCGTTACGGCGCCGCTCTTGCGACGTGCCTGATCGAGAAGCGCCGGGCTGGCCTGCTCGCCAACAAGTGCCTGAAGAGAAGAGGCGTCACATTGAGCGGCGCTACCTTCAGTCGCCTGTAGTGTGTCGAGCGAAGCCTGACAGCCAATCAGTATGGCGCTGCATGCCATCAGGGCGACCGAGCGGATGAGTTTCATAACTTCTCCTTCGTATTGACATCAGTAATAACAATCCCGGGTCGGCATGGATGTCTAAACCATAGCGACAAGGGAACTGGCGGAACAGCGGGGCCGTCTTACTTCTGACGGCCTGTCGCAAATTGCGCTGGGCTACCGAACAAAAAGATAAGGAGTTCCGCCATGTTCAACTCGCCCATGATGAAGCGTGTGGCCAGCCTGTTGGCCGTGATGCATTTCATGTTGTTTGCACAGATCCCATTGGCCCAGGCGGCAATGATCGGCACCCCGGAAATTATCGCCGATCAACAGCAGCAGGTGGATCGCCAGCAATTGTTAACAATGCTTGAAGATGAAGACGTCCAGAAGAAGCTCGTGGCGATGGGTGTCGAGCGTGATCAGGTCGAGCAGCGAATCAACAGCCTGACTCCGGCGGAACTCTCGCAATTCAACCAGCAGCTAGATCAGGCGCCGGCTGGTGCGGG
>NZ_AGSX01000195.1 GCF_000235745.1 Stutzerimonas stutzeri SDM-LAC | reverse complement strand
AAGGCGTGATGTTCGAGCCGTGATAAAAAACCGCGACCTTGGGGTCGCGGTTTTTTATTGCGGGCAATAATTGCGGGCAGCAACGGATTAGCAGGGAAGGCGGTGGAAGTTGTTTCTTCTGCCCAACCGCAGCGAAACCAAAGCAGGCGACCACGGGCTGACTGATCTAGCAGCTGCGCCACAGCTGCTTTGATGGACCCGGTCTATACAGCCACCAGCCCCGCTTGCTGTACCAGCTCCAGCAACGGCTGCGGATAAACGCCCAGAAAGAACGCGAGTACCGCGATGGCCAGCAGCATCATGCCCCCGGCACGCTGCCCCCAGTTGATGGGGGCGTCGTGGCGGCGAATGCCCGGCTCGACCAGGTACAGCGTCACCATGACTCGCAGGTAGTAGAACAGGCCCACCGCACTGCCGATGATCAGCGCGCCCAGCAGCCACCACAGCTGGGATTCGACGCCGGAAGCGATCACGTAGAACTTGCCGATGAAGCCTGCCGTCAGCGGAATACCTGCCAGCGACAGCATCATCACGGTGAGCACGGCGGTCAGGTAGGGGCGCCGCCAGAACAGCCCTCGGTACTCGTAGAGCGCATCGGCATCGCGGCCTTTGAACGGGCTCGACATCAGGGTGATCACGCCGAATGCGCCCAACGTGGTCAACACATAAGTCACGAGATAGACGCCGATGGCCTCCACCGCCAGGCCTTTGCTGGCGATCAGCGCCACCAGCAGATAGCCGAAGTGGGCGATGGATGAATAACCCAGCAGGCGCTTGAGGTTGCTCTGGTTAAGCGCCAGCAGGTTGCCGATCAGGATCGAGGCGATGGCGATCAGGCTCAGCGCCTCGTTCAACCAGCCGCCACTGGTGGCTGGCGACAGCTGATACAGACGCAGCAACACGGCGAACACCGCCACCTTGCTGACGGTGGCCAGGAAGGTCGCCACTGGAGCCGGCGCGCCCTCGTAGACGTCCGGCGTCCACAGGTGGAAGGGCGCCAACGAGAGCTTGAAACCGAGGCCGATCAGCATCATGCCGATGCCAGCCTGCACCAGTGCTGACGAGCCTTGCGCGGCCAGACTGGCGCCGATACCGGCGAAGCTGAGGCTGCCCGACTCGGCGTAGAGCAGCGCCATGCCGAACAGCAGGAAGGCGCTGGCGGCGGCGGAAAGCACCATGTACTTGATGCCGGCTTCCAGCGAACGCTTGTTGAAGAAGGCGTAGGCGACCAGCCCGTACACCGGCACCGAGAGCAGCTCCAGGCCGATGAAGAACCCGGCCAGGTGCTGCGCGCTGACCAGCACCAGACCGCCGGCGGCTGACAGCGCCATCAGCAGATAAAGCTCTTCGCGGTTGCCCGGGAAGCCGTCGGAGTCGGCTTTCTCGCCCAGGTAGGCGTGGGCCAGGGTCACGCAGGCCAGTGTCGCGACCAGCACCACGGCGCTGTAGAAAAAGGCGAAGGCGTCCAGCCGCAGCAGCGGCGTCACGTCCAGCGGCGCGACCCGCAGCGCGGGCACTATCGACACCAGGGCGAGCGTGAGACCCACCGACGTGACGACGAAGCTGAGCCCGTGGTTGCGTTGCCACGCGATGGCCAGCATCACCGCGATGGCGGTGGCACCGGTGATCAGCAAGGGCAGCAGGGCGATGAAGTGTTGCTGTGTGAATTCCATGGCGAGACTACCGGGCCGAAACTGTTGGGGTGAAAGCGGTATCGATCCATTGCTGCACACCGTTCATGGTGGCAAGCGAGGTGTCGAACACCGGCTGCGGATAGACGCCGAGCAGTACCAGCAGCACGGCCAGCAGCAGCACCATGCCGATCTCGCGCGCGTCCAGGCCTTGCAACAGCCCTTCGGCCTTGCTCGGCCCGAAGTAGGCGCGGTGGATCATCGCCAGCGAGTAGATGGACGACAGCACCAGGCCGAAGGTGGCGATCACCACCACCCACGGCGAGTTGGCGAAGGCGCCGAACAGCACCACGAACTCACCAATGAAGTTGCCGGTGCCGGGCAGGCCCAGCGAGGCGGCGGCGAAGAACAGGCTCAGCGGCGGCAACCAGGGCAGGCGCGACCACAGGCCACCCATCTCGCGCATGTCTCGCGTGTGCAGACGCTCATAGAGCTGGCCGCTGAGGATGAACAGCGCCGCGGCCGAGAGGCCGTGAGCGATCATCAGCACCACCGCGCCTTGCAGGGCGAGTTCGCTGCCGGAATAGATGCCGATCAGCACGAAGCCCATGTGCGAGACGCTGGAATAAGCGATCAGGCGCTTGATATCGGTTTGCGCGAACGACAGCACCGCGCCGTAGAAGATGCCGAGCAGGCCGAGGCCCATGGCGATGGGCGCGAAGTCCATCGAGGCATCCGGGAATAGCGGCAGGGCGAAGCGGATCATGCCGTAGGCGGCGGTTTTCAGCAGGATGCCGGCCAGGTCGACGGAGCCGGCGGTGGGCGCCTGGGCGTGGGCATCGGGCAGCCAGGAGTGCAGCGGCACGATAGGGAATTTCACCGCGAAGGCGATGAAGAAGCCCAGCATCAGCAGGTATTCGACGCCCGGCGCCAGATCGGCCTGCAACAGCAACTGGTAGTCGAAGGTCAGCACACCGGTGTTGTGGTAGTTGACCAGCACCAGACCGAGGATCGCCACCAGCATAATCAGGCCGCTGGCCTGGGTGTAGATGAAGAACTTGGTCGCCGCGTTGATCCGCGAGCGCTTGCCTTCCGAGCTGTGACCCCAGAGCGCGATGAGGAAGTACATCGGCACCAGCATCATTTCCCAGAAGAAGAAGAACAGGAACAGGTCCAGGGCAAGGAACACGCCGACCACGCCGCCGAGAATCCACATCAGGTTGAGGTGGAAGAAGCCGACGTGGCGCTGGATTTCCTTCCAGGAGCAGAGCACCGAGAGCACACCGAGCAGGCCGGTGAGCATGATCATCAGCAGCGACAGGCCATCGAGCGCCAGATGCAGGTTGATGCCGAAGCGCTCGATCCAGACGTGCTTGAATTCCACGGCCCAGTTGGCCTCGGCGCCGGGCGCGGGGGCGAGCTGGTAGTTGCCGCCGGCCCACAGCCAGAGGCCGAGCGCGAGCAGCAGCGACATGGTGAGCAGGGCGATCCAGCGCGGCATGCTCTTGTCGAAACGTTCGACGAACCAGCAGAGCAGGCCGCCGATGAAGGGAATCAGGATTAGCCAGGGCAGAATCACGATTTCGAGTCCTTGCGCAAATTCAGAGCAGAACGATGCCGAGCAACAGCACGGCTCCGCCAACGATGGACAGGGCGTACCAGCGTAACTGGCCGGTTTCGCTACGGCTCAGCAGCACATGGCTGCCACGAGCGGTGCGCGGTACCAATCCGATGGTGGCGTCGATGGGGTCGCGGCCCAGCAGGCGGGTGAGCCAGAGGTAGGGCTGCACGAAAAGCTTGTCGTAAAGCCAGTCGAAGCCCCAGGCGGCGTACCACCAGGCCGAAAGGAAACGCCCCGGCGCGCTTTGCGCGATGGCGCTGACCAGGCCGCGCTTGCCAAGGAACAGCAGCGCCGCGAGCAGAACGCCGGCCAGGGCGATGGCACCGGAGGCGATTTCCAGGCTGTGCTTGGCTTCACCACCGGCATGGCCGACGCTTTCTGGGAGCACGCCAGACAACGGCGGCACGATCATCGCGCCGATGAAGGTGGAGAGCACGATCAGCACCACCAGCGGCAGGTTGTGGGCCAGGCCGCGACCGGCATGCGCCTCGGTCTTCACCTCGCCGTGGAAGGCGATGAAGATCAGGCGGAAGGTGTACAGGGACGTCAAGAAGGCCCCGAGCAGACCTGCGTAGAGAAGGCCGCTGTGGCCGCTGGCGAAGGCTTCCCAGAGGATTTCGTCCTTGGAGTAGAAGCCGGCGGTGATCAGCGGCAGCGCTGCCAGTGCCGCGCCGCCGACGATGAAACTGGCGTAGGCCAGTGGCAGCTTCTTCCACAGTCCGCCCATCCTGAAGATGTTCTGCTCGTGGTGGCAGGCATTGATCACCGAACCGGAGGCGAGGAACAGCAGCGCCTTGAAGAAGGCGTGGGTCATCAGGTGGAAGATCGCCGCGTCCCAGGCACCCACGCCCAGGGCGAGGAACATGTAACCGATCTGGCTCATGGTCGAGTAGGCGAGGATGCGTTTGATGTCGGTCTGCACCAGAGCGGCGAAGCCGGCCAGCACCAGGGTCACGCCGCCGACGATACCCACCAGTTCGTGCACATCCGGTGCAAGCAGGAACAGGCCGTGGGTGCGGGCGATCAGGTAGACGCCCGCGGTGACCATGGTCGCCGCGTGGATCAGTGCGGAAACCGGTGTCGGGCCAGCCATGGCGTCGGCCAGCCAGGTTTGTAGCGGCAGTTGCGCGGACTTGCCCACCGCGCCGCCGAGCAGCGCCAGGGTCGCCAGGGTGATCCACAGATCGCCCTCGGCGAACTTCTGCGGCGCCAATGCCAGCAGTTCCGGAATGTTCAGCGTGCCCAGCTGGACGAACAGGATGAACAGACCGAAGGCCATCAGCACGTCGCCGACGCGGGTGACGATGAAGGCCTTGAGCGCGGCGTGGCCGTTCTTGCGTTCCTTGAAGTAGAAGCCGATCAGCAGGTAGGAGCACAGCCCCACGCCTTCCCAGCCGAAGTACAGCAGCAGCAGGTTGTCGCCCAGCACCAGCAGCAACATGCTGAAAATGAACAGGTTGGTGTAGGCGAAGAAGCGCGAATAGCCCTCTTCACCGCGCATGTACCAACTGGCGAAGAGGTGGATCAGGAAGCCGACACCGGTGACCACGCCGAGCATCGTCAGCGACAGGCCGTCCAGGTGCAGGCCGAAGGCGACGCTGAGACCGACCACGCCCAGCCACTGCCACAGGTGCTGGCTGAACACGCCGCCCTCCGGTGGCGAGGTGTTGAACTGCCAGATACACAACGCCGCGATCAGCGCCGACAGGCCGATCGAACCGACGCCGATCACGGCGGCCAGGTTTTCTGAAATCTTCCCGCGCGAGAAGGCCAGCAGGAAGTAGCCGAGCAGCGGGAAAACGAAGGTGAGCAATAGTAGGTTCATCCGCGCATCTCGCTTGCTGCATCGACATCAAGGGTGTTGAAGCGGCGATACAACTGCAGCAGGATCGCCAGGCCGATGGCGGCCTCGGCCGCGGCCAGGGTGATCACCAGAATGAACATCACCTGCCCATCCGGTTGTTGCCAGCGGCTACCGGCCACGACGAAGGCCAGGCCCGCGGCGTTCATCATCACTTCCAGGCTCATCAGCATGAACAGGATGTTGCGGCGCACCATCAGACCGACCAGCCCTAGGCAGAACAGTACGGCGGCAATGGCCAGGCCGTGCTCCATTGGTATCGAACTCATGGGTTACTCCTTCGCCTCATGGCGGCCAAGGTGGAAGGCGGCGACCAGCGCCGCCAGTAGCAGCATGGACGCCAGCTCGACGGCCAGCAGGTAAGGCCCGAACAGGGCGATGCCGACCTCCTTGGGTCCGATGGTGGTCAGGCCTGCCGGTGCGTATTCCGGCGCTGCGAACAAGGCCCAGAGCAACTGCGCCAGTAGGATCGCTGCCAGCAGCGACGGCCCTATCCAAACCCGCGGTTGCAGCCAGGCGCGTTCCTGGCTTGCCGTGTTAGGGCCGAGGTTGAGCATCATCACCACGAACACGAAGAGCACCATGATGGCGCCGGCATAGACGATGATTTCCAGCGCGCCGGCAAAAGGCGCGCCGAGGGCGAAGA
This sequence comes from Stutzerimonas stutzeri SDM-LAC, assembly GCF_000235745.1. Lineage (GTDB taxonomy): Bacteria > Pseudomonadota > Gammaproteobacteria > Pseudomonadales > Pseudomonadaceae > Stutzerimonas > Stutzerimonas stutzeri_H. The sequence continues at coordinate 31,589 of NZ_AGSX01000195.1, read as the reverse complement.
AGCACATCGATACCGCCAGCAGCGAGGTGATCAGGTAGAGCAGGGCATGCACCGGGTTGCTGCCGGTGATCACCCGTAGTGTGGCAACCACGGCCACGCCGGCGGAAAAGTAGAAAGCGAATTCCATCAGTACATCCTCGACCGGTGGGGGGCCGACTCGAAGCCGGCTGGCGCAGCGTGCGCAAATCGAACGAGCGTCATGGCAACAACCCCTTGACATTGATCGGCTCCGCCTCGTCCTGCGCAGCGCCCTTGGGTTTGCCGGCGATGGCCAGGCCCGAGACGCGGTAGAAGTTGTAGTCGTGATACTTGCCGGTTCCAGAAATCAGTAGGTCTTCTTTCTCGTAAACCAGATCTTGACGTTTGTAATCGCCCAGCTCGAAATCCGGTGTGAGCTGGATTGCGTTGGTCGGGCAGGCTTCTTCGCAGAAGCCGCAGAAGATGCAGCGCGAGAAGTTGATGCGGAAGAACTCGGGATACCAGCGACCTTCGTCGGTCTCGGCCTTTTGCAATGAAATACAGGCCACCGGACAGGCTACCGCGCAGAGGTTGCAAGCCACGCAGCGCTCCTCGCCGTCGGGGTCGCGGGTCAGGACGATGCGACCGCGATAGCGGGGCGGCAGGTAAACCTGCTCCTCGGGGTATTGCAAGGTGTCGCGCTTGCGAAAGCCATGGCCGAACACCATCACCAGGCTGCGCAGTTGGGTGTAGGTGCCGTGTAGCACCGAGCCTATGTACTTGAACATGGGTTTTCTCCTTACTGGGCCGCGGCCAGCACAAGCGCGCCGGTCACCAGCAGGTTGATCAGGGTCAGCGGCAGGCAGAACTTCCAGCCGAAGGCCATCACCTGGTCGTAGCGTGGGCGCGGCAGCGAGGCGCGCAACAGCACGAACAGCATGATGAAAAAGCCGGTCTTCACCGCGAAATAGAAGAACGAGAGCCAGGGCAGGGTATCCAGAAAAGGCCCGTGCCAGCCGCCGAAAAACAGCGTGGTCAGCAGCGCCGAAATGGTCACGATGCCGATGTATTCACCGACGAAGAACATGCCCCATTTCATCCCGGCGTACTCGACGTGATAGCCGTCGGCCAGTTCCTGCTCGGCTTCCGGCTGGTCGAAGGGATGGCGGTGGGTGACCGCGACACCGGCGACGAAGAAGGTACAGAAGCCGAGGAACTGCGGAATGATGAACCACAGGTTCTGCTGCTGGTACTCGACGATGTCGCGCATGTTGAACGAGCCGACCTGGGCGACAATCCCCATCAGCGACAGCCCGAGAAACACCTCGTACGACACCGTCTGCGCCGAGGCGCGCAGGGCGCCGAGCAGGGCGAACTTGTTGTTGCTCGCCCAGCCGGCGAACAGCACCGCGTACACCGTGAGACCGGCCATGGCGAAGAAGAACAGCAGGCCGATGTTCAGGTCCGCCACGCCCCAGGTCGGGGTGATCGGCACGATGACGAAGGCCAGCAGCAGCGAGCTCATCGCCACCACCGGCGCCAGCGTGAAGATCAAGCGGTCCGAGAACGGCGGGTTCCAGTCTTCCTTGAAGAACATCTTCAGCATGTCGGCGGCGATCTGGAACATGCCGAACGGGCCGACCCGGTTGGGGCCGTAGCGGTCCTGCCACCAACCCAGCAGGCGGCGTTCGACGAAGCTCAGCAAGGCGCCGCACACCACCACCGCCAGCATGATCACCAGCGCCTTGACCACGGCGATGATCACGTCGATCACTTCGGGAGTCAGCCAGTTCATCGCGACGCCTCCAGTTCAGTGGCCAGGCAGGCGCCGTTCAGTACCGGAATGCTTTCGAGGCCGACCGGCAGACCGACCAGGCCGAGGCCCAGGGATTCATCGATGCGCACCGGCAGCTGCAAGTGCCGATCGGCGACCCGCAGACTGAGCAGCGCGCCTTCGGCCACGCCAAGACGCTGGGCTTCGGCTTCGGCCAGGGCGACATAGGGCTGCGGGATGCGGCTCTGGATAGGTGCGGCGAGCGCCGTGGTTTCCTCGCTGCCGAACAAGTGATGCAGCGGCACCACCTGCCAGCTGCCGAGCGCGGGTGCGAAGGCGGCGGGTGCGGTTTTCCAGGCCAGATCCTGACGAACGTCGTCGAGCAGGCGCACACCGGGATCACCGGCACGCAGGTGGCCGCCAACCTCGTCCTGGAACTTGTTCCAGGCCTGCGGCGAGTTCCAGCCCGGCGACCAAGCGAATGGAATCTGCTGCCGATCCTCGGCGCTGCCGGAGTAACCTTCCATGGAATAGGCGAACGGTGAGTCCTGATCCTGCGGCTGACGCGGTTCGTGCACGCTGATGTTGGCGCGCATGGCGGTGCGTCCGCTGTAGCGCAGCGGCTCGCGCGCCATTTTCAGGCCCTTGATGCGGAACGAGGAAAGCGGTGCGGCGGCCAGAATGCCCTGCAGCTGCGGGTTGGCCGCGGCGCAATCGGCGGTGGCCTGATCCAGATTGGTCCAGTCCACGGCCTTGCCTTGCAGCGTGCACTGCAGCGCGTGCATCCAGCGCCAGCCTTCGCGCACCAGGATCTTGCCGTCGTAGTAGCTGGGCTCGAAAACCTGGAAGAAACGCTGCGCGCGGCCTTCCTGGCTGACCAGGGTGCCGTCGGCTTCGGCGAAGCTGGCGGCGGACAGCACCAGATGGGCCTTGGCCGTGGTGGCGGTCTGCTGGTGATCGGCAACGATGACGGCCTTGGCAGCGGCCAACGCCTTGTCCACCTTGGTCTGATCGGCGCGGCGGTAGAGGTCGTTCTCCAGCACGATCACGGCCTCGGCATCGCCGGAGATCAGCGCATCCAGCGCGGCATCCACGGATTCGCCACCGAGTAGCGTTACGCCGAGGCTGTTGGCTTCCGGCACGACGAGGCTGATCGAAGCGCTCTTCTCACGATTCTTCAGCGCCTGGGCGATGTTGCCGGCGGCTTCGATTAGGCTCTTCTCGCCCTGCGAGGCGCCGCTGATGAGCAGCGGGCGCTTGGCAGCGAGCAGGACGTCGGCGATCCGCTGCACCAGCTCGCGAGCTTCGGCTTCCAGGCCGTCAACGGCTGGCGCGCTGGGGTCGATGGCGTGGGCCACGGCAAAACCGAGGCGGGCCAGATCGACCGGTGCGGCATGTACGCTCTGCTCGGCGATGTCGTCAAGACGGGTTTCGCTGACGCTGGCGATGAACACCGGATGCAGGGCGCCTTGCGCGACGTTCTGCACCGCGGCGATGTGCCAGTCCTGAATCTTCATCGAGGCGGCGATTTCGGTGGCCTTGCCCTTGGCGGCCTGACGCACGGACAGCGCCATGCGCGCGGCCGTCTGGGTCAGGTCCTCGCCGAGGATGAATACCGCATCGTGGCTTTCGATCTCGCGCATCGTCGGCACCGGCAGCGGGCCGTTCTGCAGCAGTTGGCGGATCAGCCGGATATTCTCCAGCTCGTTGGCGGCGATACCGCTGTAGAAGTTCTCCACGCCGACCAGTGCGCGCAGGGCATGGTTACTTTCCAGGCTGGCGCGTGGTGAGCCAATGCCAATCACCCGCTTGCCTTTCAGCAGCCCGGCAGCCGCGTCGAGCGCGGCGTCGACGCCGAGCTTGTCGGTACCCAGCACGGGCTGGCGGGGACGGTCGGAGCGGTTGATGTAGCCATAGCCGAAGCGCCCACGGTCGCAGAGGAAGTAGTGGTTCACTTCGCCGTTGAAACGGTTCTCGATGCGGCGGATTTCACCGTAGCGTTCGCCGGGGCTGATGTTGCAGCCGGAGGCGCAGCCGTGACAGATGCTGGGCGCGAACTGCATGTCCCACTTGCGGTTGTAGCGCTCGGAGTGGGTCTTGTCGGTAAATACCCCGGTGGGGCAGACCTCGGTGAGGTTGCCGGAGAACTCGCTTTCCAGCACGCCATCTTCGACACGGCCGAAATACACGTTGTCGTTGGCGCCGAACACGCCCAGGTCGGTGCCGTCCGCATAGTCATTGTAGTAGCGCACGCACCGGTAACAGGCGATGCAGCGGTTCATCTCGTGGGCGATGAAGGGGCCGAGCTCCTGATTGTTGTGGGTGCGTTTGGTGAAGCGGTAACGGCGCTGGTTGTGGCCGGTCATCACCGTCATGTCTTGCAGGTGGCAGTGTCCGCCTTCCTCGCACACCGGGCAGTCGTGCGGGTGGTTGATCATCAGCCATTCGACAACGCTGGCGCGGAAGGCCCGGGCTTCGTCGTCCTTGATGGAAATCCAGCTGTTGTCGGTGGCCGGTGTCATGCACGACATGACCAGGCGACCGCGAGTGTCGTTCTCATCGCTGTACTGCTTGACCGCGCACTGGCGGCAGGCGCCGACGCTGCCCAGCGCCGGGTGCCAGCAGAAATAGGGAACATCGAGGCCGAGGGAGAGACAGGCGTGCAACAGGTTGTCCGCTCCATCGACTTCGTAGTCTTTGCCGTCTACGTGGATAGTGGCCATTTCTAGGTCTTCTCATCCCGCTTGCGCGGGTCTGGCTAATAGGAAACTTGTCCGCTGAAGGGAAGGATCGGGGCTGGATGAGGCCGTACGGCTCTTTCACCCGGCGTTCAGCCTTTAACCTCCAACGTCTTCTAATTCGTTAGCGCCGGCCTTGGGGACGTGACCGTGGTCTGGGCGACGCCCGCCTCGAACTCATGTCGGAAATATTTGATCGCGGCGCCCAGCGGCTCCACTGCGCCAGGCGCATGGGCACAGAAGGTCTTGCCGGGGCCGAGGAAATCCACCAGTCGCAGCAGGATGTCGAGGTCTTGCGGTGTGCCTTGACCGCGCTCCAGCGCACGCAGGGTCTTCACGCTCCAGGGCAGGCCGTCGCGGCATGGCGTGCACCAGCCGCAGGATTCGCGGGCGAAGAACTCTTCCATGTTGCGCAGCAGCGAGACCATGCTGACGGTGTGGTCGACGGCCAGCGCCAGGCCGGTACCCATGCGGGTGCCGAATTTGGCGACGCCGCCGGCGGACATCTGCGCCTCCAGGTGCTCAGGCAGTAGAAAGCCGGTGCCGGCGCCGCCGGGCTGCCAGCACTTGAGGGTGTAGCCATCCTTCATGCCGCCGGCGTAATCCTCGAAGAGTTCGCGTGCGGTGATGCCAAAGGGCAGTTCCCAGATACCGGGGTTCTTTACCTTGCCGGAAAAACCCATCAGCTTGCTGCCGTGGTCTTCGCTGCCGGGACGGGCAAGAGACTTGTACCAATCCACGCCGCTGCCGATGATTGCCGGCACGTTGCACAGGGTTTCGACGTTGTTGACGCAGGTTGGCTTGCCCCAGACGCCGACGGCGGCGGGGAAGGGCGGCTTGGCGCGCGGGTTGGCGCGGCGGCCTTCCAGCGAGTTGATCAGCGCGGTTTCCTCGCCACAGATGTAGCGGCCGGCACCGGTGTGCACGAACAGCTCGAAATCGAAGCCGCTGCCGAGGATATTTTTGCCCAGCAGTCCGGCAGCCCTGGCCTCATCGATGGCGCGGTTGAGGTTGCGCGCCGCATCGACGTATTCACCGCGCAGGAAGATATAGCCGCGATACGCCTTGAGCGCGCGGGCGCTGATGATCATGCCTTCCACCAGCAGGTGCGGCAGTTGCTCCATCAGCAAGCGGTCCTTCCAGGTGTTGGGTTCCATCTCGTCCGCGTTGCACAGCAGGTAGCGGATGTTGCGCGATTCGTCGGCGGGCATCAGGCCCCACTTCACGCCCGTGGGGAAGCCCGCACCGCCACGGCCCTTGAGGCCCGATTCCTTCACCGTCTGCACGATGTCGGCCTGGCCCATCTCGGCCAGCGCCTTGCGCAGCGCGTCGTAGCCAGCCTTCTGCCGGTATTCGTCGAGCCATACCGGCTGGCCGTCGTCGCGCAGACGCCAGGTCAGCGGATGGGTTTCTTCGCTACGCGCGATGCGGTTGGCCGGGCCGAAAGATGAAAGCGTCTTCATTGATAGGCCTCCAGCAACTGGGCGACGCCGCCGGGCTGAACGTCGCCGAAGGTGTCGTCGTCGATCATCAGGGCCGGGGCCTTGTCGCAGTTGCCCAGGCAGCACACCGGAATCAGCGTGAAGCGGCCATCGGTGGAAGTCTGGCCGGGTTCGATGCCGATTTCGTTACGGATGCTGTCCAGCACGCTTTCATGGCCGCCGATGTAGCAGGTCATGCTGTCGCAGACGCGGATGATATGGCGGCCCACCGGCACGCGAAAAATCTGACTATAGAAGGTGGCCACGCCTTCGACGTCGCTGGCCGGGATGCCGAGGATCTCGCCGATGGCATCGCAGGCGCCGTCCGGCACCCAGCCGCGGGCCTTCTGCACGATCTTCAGGGCTTCGATGCTGGCCGCGCGCGGGTCTTCGTAGTGGTGCATCTCGTGCTCGATGGCCGAGCGTTCGGTTTCGCTGAGGACGAAACGGTCAGTCTTGATCAGAGTGCTCATATCAGCGGTCCACGTCGGCCATAACGAAATCGATGCTGCCCAGGTAGGCGATCAGGTCCGGGATCATGCTGCCGCGGATCACCGAGGGGATCTGCTGCAGATGCGGGAAGCTGGGCGTGCGAATGCGCGTGCGGTAGCTCATGGTGCTGCCGTCGCTGGTCAGGTAGTAGCTGTTGATGCCCTTGGTCGCTTCGATCATCTGGAAGCTCTCGTTGGCCGGCATCACCGGGCCCCAGGAAACCTGCAGGAAGTGCGTGATCAGCGTTTCGATGTGCTCCAGCGTGCGCTCTTTCGGGGGCGGCGTGGTCAGCGGGTGGTCAGCCTTGTACGGCCCTTCGGGCATGTGTTTGAGGCACTGCTCGATGATCTTCAGGCTCTCGCGCATCTCGCCCATCTTCACCATGCAGCGGTCATAGGCGTCGCCATTGACCGCCAGCGGCACCTCGAAATCGAAATGCTGATAGCCGGAGTAGGGGCGTGCCTTGCGAATGTCGAAGTCGCAACCGGTGGCGCGCAGGCCGGCACCGGTGGTGCCCCATTCCAGCGCTTCCTTGGTGTTGTAGGCGGCGACGCCCTTGGTACGGCCGATGAGGATGCTGTTTTTCAGCGCTGCCTTTTCGTACTCGTTGAGACGTTTTGGCATCCAGTCGAGGAACTCGCGCACCAGCTTGTCCCAGCCGCGCGGCAGGTCGTGAGCGACACCGCCGATGCGATACCAGGCCGGGTGCATACGGAAACCGGTAATGGCTTCGATGACCTTGTAGGCGCGCTGGCGGTCGGTGAAGGTGAAGAACACCGGCGTCATCGCGCCGACGTCCTGGATGTAGGTGCCGAGATAAAGCAGATGGTTCTGGATGCGGAAGAACTCGGCCATCATCACGCGGATGAAATCGACGCGGTCCGGCACGGTGATCCCCGCGAGTTTCTCCACCGCCAGCACATAGGGCAGGTTGTTCATCACCCCGCCGAGGTAGTCGATGCGGTCGGTATAAGGGATGAAACTATGCCAGCTCTGGCGCTCGGCCATCTTCTCGGCGCCGCGATGGTGGTAGCCGATCTCCGGCACGCAATCGAGGATTTCCTCGCCATCGAGCTGCAGGATGATGCGGAAGGCACCGTGGGCCGAAGGGTGGTTCGGGCCGAGGTTGAGGAACATGTAGTCCTCGTGCTCGCCGTGGCGCTGCATGCCCCAGTCTTCGGGCTTGAAGCGCAGGGCTTCCTGTTCCAGGTCCTGCTTGGCGGCGTTCAGACTGTAGGGATCGAACTCGGTGGCCCGCGCGGGGTAGTCCTTGCGCAGGGGGTGACCTTCCCAGGTCGGTGGCATCAGCATGCGGGTGAGGAACGGGTGGCCATCGAAGGTGATGCCGAACATGTCCCAGATCTCGCGCTCGTACCAGTTGGCGTTGGGCCAGACGGAGACGGCGGTGGGCAGCTTCATGTCGCCTTCGCGGAGCGCGACCTTGATCATCACGTCACTGTTTCGCTCCAGCGACATCAGATGATAGAAGACACTGAAATCGGCGGCAGGCAGGCCATGGCGATGGGTGCGCAGGCGCTCGTCAGTGGCGCTCAGGTCGTAGAGCATCACGTAGGGCTTGCTGACTTGGCGCAGGAAGCCCAGCACCTCGATGAGCTTTTCGCGAGGCACCCAGAGCACCGGCATGCCGGTCAGGCTGGGTTGCAACGTGAAGGTCTCGGCGCCGAAGCGCGCGTTCAGTTCGACGACGATATCCTGGTCGTCAGCCTTGTAAGGCGGGATGTACAGCGCATTGCCTGCAGTCATGGTCTCGGTCGCTTTCGGTCAACGTTCGGGTGTGCGGAAGCCTTCCGGTCGGGAAAGCCGGAATTCACACGTCGTCGGGGCTGCGCAGGTTGGTGACCTGGATACGCTGGTCGCGTCGCTGTTCCTTCTGCGAAGGCATCTCGGGGCGATAAACGCCTTGATCGCCGACGACCCAGGAAAGCGGGCGTCGCTCCTTGCCGATGGAATCCTGCAGCAGTTGCAAGCCTTGCAGGAACGCCTCGGGGCGGGGCGGGCAGCCGGGTATGTACACGTCCACGGGGAGGAACTTGTCGACCCCCTGAACGACCGAGTAGATGTCGTACATACCACCGGAGTTGGCGCACGAACCCATGGAAATGACCCACTTGGGTTCGAGCATTTGTTCGTAGAGGCGCTGGATGATGGGCGCCATCTTGATGAAGCAGGTGCCGGCAATGACCATGAAATCGGCCTGGCGCGGCGAAGCACGGATGACTTCGGCACCGAAGCGGGCGATGTCATGAGGCGCGGTGAAGGCCGTGGTCATCTCCACGTAGCAGCACGACAGGCCGAAGTTATACGGCCAGAGGGAGTTCTTGCGCCCCCAGTTGACCGCGCCACTCAGCACGTCTTCCAGCTTGCCCATGTAGATGTTGCGATGAACCTGGTCTTCTAGTGGATTGGCAACAGTCTCCTGTTGCCCGGCCGGATAACGGTCGCTGACCGCATCCGGATCGATCCGGGTAAGTTTGTATTGCATGCCAAGAGCCTCATTGTTTTAGCTTCGCCTGTCGCTCGCGACGGCTGGATGGCGCCCAATCGAGCGCACCCACCCGCCAAAGGTAGACAAGACCCGCCAACAGAATTGCTATGAATACGGTAGCTTCAATGAGGCCCGCCCAGCCGCTTTCGCGTACCGAGACAGCCCAGGCAAAGAGATATAGGGCTTCAACGTCGAAGATCACGAAGAGCATCGCGACCAGATAGAATTTTGCGGAAAAACGCAGCCGTGCATTGCCCGTGGGCAAAATACCGGACTCGAAAGGCTCGTTCTTGGCGCGACCCCAGGCCTTGCTGCCGAGCAGGCTGGAAGCGCCGAGCATGAACGCGCACAGCGCGATGACGCCGAGAATAAAGACTGCGAAGCCCCAATTGTGGGGCATGGTGACATCAGACATGCCGGACTCCTTGGCGGAACGGCTGGTATTGCAGCTGCGGCGATGCGCCGCAACCTTGTGATGGCTGCGCATACTATGCCCATAAACCGTGCGCGTACATGTTTCGGATGAAACTTATTGAAATATTTTTTTGGTTCGCCTGATCCGTGTTGAGGTGAGGGACGGCCTGATAACGCTCTGGAATGGCTCGCTGAGCGTGATTTGGAACCCGTCGCTGGCTGATATCCGTGGCTTTTGCCGTATCGCTTAGCAGATTTCAGGCCGCGCTGCCATTGGCGTGTTCCACTTGGCCGCCGCCATAACCTTCCTGTTTTGCCGCCACCTCACCGATTACCAGGATTGCCGGGCTCTTGAGCTGGAAGCTTGCCGCATCGAGGCACATGGCAGCGAGGCTGGAGCGGCATTCGCGCTGCTGTGGCAGGGATGCGTTTTCGATCATGGCCACCGGAGTGCTGGCCGCCAGGCCGCCTTCGATCAGACCGCTCTGCACCTGTTGCAAGCTGCTCACGCCCATGTAGACGACCAGTGTCGTACCGGTTGTCGCCAGTGCATGCCATGCGGGGCTGCTGCTATCGAGCGTATGCGCGGTGACCAACGTCACGCCGCGGGCAATGCCGCGCTGGGTCAGGGATATCCCGCACTGGGTGGCGCCTGCCAGCCCAGCGGTGATGCCGTTGACCATTTCCACCTCAATGCCGCGCTCGGCCAGCCATTCAGCTTCTTCGCCGCCGCGGCCGAAGATGCACGGGTCGCCGCCCTTCAAGCGCACGACGCATTTCCCCTGGCGGGCGTAGCGCAGCATCAGTCGGTGAATGAAGGCCTGAGGCGTCGAGCGGCAGCCGCCGCGCTTGCCCACCGGAATCACCCGTGCGGTCGGGCAATGTTCGAGCACGGCAGGATTGACCAGATCATCGATCAGCACCACCTGCGCCTCGCCCATGGCGCGCACGGCCTTGAGCGTCAGCAGTTCCGGGTCACCAGGACCTGCCCCAACCAGCCAGACTTTTGCGCTCATGTTTCCACCTCACGTTTTGCTGTATACGCGCCGACGACCCGCCATGCATCGTCAGCTGTTGATGTTCATACCACTGCCGGCTGTTTCTCCAGCAGTCGCTTGATTTCCGGTACGCACGAGCCGCAACTGGTGCCGCAGCCCAGCTCGCGCTTCAAGCCGTTCAAGTCCAGACCCCGCTCGATACCTGAGCAGATCGCGTCCTGGCTGACGTTCATGCAGTTACACAGCGTTTTGGCGCTGCGCACGTTGCCGCCAGGTGGCGTGCTCAATGGCGCGAGCAGCCAGCGACGCAGGGCCTGGTCGACCTTGCCGTCGTGCCAGAGCTGCTTGAGCCAGTGGCGCGCGGCGGTTTCGCCGGACAGGCTGAGGGCGACGATGCGCCCATCCTCGATACGCACCCGCTTGCCGACGCTGCGTCGCGGATCGTCGTAAACCACCACTGGGCCATTATCCAGCCCTAGCAGTCGCTCGATTTCCGCCAGCGTTGGTGCGTCTGGAGCTTCGTTACAGGCGGCGCGGATCACCAGCGCAGATCGGTCGCGTCCAGCCAGGCTGAAGCTGGCGTAGGCGAAACCCTCAAAGAGTGGCCGCAGCGCGTCGAAACGCTTCTGCACCGAGCCTTCGACAAGAGCAAAGAACTGCCAGGGCAGCTCGGCTTTTTCTACTTCGACCCCGGCGTGCTTGAGTTCGGGCTGCTTGGAAAGCGGATCGAACGCCGACAGCGTGAGGCGGTTGATGCCGAGCCCCTTGAGGAAGCGGTCGCCCCAATGCATCGGCACGAAAGCCTGGCCGGGACGCAGGCTGTCGTCTTTCTGTACAGGCAGTATCAGCTCGCCACGGCGGCTGCGCGCTTTGACCAGCTGACCATCGAACAACTGACGCTGGCGCATATCGTCTGCGTTCATGCTCAGCAGCGCTTCTTCGACGTGGCTGAACAGCCGCGCGGCGGTTCCTGTGCGGCTCATGCCGTGCCAGTGATCGCGCAGGCGACCGGTGTTCAGCGTGAGCGGGAAGCCTGTCTCGCGCGTTTCTTTTGGTGCCCGATAGTGCTCAGCGAGAAACCTGGCGCGGCCGCTTGCGGTCGGGAACACGCCGTCACCGTAAAGCCTTGGCGTGCCTTGCTGGTGGCCCGCGGGGAAGGGCCATTGCTGCGGGCCAAGCTGGTCGATCAGCGCGTGGCTGAGGCCCGACAGATCAAGATCCCGGCCCTGGGTGAGCAGCTTGTATTCCTCGAACAGGGCGGCAGGGTTTGTGAAGTCGAACAGGCTCGGCTCGCCGGGGCGCATCAGCTTTTCCAGTCGGCGGGCGAAATCGCAGGTGATCGACCAATCCGGGCGCGCCTCGCCGGGGGCGGCAATGGCGGGGCGTACATGGCTGACGCGGCGCTCGGAATTGGTCACGGTGCCATCCTTTTCGCCCCAACTGGCGGCAGGCAGCAGCAGGTCGGCGTAGTGGCAGGTTTCGGTGGTCGAAAAGGCTTCCTGAACCACGACGAACGGGCAGCCTGCTAGGGCTTCGTGAACCTTCTGCTGATCCGGCATCGATTGACCTGGGTTGGTACAGGCGATCCACAGCGCCTTGATCTGTCCGCTGTGCACGGCGTCGAACAGTTCGATGGCGGAAAGCCCGGTGGTGTCCGGCAGCCTGTCGATGCCCCAGTAAGCCGCCACTTCGGCACGATGCGTGGGGTTGCCGGCTTCGCGATGGCCCGGAAGCAGGTTAGACAGACTGCCCGTTTCGCGGCCGCCCATGGCGTTGGGTTGCCCAGTCAGTGAAAAGGGCCCGGCGCCCGGCTTGCCGATCTGGCCGGTGGCCAGATGCAGGTTGATCAGTGCGCTGTTCTTGGCGCTACCGGATGAGGATTGGTTGACGCCCATACACCACAGCGACAGAAAGCTAGGCGCGTTGCCGATCATCCTTGCGCAGCGTTGCAGATCGTTCACGCTGATGCCGCACAGCTCTGCCACCATGACCGGACTGTAGTCGCACACCATGTTCTTCAATTCATCAAAGCCGTCCGTGTGAGCCTCGATGAAGTTTCCATCGATCCAGCCTTCCCTCAGCAGCAGATGCAGGATGCCGTGGAACAGTGCGACGTCTGTACCCGGCACGATCGGCAGGTGCAGGTCAGCCAGCTCGCACGTGTCGGTGCGGCGTGGGTCGACGACGATCACTTTCATCTCGGGGCGCTTTGCCTTGGCTTCCTCCAGACGGCGGAACAACACGGGGTGCGCATAGGCCATGTTGCTGCCGACGATCAGCACGCAATCGCTCTGCTCGATGTCTTCGTAACTGCAGGGTGGGGCGTCGGCGCCGAGGCTGCGCTTGTAGCCCACCACGGCTGAAGACATGCACAGGCGTGAGTTCGAATCGATGTTGTTGGTGCCGACCAGCGCGCGGGCGAGCTTGTTGAACGCGTAGTAATCCTCGGTCAGCAACTGACCGGAGATATAGAAGGCGACGCTGTCCGGTCCGTGCTCGGCAATGGTTTTGGCGAACATAGTGGCGGCATGATCGAGCGCGCTGTCCCAGCTTGCACGTGCGCGGGCCAGGCCTTTACCCAGGCGCAGTTCGGGATAGCGTGCGCGGGCGTCGAGGTCGCCGGTCAGGTGCAGCGTCGAACCCTTGCTGCACAGCTTGCCAAAATTAGCCGGATGATTCGGGTCGCCAGCGACATCGAGGATGTGCTCGCCATCGTGCTCGATCAGCACACCACAGCCCACGCCGCAATAACAGCAGGTCGAGGCGGTTGTCTGGCGCATGGTGTCGTCTCCTGGGAAGGGCGTCGGTATGAGATATGGGTGGGCCGGGCGGCGCTCTGCCTCGGCTCACCGTGCCAGTCGCGGTAATTACTGGATCAAACGGCGGGCTGATACGCGCCCTCCGGGCTGGTCTTACGCGGCAGATTCATTGCGCGCCTTCATTGCTGGCAGTTCGCGGCAGTTCTTCATCCGGGCTTGATGACGATGTGCGCAGCCGACATCGGGCGCCACGGCTTCGCCGCCACCGTGGTTGATCTGCCAGCTTTCGGGCATCGCCATGGCGTTGTTCTGGCCTTGCTGGCCGGTCTCACCGGTGGCGCCTTCGCATAGGCCGGCCGTACCAAACATCAGGTGATCACGGATTTCGCTGACGTTCTGGCCGTCGCGTACCTGGCGCAAATACCAGCCCCCGTCAGCCGTGTCGCCGAAGAGACAGGCGCCGACGAGGATGTTGTCCTTGATCACGAGCTTCTTGTACACGCCACCGACAGGGTCGGAGAGGGTGATGGTCTCGGTGCCTTCGCCGCCGATGAAGTCGCCGGCTGAGAACAGGTCGATGCCGGTCACCTTGAGTTTGGTTGAGGTCACCGAACCGAGATATCGGGAAAAGCCCAGCATCGCCAGATGATTCGCGCAAACCTTGGCCTGCTCGAACAGCGGCGCCACCAGGCCGTAGGCGGTGCCGCGATGACTGGCGCACTCGCCGACGGCGTACACCCGCGGGTCGTAGGTCTGCAGGGTGTCGTTGACCAGAATGCCGCGGTCACAGGGGATGCCGGCTTTCTCGGCCAGCGCGCTGTTGGGACGGATCCCGGCCGCCATCACCACCAGGTCGGCGTCGATGACTTGGCCATCGGCGAAGCGCACGGACTTGACCCGGCCGGCGTGGTTGCCAATGAGCTCGGCGGTCTGCTTCTGCATCTTGAAGTTGAGCCCACGCGCTTCCAGGGCTTGTTGCAGCAAGGTGCCGGCTGTCTGGTCGAGTTGACGTTCCATCGGCCATTCGCCGATGTGCACCACCGTCACGTCCATGCCGCGTAGTTTCAGACCGTTGGCGGCTTCCAGCCCGAGCAATCCACCACCGATCACCACGGCGTGCTTGTGGGTTTTGGTGACATCCATCATGGCCTGGGTATCGGCAATGTCGCGGTAGCCGACCACGCCTTTCAGATCGTTGCCCGGAACCGGGAGCATGAAGGGATTCGAACCCGTAGCGATAAGCAACCGGTCGTACTCTGCTTCGCTGCCATCATCGGCGACTACCCGGCGCTTGATCCGGTCGATCTCGACCACCTTGCGGTTAAGCATCAGACGGATGTTGTTATCGCTGTACCACTTGAGATCGTTGAGCACGATCTCATCGAAAGTCTGTTCCCCGGCCAGCACCGGAGAGAGCAGGATTCGGTTGTAGTTGGGATGCGGCTCGGCACCGAACACGGTGATGTCGTACAGCGCGGGAGCCAGGTTGAGCAGCTCTTCCAGTGTGCGCACCCCGGCCATGCCGTTGCCGATCATCACCAGCTTGAGTTTTTTCATGCCGTTCTCCCCGCAGGCTGGCGCAGTCGATAGCTGCCTGGCCGTGTCGTTGTAAAAATCCAGAACGAAAAAGGCGTCCCACTGATCTCCCAGTGAGGACGCCTTTGTCCCTTTCTTCCGCATTCGGAGCCGACCCTCCACGTTGAAGGTCTGGCCTATGTAAGGCAGCTAATGCAGAGGCTGTGCCAACCGGGCTTTTTTGCGGGTTCAGCGGTATAGCCGCTGTTATGCGGACACAATCGGCGATTTATCGCACTCCGATGAAGCGCCCTGCGCAGCGCTGGTGCAGACCGGCACCCAAGCCTGCCGGAAATTGGCCGTTGACAGCCGCCGTGCCGCTTTTCTATTGTTCAGCCCATGCGCCGATTTAGTCAGCTACTTGCGGGGCGCCTGGAGCCAAGGCTTCGAAATACCGCTAAAGCGCTGGTTCGGTGTCGCCTCCCACCGCTGCCCAGCGGAATTTCTGAGGCGGGACTTTCTCAATGAATGCACTGCAACGCGCTCCTCTACGCTTGGCCCCGATTACCAGTGGGCTGGTTCGCAGCAACCCGAAAATCCTTCTTGGCGGTAGCCATCAACCCTCGCTGTTGCGCTATCTGGACGGCTGGCCGAGGCGCTGGGGCAGGCCGCGCGCCTTTCTTGTTCAGTTCAGCGGAGCCGATGAATCGCTCGCGCATTTCGCAACGAACAGTTTCGATCTGGCCGTGATTCAGGCTCCCGACGGCGAACGTCTCGAAGACTGCGTGCGACACTTGACGCGTGTGGCTCGGCAGGGCTTGATCGTCCGGCGTGTGTCGATCTGATCAAGCGGCGATCGGTTAGCTGCCTTTCGCCAGCCACACCAGCAAGGGCAGAACTGCGCTCCGAGCTTCAAGCTGCTCTTAGATCCTTGCTGCCATCGAGGCAGAGCCCCAGGTGGTCCTCCAGCGATGCTTGACACCATAGAGGCCGAGCCAGGCCAGTACACCCAGGTTGGCAAACAGCCAGAGTCCCATCTGATAGTCCCCCGTGGCCTGTTTGATCGCACCCAACCCCGCGGTGAGCAGGAACCCACCGATGCCGCCTGCCATGCCCACCAGCCCAGTCATGACGCCGATCTCATTGTTGAAGCGCTGCGGCACCAACTGGAACACCGCACCATTACCCGCGCCGAGGCTGAGCATCGCGACTACGAACAGGACCAGCGCAGCCGTCGAGCTCGGCAAGTTGAAGCCGACGACGAAGAGGCAGACAGCTGCAACCGCGTACATCACCAACAGCGAACGGATGCCGCCGATTCGGTCGGCCAGCGCACCGCCAACGGGGCGCAACATGCTGCCGGCAAAGACGCAGGCGGCGGTGTAATAGCCAGCCTTGACCGGATCGAAGGCGTACTGGTCGTGGAAGTAGCCGGGCAGGGTGCTGGCCAGGCCGAGAAAACCACCGAAGGTCACGCTGTAGAAGAACATGAACCACCAGCTGTCACGGTCGCCCAGTGCCTTCATGTAGTCGGCAAAGGATTTCGGCGCGGGGCGGTTAGGTGCGTTCCTGGCGATAGTGGCAAAGATGATCAGCGTCAGCACCAACGGGATCAGCGCCAGGCCGAACACGTTGCTCCAGCCGAACATGGTTGCCAGTACCGGTGCGAACAACGCCGCGAGCACCGTGCCGGAATTGCCCGCGCCGGCGATGCCCATGGCCGTTCCCTGATGCTGCGGCGGGTACCACTGCGAAGCCAGCGGCAGTGCTACGGCGAAGGAGGCACCGGCCATGCCGAGGAACAGCCCGAGCAGTAGCGCGTGCTCGTAGCTGTGAATGCCGTGAAGCCAGGCCACGAACAACGCGGCAATCACCACGACCTGACCGAACAGCCCGGCGGCCTTCGGAGAGGTGCGGTCGGCCAGCATGCCCAACACCAGCCGCAATACAGCGCCGGAGAGAATGGGCGTCGCGACCATAAAAGCCCGCTGTTGCGTCGTCAGTCCAAGATCGGCAGCGATCTGCACGCCAAGCGGACCAAGTACGTACCAGACCATGAAACTCAGGTCGAAGTAGAGAAAGGCGGAGAACAGCGTCGGCGTGTGGCCGGCTTTCCAGAAACTGGTATTCATCGGGTAGCTCCAGGCATTGGTCTTTGTGCAAAAGAGGCCGCCCCAGCTTCGCGGCGGATACAAAAAGGCGCCGCATCACGCCTGCCGGAGCAGCTGTGGTGCGACGCCTTTGTCTTTTTGTGGAGACCGCCGTTGGCCTGCCGTGCCGGGAGCGAAGCAGCTAGCGTGCCAGTCTGCTGCGGCCGCGTATTTCGTGGCATTGATGCTGTTCGCGCGCGACCGCTCGATATCGGCTGCACAAGCGTTGTGCGGTGAGGGGCCATTCCGGGGCAACGCCTTCGCAAGCGTCTATGGCCTCGCTGCCAGGCTTGCCGTGCGACGCTTTGAGGAGGTGATCGATGCCCGTTATTGCGACCTGACCCTCAACTGGGTAATGGGTCTGTCCGTCAGCACCGTACGAGTGATTAGAACCGACAAGTGCGATGCTCAGCCGCGCCACGACCCGGGCGGCGGAGGGATCGAAGGTTGTGCTAGTCGATTCGGTTGACCCGGGTGAATTTAGCGGCAAATGCTTCAGGCATGGCGACCACGCGACTTTGCACATAGTCGTAGAAGACGAAGCCGGACTTGGCCATGGCGATCAGCGTGCCATCCGCCGGCCGCGTGATGCGGAAGGTGATGTCGCCGCCGTACTTGTTGAAATCCATCACGCCGACTTCGAACAGCAAGGCGTCCCGCGCATGGGCTTCGGCTTTGTAGGTGGTCGCCAGGTCGGTGACGATGATGCCGCTGCCGTCCTTGCTGGTCTCGGCAATGCCATAGGCGAACAGGAAGCGTGCGCGGGCCTCGGAAATCATCGAGATCATCGAGTCGTTGGCGAGATGGTTGCCGGCATTGATGTCGGTAATACGAACGGTCAGTTGAGTGCTGAAGCAGAACTGATCTTCGGGAAACTGCAGGGTCAGGCGGGCCATGGTGCTCTCGTTGCGGATGTTTGGCGCTGGTTGCAGCGCGACGTGCGGAGGCGGATTGTACGCATCTGCACGATGGCTCCAAGCTCGATCCGGCCTGTTGATATCGCAGCCGCGGCGTCAGGCGTCCTCAGCACCCGGCTCCGCGCTACGCTCGCTACGCCACAGGTGTTCGGCTACGACTACGCGGGATCGCGCCGAAACTTGCCTCGCTGACGTTGCGGTTCACTGGCCCAGCAAATCGTTCATCGCAATGATCTGTTCGGCGACCTGGATCAGCTTCTGCTGGCGGCTCATGGCCTGGCGGCGCATCAGCGTGTAGGCCGCTTCTTCGTTGCAACTGCGCATCTTCATCAGCATGCCCTTGGCCAGTTCGACGCGTTTGCGCTCGGCCAGTTGCTGGTCGCGCGCATGGAGTTGTGCACGGATCGCCTGGTCGCTCTCGAAGCGGGCCATGGCCACGTCGAGAATGGCTTTCAAGCGCTGGGACTGGATGCCTTCGACGATATAGGCGCTGACACCGGCGCGGATGGCCTGGCGCATGGCATCGGGGTTGTCGTCGTCAGTGAACATGACGATAGGGCGCGGCTGGGCGCGACTGACCTTGATCACCTGTTCCATCACGTCACGATTTGGCGATTCGGTGTCAATGAGCACCACATCCGGTCGAACTGCTTCGACCTGTTCGGGCAGATCGATGGTCAGGCCAGACTCCTCTATCACCTCGAAACCGGCATCGATCAGCGCGCAGCGCAGGCGACCGACCTTGTGCGGGGTATCGTCGATCAGGAGAACGCGAAGCATGGCTGTCTCCCTGTGCAAGGCTTGGGATGAGGTGCGGTTCTGGCTGCACCACTCTGGTGCGCGCACCTGCTGAGCGTATCGGGATCGGTCACGCCGACTGCCTTCAGCTCACGGGGGAGGCTGATGCTCTGGCTGTTTTGCCCCAGCTCCGTCAACACGGCCATGTTCTTCGGCGCGCTGCCTCCGATTCCCAGGTGGACGGCGTAGATGAGTTCATGCAGGCCTCGTTCAGCATCGAGTTCGCCTTCGACGAGCTTGTCTCGCAGGCTGGACCAGGAACGCTGCCGACGCAGATTGAGCGTGAGGCCATAGGGCTGGGCAAAGCCTGGAGTCGCAGCCACGATCTGCGATGCAGCATCGGCTGGCGCCATGAGGCCGAGATTGACGACCTGCTTTGCTGGCGCGTCGCTGTCGGCGATCCAGGCTTTGGTATCAGGGCGGAGCGAAGGGTTGAGATCGGTCATGCTGAGGGAAACCTTTGCCATGCGAAGCGCGCACCGTTCTTAAGGGATCGGTGCGAACTGGGATATCTGGTTCAGGTTTAGCAAGCCATATGCCAAGCGCAGCGTACGAGGTGTCCAACTGGAATTCGAACCGGCGGCAGCGGCGGGACGTGCTGGTTGCGATTCCGGTCAGGAAGCCGATCACTCAGCGCGGATACAACGGCGGCAGCGCACTGGCTTCCCGTTCGGCATCACCGGCGTGGTCAGCCGGCAAGCTCTGGATGGCCTGCCACAAGGCTTCGCCTTGCCAGCGTTGGCCGGTCTCGCTGTACAGCGCACCGTTAAGGCCATCGAGTGCATCTGACAGCGGCTCGAAGCGCGCCGCCATATCGGCCAAAGTCTCGGGCTGCTGGCGCGCCCACGCATCAAGTGCATGGCGGGTGGCCAGAGTGTCATTGGCGAGACAGGCCCGTTTCAGGTCATCTAGCAGGCTGCGTGGGGTCGGGCCGGTCGGCACCGTGCGGATCACTGCAGGCTGGTTGCGTGCGTGCAGCCACAAGCCAAAACCGAGCAGGGTCGTCAAGGCCAGCAATGCGCTGCTCAGCTGCCAGGGCCAGAGCCGGCGCGCCTCCCGCTGTTCGGGTATGTCCGGCGTGTCGATGGCGGGCTGTTGCAGGTCCGGGTTGTCGGCGACCAGCAGGTTCCGCCCGGGCAAAGTGCTGCGTTCCAGGCGATCGTCAACGGTGTTCCACCAGATCACTTCAATCGGTGGGAGCTGGAAATCACCGGCTCGCGTCGCCACTAGGGCTTCGCGCTGTTCGCGGCTACCGCTGATGCCGTTGGCGGTGACTTCGTTGTTCAGGGTCGGTTGATCGGGGTAGCTGCGCAGGCCTGGAACCTTGGGCGAGGTGATCGGAGGCAACTGGCTGCTGGTCAGCCCATCGGCCTTCAGCAGCACGCTGCGGGTCAGCGCTTCGCCCAGCTGAGCACCCGCAGGTTCCGGACTCCAGGCTTCAACCAGCGTCAAGCTCCGCGCAGGCAGCCAGGCGGCGCCGGCGGGGTAGTCGTTTGGCTTGGGTTTTACAACCAATGGAATGGTGGGAGATTTCACCTGGGTCGTGCGCCCGAATCGCGAGCCGTACTGATCACCGGTCGAGGGAGCCACGGCCGTGGCACTGAACAGCTGTGCGGGAATCGTCAGCTCGCCGCTCTTTTGCGGAAACAGCGCATAACGGATTTCGATCACGCCGTGGCGGACCCCGTTAATGTCCTTTTCATAGGTGCGTGGTTCACCCAGCCGCTCCACCAGCGCATCGCTCATTTGCAGCGGAGACAGGGTGCTGTCGTCGTAGAGCGATACGGAATGGTAAATACGCAGCGTCAGCAGTACCTGTGCCTGCACGTAGGCCACCTCATGATCGAGGCTTGCATCGATGAATATCGGAGCGAGCAGGTCGCTGGCGCTGGCGCTGGGTTCGGTGACATGCAGCGTAATGGGTTCGCTACGCGCATCGCCGAGCTTCAGAGGTGGGATGACGACATAGCCGGTCTGCAGTGGCTGGAGCGTGACCTGCCATTGGGTAATTGCCTGCGCCTCGCCGTTGGCGCCGGCGAGCTGGTTGCTCTGGCGCGTGCCGGATACCTTGAACAGGCTATCGAGCGGTTGCAAGTCAGGCTTGCCAAAGGCCGTGCCATCGGCCGTTTCCAGAGTCAGTTCAACCGTTTCGTCCAGGCTCAACGCGGTGCGGTCGACCCGAGCGAGCAAGGTTGCGGCGTTCGCCTGCAGGCCCAGCAGGAGCAGAAACGCCAGCGTTATTCCACGCATCATTGGTTCAATTCCTGCCGTTTGCGTTGTTCATAAAGAAACTTGCGCCTTAGCAGCTCGCCCGGATTGTCCGGAATCTTGCGCAGCCACTGGTTCATTGCTTGATCCTGTTCGGGGTCGATGGGAACGTCCTGTGCCTGTGCCAGCTGCTCATCGGTCGCGGCTGGCTCGGACTCGGCTGATTCTGACTTGGGAGCCGCCTCGTTCAGGGTTTCGCTGGACGCCTCGCTAGCGTGCTCTGACGGACTCTGTTCCGTGGCTTGGCCAGCCGAGGCAGGCGATGTGGCGGGCGCTTTGCTTCCGCGCGGCTGCTTGCGCGGCTCGGTGTCAGCAGTCGGTTCCTGTGGCGTCGGTTTGTCGAGCTGGGCTTGATCTTGAGCTTGCCGCTGCCGCAGAGCCTCTTCGACGGCCGCTTTATTGCGCTGCGCGACGTCCAGACCTGGATCCAGCTCCAGAGCTTGTTCATAGGCTTCGATGGCGGCTTGCAGCTCGTCGTTGCGTGCCAACGCGTTGCCGCGGTTGTAGTGGTCGGCGGCGGAGTCGCCATTACTGAATTGCTCGGCGGCGCCAGCAAAGTCGCCGGCCTGGTAGCGCGCATAGCCCTGCCACCGATGATCCTTGAAGCGGGTCGCGGCTTCGTCTGGGCGAGACGAGTCCAGCAAGCGCATGCCCTGTTGATCGGGGCGCAGCCAGAGGTCGTCAAAGCTAAGAGCGCTGGCAGGTTGCGGAATGAAGAGGAAGAGTGGCAAGCAGAAAAGCCAACCCCGACGCCCGGCGCAGGCCGCGAGCAGCAATAGGGGTAGCAGCAGCCAATAGCCTTGGTCCTGCCAGGTGTCGAGGCGCGTGGTCTCGTCTTGCGCCACAAGCTTTCCGTTGCGTTCGAGCAAGCCGAGGTTACGCAGGTCCGCATCATCGACTCGCGCCTGCTGATAGCGCCCACCAATACGACTGGCGAAGCGCCGCATGGCATTGTCGTCCAGCCGAGGGATGACAATGGCGCCTTTGTCATCCTTGAGGAAGCTGCCATCTTCTTGGGCAATCGGGGCGCCTTGTTCGGTGCCGATGCCCAACAGGAGGAGCGGCTGCTCGCTGTCTTCGAGTAGCAACTCAATCGACTCGCGTTCCTGCTCACTCAGGCTGCTGCCGATCAGCAGCAGGCGGCCGCGGCCATTAGCGCCCTGTTGGAGCAGGTCGATGCCTCGCGCCACCGCCAGGTCAGCGCGGTGGCCGGATTCGGGCATAAGTTCGGGCTTCAGCACATCCAGAAGATTTTGAGTGGTGACCAGGTCGTTCGACAGGGGCACCAAGGTGTGAGCACTGCCGGCGAAGACCACCACGGCGGTCTGCGCGTCCTGGCGGGTTTGTAGTAGATCGAGAATCTTGCGCTTGGCCTGCTCGAGCCGACTTGGTCGCACATCGGTTGCCAGCATGGCCGGTGTGGTCTCCAGCAGGATCACCAGCGGGTCCGCGCGCGACAGGCTCGGTTGCTCAACCTGCTGCCAGCTTGGCCCCAGCAACGCTATGCAGCCCAGCAGCCAGGCGGAGCCAAGCAGGATCCAGGGGAGCTTGCTGTTACGCAACTTGCCGCGGGTGAGCAGGGCGGAATGAAAAGCGTAGGGCAACAGGCGCTGCCAACGGCCCGTCTGGCGCTGTCGATGCCATAACTGCCACAACAGCCATATCGGTAGCGGCAATACCATTACCCAGAACGGTCTGAGCAAGTGTGGCAGAAGTTCGCTCATGAAGACTTGCTCCGCTGGCTGAGCTGACGCAGCGCCAACGGCCAGACGCTGCGTGCAGCTAACAGCCAGCTGAGCACCAGCGCTGCCGCCAGCGGCCAAACATGCAGTGCAGTGGCTACACGTGCCTGAGCCGGCGGTTGGGCGGCCGGTTCGAGTTTATCGAGTGTGGCACCGACCGCTTCCAGCTCGTCATTCGTGCGCGCTCGGAAATACTCGCCGCCGGTTTCATGGGCAATGGCGCGCAGGGTCGTTTCGTCCAGATCGCCGCCGGGGTTGAAACCGAACCGGCGAAGCATGCTGTCATCCGCTTCGGCACCGATGCCGATGGTATGCACTTTGACGCCCGCAGCTGCAGCGAGGCGAGCCGCGAGCAAGGGGTCGACTTCGCCACTGTTGTTCGCGCCGTCGGTGATCAGCACCAGCACGCGACTTTTGGCCGGGCGCTCGCGCAGACGCTTGACGGCCAGGCCGATGGCGTCGCCGAGGGCCGTGTTGCTCCCGGCAATGCCGATCGCGGCTTCATTTAGCCAGATGCGTACCGTCTGGCGGTCGAAAGTCAGCGGCGCCTGCAGGTAGGCCTTGCTGCCGAACAGGATCAGCCCGACGCGGTCGCCGCGCCGCCCGGATATGAAATCACCGAGCAAGTGCTTGACCAACTCCAGCCGGCTGACCTCTTCGCCTTGCCATTGCATGTCCGGATAATCCATGGAGCCCGACACGTCGACTGCTAACAACAGGTCGCGACCATTGGTAGGAAGCGGTAGCGGTTCGCCGAGCCATTGCGGTCGGGCGGCGGCGAGAAGCAGCAGACACCAGATGAACAGGTAGGGAAGCTGTTGCCGCCAGGCAGGCAGGGCGATCGCGGCGCGGCGGCCAGCCAGTGTTTCCAGCTCGGACAGAAAGCCGACCTTCAGTGCTGCGTCGCCGCTTTCCGATACGGGTAAGACCCAGCGCAATAGCCAGGGCAACGGCAACAATAGCCAGACCCACGGCCAGGCCAGCTCAAACATGCTTGCGAATCCAGATCTGCACAGACTGTTCAAGGCCCTGAATGGCTTTGTCGTCCAACCGGCATTCGGCGCGGTAGGCCCCTTCGACCAACACCATCCAGCGCGTCAATCCGGCAGCCGGACATCGGTTGTCGAGAAACGCCAGCCAGGCACGCCCGCTCAAGGTATGCGGATGATCGTCCGGATAGCGTATTCGACACAGGCGTTTGAGCAACGCATTGAGTTGCTGCAGCCAGTGGCTGGCGGGTTGGCCATCGTAAGGCTTGTTCAGTTGCGCGAGTTCCAGCAGTGCCGTTTGGCGCTGCGGGTCGAGCGGATGTTCATCCGCGGTGGTATCACCTCGGTCCCATCGTTTGAGTCGTTTCCAGGGCCGCAGCTTGAGCAGCAGAACGAGGCTAAGCAGCAGGGCGGCGAGAAACCACCAGCCAGCCGCCAACGGCCACCAGCTAACGGCGGCTGGGGTGATCAGGGGTTCAAGCTCGAGGGCATTCATCGTGAGGCGCCCTGGTGCTGTCCGATGAGGTGCTCGCGCATCTGCTCCACCAGTTCTCGCTGTGTATTCAGCGGCATTAATGGCAGGCGCAAACGATCAGCCAGGCGCTTCCAGCGCGCACTTCGAGCTTCGCCCTGCTGTCGGTAGGCTTGCCGCAGCGCGGCATCATGGGTGTCCAGTTCCAGCCGTGCGCTGAGCTGCGCAAAACGTAACAGCCCGGCGGCCGGTAGCGCATGGTCGAGTGGGTCACAGACAGGAATCAGCAACAGGTCGACGTGGCGCGCGAGCAAGCTCATCTGCTGCTCCGCGGCGTCGCCCAGAGCGCGCTCATCACAGATGATGACCGCCAGGCTACCCGGCCGCAGCACTTCGCGTGCGCGTCTGAGGGCCAGGCCAAAGGCCTCGGGGTCGTCAGCCTGGTCGGCTTGCAACTCGGCATTGGCGCGGGCCAGACGATCCAGCAGCTGCAGCAGGCTCTGCTTGCTGCGCCGGGGTTTGATTTCTTGCTGATCGCCGAGCCCGAACACCAGGCCGCCGACGCGGTCGTTGTGGCTGAGCGCGGCCCAACCCACCAGGCTGGCGGCTTGGGCGACCACCACCGATTTGAACGCCCGCGCGCTGCCGAAGAACAACCGTGGGCTCTGCTCGACGAGCAGGTAGATGGGCCGTTCGCGTTCTTCGTGGAACAGCTTGGTATGCGGCTCCTGAGTCCGTGCAGTGACTCGCCAATCGATGGTGCGGACGTCGTCACCGGCCTGGTAGATGCGCACTTGGTCGAAATCCACACCCCGTCCACGCAGCTTCGAATGATGCAGGCCAACCAGCTGGCTGCGCCGATGCGGGCTGGAAAACAAGGGTACTTCACGGACCCGATGGCGCATGTCGATCAGCTCGGCGAGGCTCACCCGGACGCCATCGCCGGGCCTTGCATGCGCCGAGCTGTCGTCGGCGGGCCGCAACGGTTGCATCAGGCCACCGCGACCACGTCGAGGATGCGCTGCAGGACGCGGTCTTGATCGATGCCCGCGGCCTCTGCTTCGAACGAGAGGATCAAACGGTGGCGCAGCACATCGAACAGCACCGCCTGAATGTCTTCCGGGCTGACGAAATCCCGGCCAGCCAGCCAGGCATGGCCGCGGGCACAGCGATCGAGCGAGATCGAGCCGCGTGGGCTGGAGCCATAGGCAATCCAGCCTGCCAGCTCTGCGTCGAATTTGGCGGGCGTACGCGTCGCCATGACCAGCTGCACCAGGTATTCCTCCACCGCGTCGGCCATGTACAGGCCAAGGATTTCCTTGCGCGCCGCGAAGATCGCCTGCTGAGAAACTCGGTGTTCGGGTGCGGTTTCGCCATTGATCGCCTCACCGCGTGCCTGTTGCAGAATACGTCGTTCCACCGACGCGTCGGGAAAGCCCAGCTTCACGTGCAGCAGGAAGCGATCAAGCTGCGCTTCGGGGAGAGGGTAGGTGCCCTCCTGTTCGATGGGATTTTGTGTGGCCATTACCAGAAAGAGCGGCGACAGATCGTAGGTGCTGCGACCTACGCTGACCTGCCGCTCGGCCATGGCTTCGAGCAGCGCCGACTGCACCTTTGCTGGTGCTCGGTTGATCTCATCCGCCAGCACCAGATTGTGAAAGATCGGCCCCTGCTGAAACACGAAGCTGCCGGTTTCCGGTCGGTAGATCTCGGTGCCGGTGATGTCCGCAGGGAGCAGGTCGGGGGTGAACTGGATGCGGTGAAACTCCGCTTCGAGGCCGCCTGCCAGCTCCTTGATCGCGCGTGTTTTAGCTAGCCCTGGGGCGCCTTCGACGAGCATGTGTCCATCAGCCAGCAACGCGATCAGCAGCCGCTCGATCAGCCGTTCCTGGCCAAGAATCTGGGTTGAAAGAAAGTGTCGCAGCGCGACTATGGCTTCACGGTGGTCCATCGCTGAGCTCTTCTGCAGGGTCGTGTCGGGGCGGGCGCTCGACCGGCATGACTTTAATTCATTTACCGAGAGGCAGGCTATGCGCGGCTCGGCAAGTTCGGCATGTGGATGAGCGGATCTCCTGCGCCGACCGACGCCAAGCCCTGTTCGTCATATGGCTGAATTAAATGTGACTGCTCGGTGACTGGCGTCGCCAGACAAAGGGGACCTGAATGGGTGCATTCCCGGTCCGCTGAACTAGTGTTGAACTTACAGGTTGCGTTGCCGGTCAGGTCCCGCGACTGCCTTAGTCGAATTCCAAGCCCGAATGGAGCGAAAAAATGGCGTTCTTTACAGCTGCCAGCAAAGCTGACTTTCAGCAACAACTGAACGTGGCCCTGGCACAGCATGTCGACGAGAAACTCCTGCCACAAGTGGGACTCTTCGCCGAACAGTTTTTCGGAATCGTCGCATTGCCTGAGCTGACTCAGCGACGCATGACTGACCTGGTTGGCTCGACGCTGGCCAGTTGGCGCTTGCTAGAGCGCTTCGACCCAAGCACCCCGGTCGTTCAGGTGTTCAACCCTGACTATGAAAAGCACGGGTGGCAGTCGACCCACAGCGTGGTCGAGGTGCTGCACCCGGATATGCCGTTTCTGGTCGACTCGGTGCGCATGGAGCTGACCCGTCGTGGCTATGCCATCCATACCCTGCAGAACAGTGTGTTGCAGGTTCGTCGGGACACCGATGGCAGCCTGAACGAATTGCTGCCCAAGGGTAGCTCGGGCGAAGGCAGCCAAGCCGAGTCGCTGATATTTGTCGAGATTGATCGCTGCGCCAGCACGGCGGCCTTGCACGAACTGGAGCAATCGCTGCTCGGCGTTCTGGCTGACGTACGCGTGACCGTCAGCGATTTCCCCGCGATGAAAGCGAAAGCCGAAGAACATCACGCGCGCCTGGCCATGTTACAACCTGAGGACCACACCCAACTGGCTGAAAGCATGGACTTCGTGCGCTGGCTGGCTGATGACCATTTCACCTTCCTGGGGTATGAGGAATTCACGGTTGTCGAGCAGGGCGAGGGCGGTCGCATTATTTATGACGAGGCCTCGCTGTTGGGTCTGTCGCGTAACCTGCGCACCGGTCTTGAAGCTGACGATCAACTGATCATGCCACCGGCCCTGGCCTACCTGCGTGAGCCGCTGCTGCTGTCGTTCGCGAAGGCGGCTACTCCGAGCAGGGTACACCGACCGGCATATCCGGATTTCGTCTCCATTCGCGAATTCGATGAGCAAGGTCGGGTCTCGCGGGAATGTCGCTTCCTCGGGCTCTTCACTTCCTCGGTCTATACGCAGAGCGTGCGTCGTATCCCCTACATTCGCAACAAAGTAGCGGAGGTAATCCAGCGTTCGCAGTTCGATGATTCGGCGCATCTGGCCAAGGAGCTGACGCAGGTCCTCGAAGTACTGCCGCGTGATGAACTGTTCCAGATGACGCTCGACCAGTTGTTCAACACAGCTATCGCCATCGTGCAAATCCAGGAACGCAACAAGCTGCGCCTGTTCCTGCGTATCGATCCGTATGGGCGCTTCTGCTATTGCCTGGCCTATGTTCCGCGCGACAGCTATTCAACCGAAACCCGTCTGCGCATCCAACAGGTGTTGGTGGATCGCCTGGAAGCCAGCGGCTGTGAGTTCTCAACCTACTTCTCCGAATCGGTGCTGATCCGCGTGCAGTTCCTGCTGCGTCTGGACCCGAGCAAACAGGTGCAGTTCGATCCCATCCAGTTGGAGAACGAAGTGGTCCAGGCCTGCCGCACCTGGCAGGACGATTACTCGAGCGTGGTCATCGAGCGTTTCGGCGAAGCCCAGGGCACCGGGATACTGGCTGATTTCCCGAAAGGCTTCCCAGCTGGATACCGTGAGCGCTTCGCGCCGCACTCGGCTGCCGTGGATATGCAGCACGTGCTCAGTCTCAGCGAACAGCGACCGTTGGTGATGAGTTTCTACCAGCCGATCACGGCGGTGGAAAACCGCCTGCACTGCAAGCTTTACCACCTCAATACGCCGCTGCCGTTGTCCGACATGCTGCCGATTCTGGAGAATCTGGGGCTGCGGGTACTCGGCGAGTTCCCGTTCCACCTGCGGCGCAAGGATGGTCGCGAGTACTGGATCCACGACTTCGCATTCACCTACGCAGAAGGGCTCGAGATCGATCTGATGGAGATCAACGAGCCGCTACAGGATGCGTTTATCGCGATCAATAACGGTCAGGCGGAGAACGATGCGTTCAACCGGCTGGTGCTGACGGCGGGTTTGACCTGGCGCGAGGTTGCGCTGTTGCGCGCCTATGGCCGCTACCTCAAACAGATTCGCATGGGCTTCGATCTGGGCTACATCGCCAGCGCATTGCTCAACCACACCGACATCGCACGTGAGCTGGTGCGACTGTTCAAGATGCGGTTCTACCTGGCGCGCAAACTCGGTGAAGAGGATCTTGCCGACAAGCAGGCGCGGCTGGAACAGGCGATCATCACCGCGCTGGATGACGTGGCGGTGCTCAACGAAGACCGCATCCTGCGGCGCTACCTGGCACTGATCAAAGCGACACTGCGGACGAATTTCTATCAGGCCGATGCCAGCGGCAAACCTAAGAGCTATTTTAGCTTCAAGCTTGACCCACGCTCGATTCCGGAGATGCCGCGTCCGGCACCAAAATTCGAAATCTTTGTTTATTCGCCTCGTGTCGAGGGCGTGCATTTGCGAGGTGGCAAAGTCGCGCGAGGTGGCTTGCGCTGGTCCGATCGTGAAGAAGACTACCGCACCGAGGTTCTGGGGCTGGTAAAGGCGCAGCAAGTAAAGAACGCGATCATCGTACCCGGCGGGGCCAAGGGTGGTTTCGTTCCGCGTCGTCTGCCGACCAACGGCTCGCGCGATGAGGTGTTGGCCGAAGGCATTGCCTGCTATCGAATCTTCATCAGCGGCCTGCTGGACATCACGGACAATCTCAAGGATGGCAACGTCGTACCGCCTGCCAACGTGCTGCGTTACGACGAGGACGACCCGTATCTCGTCGTGGC
The DNA here is from genome assembly GCF_000235745.1 of Stutzerimonas stutzeri SDM-LAC. Classification (GTDB taxonomy): domain Bacteria; phylum Pseudomonadota; class Gammaproteobacteria; order Pseudomonadales; family Pseudomonadaceae; genus Stutzerimonas; species Stutzerimonas stutzeri_H. Next base: position 2,609 of record NZ_AGSX01000195.1, on the reverse strand, counting down.
GGCAGACAAGGGCACCGCGACCTTTTCCGACATCGCCAATGGCATCGCGGCAGAGTACGACTTCTGGTTGGGCGACGCCTTCGCATCCGGTGGCTCCGCCGGCTACGACCACAAGAAGATGGGAATCACAGCCAAGGGCGCTTGGGTCTCGGTGCAGCGACACTTCCGCGAGCGTGGCATCGATGTGCAGCGCGACAACGTCAGCGTGATCGGGATCGGAGACATGGCTGGCGACGTGTTCGGCAATGGCTTGCTGATGTCCGAAACCTTGCAGCTGGTGGCGGCTTTCAACCATCTGCATATCTTCATTGATCCCGACCCGGACGCCGCGCGCAGCTTTGTCGAGCGTCAGCGTCTGTTCAATCTGCCACGCTCATCCTGGACCGATTACGATGCTTCGCTGATCTCTGCGGGAGGGGGCGTCTTTCCCCGTTCTGCCAAGCGCATCGCGATCACGCCACAGATGAAGGCACGGTTCGGGATCGAGGCCGATCAATTGACTCCGGCCGAGCTCATCCACGCGTTGCTCAAGGCACCGGTTGATCTGCTCTGGAACGGCGGCATCGGGACCTATGTGAAAAGCACCGCGGAAAGCCATGCGGACGTCGGCGACAAGGCCAATGACATTCTGCGAGTCAACGGCAACGAGCTGCGCGCCAAGGTGATCGGCGAAGGCGGAAATCTGGGCGTTACTCAGTTGGGGCGCGTCGAGTATTGCTTGCATGGGGGCGCGGCTAACACGGACTTCATCGACAATGCCGGCGGGGTGAACTGCTCCGACCATGAGGTCAACATCAAGATTCTGCTGAACGAGATCGTCAGTGCGGGAGACATGACTGGTAAGCAGCGTGACCAGTTGCTGTTCGAGATGACCGACGCCGTGGCCGAACTGGTGCTGCACGACAACTACAAGCAGACCCAGGCGCTGTCGCAGGCTGAGCACCGTGCCCATGCGGGTGGTAGTGAGTACAAGCGACTGATCAGTTCTCTGGAAGCGAAAGGTTCGCTGGATCGCGCGCTTGAATTCCTGCCTGGCGATGAAGCGCTGGCTGAGCGCGCAAACCTGGGCAAGGGCTTGACGCGTCCTGAACTCTCGGTGCTGATCTCATACAGCAAAATCGAGCTGAAGGAGGCGCTGCTGCAATCTCGCGTGCCGGACGATGCCTATCTGGCGCGCGAAATGGAAAGCGCATTCCCGCAGTTGCTGGCCGAGCAGTATCGTCCAGCAATGCTGCAGCACCGTCTCAAACGCGAGATCGTTAGTACTCAGATCGCCAACGACCTGATCAATAACATGGGTATCACATTCGTTCAGCGGCTAAGAGAGGCTACCGGGCTGAGCGCAGCCAACGTCGCCGGCGCTTACGTGATCGTGCGGGATATTTTCCACCTGCCACATTGGTTCCGCCAAATCGAGGCGCTCGATTACAAGGTCCCGTCCGAACTGCAGCTCAACCTCATGGACGAACTGATGCGACTGGGCCGACGAGCGACCCGCTGGTTCTTGCGCAATCGCCGCAATGAGCTGGACGCAGCGCGCGATGTCGGGCACTTCGGGCCGCGGGTCGCCGCGCTCGGGTTGAAACTCGACGCGCTGCTGCAGGGCGGAACACGCGAGCTTTGGCAGGCGCGTTATGAGCGCTATACCGAGGCAGGCGTTCCTGAATTGCTGGCTCGAATGGTGGCAGGCACCAGCCATCTGTATACGCTGCTGCCGATACTGGAGGCTGCTGATGAAACCGGACAGCCACCCGCTGAAGTCGCGGCGGCCTACTTCGCTGTGGGCGGCGCGCTGGAATTGCCCTGGTATCTGCAGCAGGTCACCGGCCTGCCGGTGGAAAACAACTGGCAGGCGCTGGCTCGGGAAAGCTTCCGCGATGATCTGGACAGTCAGCAGCGCGCCATTACCGTATCGGTGTTGCAGATGAGCGACGCACCTGAAGACCTGGATGCTCGCGTTCAGCTATGGCTGGAGCAGCGGGAATATCAAGTCGAGCGTTGGCGGCAAATGCTGGTTGAGCTGCGCAGTGCCAGCAATGTGGACTACGCCATGTACGCTGTAGCCGGTCGCGAGCTGCAAGACCTCGCCCAGGAAAGCGCTAGACGCTAGCCGTGATATGCCGTCAGGTTGGTTGCCTGGCGGCTATTGCGTGGAAAGAAAAAGCCGATGCTTGTGCGTCGGCTTTTTTCCATCTGCGCAGGCGGTGCTGAGCGGGTGAGGGGGCTTTGCCTCGCCGAGCTTCGGCGGCGTCGATGGATCAGCCCGCTTGTACCGCCCGGTTGCCGAGGCGGAACCGAGTGATTTGTGGCAGGTCGCGCAGGTAGCGAACCATATCCGGTGCGCCGGAGAGCTTGAGCCCCTCTCCCAGGGCATTCGCCGCGGGCTGCCGCTTGTCCAGCAGCAACAGCTCGGAGTTATTGACGTTGCGTAGCAGCGTCAATCGAGCATAGGCAATCTTCGCCTCGAGCAGCAGCCCCATGAAGGCGGGATCGCTCCAGGCTTGTGCTGGCATCGTAATGGCGTGGTAGTCGTCATCGAGTGCCTGAAGTCCAGCTGCATCGAGCCGATAATCGGTGAGTTCGCAGGGCAGATTGACCTCCAGCCCGCG
>NZ_AGSX01000196.1 GCF_000235745.1 Stutzerimonas stutzeri SDM-LAC | reverse complement strand
GAAATGCTCGCTAAACTAGCCTGACCATGATTGATGCAGTAAGCCCTGCGGCAGCCCCTTCGGCTGCCGCTGACGTTTTTAGGATAGCCCTCGGGGTTGAATACAAGGGTGCCCGGTATCGTGGCTTCCAACGACAGCGTGATGGCGTGCCGTCCATTCAGCTTTCGTTGGAAAACGCTTTGAGCAAGGTGGCGGGCGGTCACCCGGTGGCATTGAGCTGTGCCGGGCGAACCGATGCGCTCGTTCATGCGTGCGCGCAGGTTGTGCATTTCGACACGTCGGTGAAGCGTTCTATGCACGCCTGGGTCATGGGCGCGAACCAGAACCTACCCAGTGATATAAGCGTGACCTGGGCAAAGGAGATGCCGCGTAGCTTCGATGCACGTTTCAGCGCTATGGCTCGCCGTTATCGATACGTGATCTACAACGACCACATCCGGCCCGCGCATCTTGCGGAAGAGGTTACCTGGAATCACCGACCGCTGGACATCGCACGCATGCGTGAGGCGGCTAAAGCGTTCGTCGGAACCCATGACTTTAGTGCCTTCCGAGCACGTCAATGTCAGGCAAAATCGCCGATCAAGACGATTCATCACTTTGAGTTGCTTGAGCACGGCAGGCTTATCGTTATCGACGTCCGCGCCAACGCCTTTTTGCATCATATGGTGCGTAATTTTGCCGGCGTGCTCATGACAATCGGCGCTGGCGAACAGCCCGTGGCATGGGCGCAGGCTGTACTGGATTCGCGGGTAAGGCGGACCGGTGGGGTGACAGCTCATCCCTACGGGTTGTATCTCGTTCAGGTAGATTATCCTGAACAGTTCCAGTTACCTGAACGCTTTCTGGGGCCGCACTTCCTGTCTGGGCTGCCGGATGTGCGCGCACTGCGCTGAAGTAAAAGGGCCACGTTAAACGGGCTTTGGGCGGTGCAGGTTGGATGATGCAGGTTGCAGCCTCCGGCGCTTTTGTTACCATCCGAGGTCTTCTATCGCAGGTGCCTGCCGTTGCCTATCGTTCGTAGCAAGATCTGTGGAATCACCAGCGTCGAAGACGCGCTTATCGCCGCGGAAGCTGGAGCGGATGCGATAGGTCTGGTGTTCTATGCCAGCAGCCCGCGGGCTGTGAATGTTCAGCAGGCGCGTGAGATAGTTGCTGCCCTGCCACCCTTCGTCACAACCGTCGGCTTGTTCGTCAACGCATCGCGTAGCGAGATCAGCGAAACGCTCGATGCCGTACAGCTGGATATGTTGCAGTTTCACGGTGATGAAACTCCTGCCGACTGCGAAGGTTTCGGTCGGCCTTGGTACAAAGCGCTCCGAGTTCAGACAGGCGAGGACGTTCGACAGCAGGCCGCACGCTACGCTGGAGCCAGCGCCATTTTACTCGACACCTTCGTTACCGGCGTTCATGGTGGCACAGGGAAGGTTTTCGATTGGTCGCTGATACCGACTGACCTCCCCAAGCCTCTAATACTTGCCGGTGGACTGACCTGCCAGAACGTACGGCAGGCCGTCGCCGAGGTGCGGCCGTTCGCCGTGGATGTAAGCGGGGGAGTGGAGCGTAGCAAGGGTGTCAAAGATGCCACGAGTGTGAAGGAGTTTGTTCGGTTGGTAAGGTCGTCGATGTGACGAACCGAGATTGCTTGCCGTCCAGTTACCATTCGCTGGATTGTTGCCATCAATGATGCATTGTCATTGTTAGATGGGGCAGGTTTCGGTGACAGAGCCCTATGGTTATCGCCTACGCGACGCAGTGAGCTCCGATTGGAGACCGGTCGCAAACATGAATATTTCCGGTGCGTGCAGTCGCTACGCGCGGGTCTGACAAGCTGTGGAGAATAAAAGCATGAGCAACTGGCTGGTAGATAAGCTGATCCCCTCGATCATGCGCTCGGAAACGCAGAAAAGCTCAGTGCCCGAAGGGCTGTGGCACAAGTGTCCGTCGTGTGAAGCGGTGCTCTATCGGCCGGAGCTGGAGAAAACCCTGGATGTCTGCCCTAAGTGTCAGCATCACATGCGGATCGACGCGCGGACGCGGCTGGATATATTCCTCGATAAGGACGGCCGCGAAGAGCTCGCTGCGGAGCTCGAACCAGTCGACCGACTGAAATTCCGGGATAGTAAAAAATACAAGGACCGCCTCTCCGCTGCGCAGAAGCAAACAGGGGAAAAGGATGCCCTTATCGCAATGAGCGGAACCTTGATGCAAATGCCGGTAGTGGCTTGCGCATTCGAGTTTTCGTTCATGGGCGGTTCCATGGGGGCAATCGTAGGAGAGCGCTTTGTGCGTGCCGCGAACGCCGCGCTTGAACAACGCTGTCCTCTGGTCTGCTTTGCCGCATCCGGCGGCGCGCGTATGCAAGAGGCGCTGATTTCGCTGATGCAGATGGCCAAGACTTCAGCAGTCCTGGCTCGTATGCGCGAGGAGGGGTTGCCATTCATCTCCGTCCTCACCGACCCGGTTTATGGTGGTGTATCGGCAAGTCTCGCCATGTTGGGCGACGTGATCGTTGCCGAACCTAAGGCGCTGATTGGCTTTGCCGGTCCGCGCGTGATTGAGCAGACAGTGCGTGAGAAGCTGCCAGAAGGCTTCCAGCGTAGTGAGTTCCTACTTGATCATGGCGCGATCGACTTGATCGTTCCACGCTCCGAACTGCGAGCTCGTCTATCGCGTCTTCTGGCCCAGCTTCAGCAGTTGCCTACCCCGGGCGAACCCGCTTTGGTTACGGCCGACGCATGACCCGGCGGAGCCTGAAGGACTGGCTCGAGTACTTGGAGCAGCTGCATCCTGTAGCCATTGATATGGGGCTCGAACGGTCCCGCGAAGTCGCTGCGAGGCTCGGGCTCACGCGTCCGGCTCGCCAGGTTGTTACCGTTACCGGTACCAATGGCAAGGGTTCGACATGTGCGTTTATTGCTCGAATGCTGGCGGGACAGGGCAAGACGGTGGGTGTTTACAGTTCACCGCATCTGTTGCGCTACAACGAGCGGGTTCGTCTCAACCATGCCGATGCGACAGATGAGGCCTTATGCGAAGCATTCGAGGCTGTGGAGCAGGCACGCGGCTCTGTTTCCCTTACCTACTTTGAAATGGGCACGCTGGCCGCTTTGTGGCTTTTCGAGCGCGAAGCGCTTGATGCTGTGGTTCTGGAAGTCGGGTTAGGCGGGCGTCTCGATGCGGTAAACCTCGTTGATGCCGACGTGGCGGTGCTGACCAATATCGGTCTGGATCATGCCGAATGGCTTGGAACGACCCGCGAAAGCGTGGCATTTGAAAAGGCCGGGATATTTCGCCCCGCAAAGCCCGCTGTATGCGGCGACGCCGATCCGCCAGCATCAATGCTGGAAAGCGCAGCCCGGTCCGCTGTGCCACTGCTGATCCGTGGGCGTGATTTCGATCTGAGCAAGGAGGCCGGCTGTTGGCATTGGCGCGGTAAAGACGCCAAAGGGCTTAGCCGAGAGTTGCTCGATCTACCGATGCTCAACCTGCCACTGGATAACGCAGCGTTAGCGCTGCAAGCGTTTGCATTGCTCGAGTCCTCATGGCACCCGGAACAACTCGTCGAGGCGCTACAAGACACCCGCGTTACCGGTCGCCTGGATCGGCGCAGCGTCTGCTGGCGCGGCGTTGAGCTGACGATAATGCTGGATGTCGGGCATAACCCCCACGCAGCTGCCTTCCTGGCCGGTCAACTGCTTCAGGAATCGATATCCGGTCGCCGCCTCGCAGTTTTCGGTCTTTTGGCTGATAAAGATCTTTTCGGCGTGGTCAATGCGCTGGAAGGCGTTTTCGATGCCTGGGCGGTTGCGCCGTTGCCTACCCCTCGTTCGCGAACGGCAGGCGAGCTGAGTTCGGCATTGATGGACCGGGGCGCGGCCGTCACTATCTATCCTGGAATATCCGAAGCGCTCCAGCGGCAGTGTGAGCACGCGCGCAAGGGTGACGAGATAGTTGTATTTGGATCTTTTTACTGCGTGGCTGAAGCGCTGGCCTGGCTTGACCGGCACGCATCGAGTGGAGGGCATGCTTTTGGTGGATAGAGGATTGTTGCAGCGTATCGTTGGCGCGTTGGTGCTTGTTGCGCTAGCAGTGATATTCGTGCCGATGCTTTTCAACCGTGATGATGCCGGCCAGCAGGTCGTCGTTGATGCGCCGGCAATGCCAGAAGCGCCCGCTACACCGGTTATTGAAACACAGCCTGTAGAGGTGCCTGAGCCAGAGGTCAGCGCGCTCCCTGAAGAGTACGAGATTATAGAAGAAGAGCCGGCGGCCGATTCCAGTCGTCTCTCTGACCCGATCAGTTCCGCCCCCCCTGAGGCAGAGCCTGCTCCGGAAACACCTGTACCGGCAATCACCGCGGCCCCGCCAGCCAAGCCGGCGACGGCTGAAGAGCAGCGACTGGATGCGGCTAATCTTCCGGTCAGCTGGTCCGTGCAACTGGCCAGCCTCTCCAGTCGAGAGAACGCCGACAAGCTCCAGAAAACACTGCGGTCCCAAGGCTATAACGCCTATATACGCACTGCCGACGGGATGAATCGGGTATTTGTCGGGCCGTTGGTCGAGCGGGCGGAGGCCAACCGCCTGCGCGATCAATTGCAGCGACAGCAGAAACTCGATGGATTCGTCGTACGTTTCAAGCCGGAGCAAGGCTGATTTCCAAAGGCAATCCACCTCGTTTAAACGCCAGTCGGGAGGGCGCTTTTGCGGTGCTTACTCCCTGGCGGGCGCTCTGCTAAAATACGTCGCCTTTCTCCTTTGCAGGAAACCCTGTGACATTCACCTGGGTCGATTGGGCGTTTATCGCCATTGTGGTCATTTCCAGCCTGATCAGTTTGAAACGTGGTTTCGTCAAAGAAGCACTTTCTCTGCTCACCTGGATCATCGCGGGTGTCGTCGCCTGGATGTTCGGTGGAGCGCTTTCGCATCACCTCTCTGAGTTCATCAGCACACCTTCCTTCCAGGTCATCGCAGCATGCGTCATTCTGTTCGTCCTGACCTTGCTGGTCGGCGCGCTGGCCAACTTTTTGATCGGGGAACTGGTGCGGGTTACCGGCCTTTCCGGTACCGACCGTTTCCTCGGCATGGTATTCGGTGCTGCCCGAGGGGGGCTGTTGGTCGTGGTGTTGGTTGGCCTGCTCAGCCTTGCTCCTGTCCAGCAGGATCCCTGGTGGCGAGAGTCGACCCTGCTGCCTCATTTTCTGTTGGTTGCCGACTGGTCGAAGAACCTGATTCTCGGGTTTGGAAGTCAGTGGGTAGCCGGCTCGCTGGATGCTTCAAGCTAAGACGAGCAATCATTAGAAGGACGTGTCCAGGCTGAAGCCTGTGCTATGTCCGGATCAGCCTGTAACAACTGAGAGGTTCCTTGCATGTGTGGCATTGTCGGCATTGTCGGTAAGTCGAACGTCAATCAGGCGTTGTATGACGCGCTTACCGTACTGCAACATCGCGGGCAGGACGCCGCTGGAATCGTGACCAGTGACAGCGGCAAGCTGTTCCTGCGCAAGGACAACGGGCTGGTTCGGGACGTATTCCAGCAGCGTCACATGCAGCGGCTGGTAGGCAACATGGGGATCGGTCATGTGCGTTATCCCACCGCGGGCAGTTCGAGCTCGGCGGAGGCGCAACCTTTTTATGTGAACTCCCCTTATGGCATCACGCTCGCGCATAACGGCAACCTGACTAACGTCGACCAGTTGACCAAGGAAATCTACGAGTCCGACCTGCGCCATGTGAACACCAATTCCGACTCGGAAGTACTGCTCAACGTTTTTGCTCATGAGCTGGCAGTGCGAGGCAAGTTGCAGCCCACCGAGGAGGATGTCTTCGCTGCGGTGGCCAAGGTGCACGAGCGTTGTGTAGGCGGTTATGCAGTGGTCGCGATGGTGACCGGCTATGGCATCGTTGGCTTCCGCGATCCGCATGCAATCCGTCCAATCGTGTTTGGGCAGCGGCACACCGATCAGGGCGTGGAGTACATGATCGCGTCTGAAAGCGTTGCGCTGGACGTGCTGGGCTTTTCACTGATCCGCGATCTCGCCCCAGGTGAAGCTGTCTACATCACCGCAGATGGCAAGTTGCACACCCGCCAGTGCGCGCCGAACCCGCACTATGCGCCCTGCATCTTCGAACATGTCTATCTGGCGCGTTCGGACTCGCTGATGGATGGCGTTTCGGTATACAAGGCGCGCCTGCGCATGGGCGAGAAGCTGGCTGACAAAATCCTTCGCGAGCGCCCCGAGCACGATATCGATGTCGTCATCCCGATTCCCGACACCAGCCGCACGGCTGCCTTGGAGCTGGCCAATCGGCTGGGTGTGAAGTTTCGCGAAGGCTTCGTCAAGAACCGCTACATTGGCCGGACCTTCATCATGCCCGGTCAGGCAGCGCGCAAGAAATCGGTGCGGCAGAAGCTCAATGCCATCGACCTAGAATTCCGCGGCAAGAACGTCATGCTCGTGGATGACTCGATTGTCCGCGGTACTACCTGCAAGCAAATCATCCAGATGGCCCGCGAAGCCGGCGCGAAAAACGTCTATTTTTGTTCTGCAGCACCGGCTGTTCGCTATCCAAACGTTTACGGCATCGACATGCCCAGCGCGCACGAGCTCATCGCGCACAATCGCAGTACTGAAGAGGTCGCGGAGCTGATAGGTGCCGATTGGCTGATCTATCAGGATCTACCTGACCTGATCGATGCGGTAGGTGGCGGTAAGGTAAAGATAGAGAACTTCGATTGCGCAGTGTTTGACGGCAAGTATGTGACGGGTGACATCGATGATGTCTATCTGCACAAGATCGAACAGGCCCGCAACGACCTGAGCAAAAGCAAGGGCGTCGCCGGCAGCGCCATTATCGACCTGTATAACAACTGATCGAACCGGCGGCCTTTGCCGCCTTGGTCCAAGGTGGAAACGACTATGACAACCGACTGGGACGCAGGCCGGCTGGACAGCGATTTGTATGGTGCAAAGATGGATACGCTGGCTGTTCGGGCGGGCCAGCGTCGCTCGCCGGAAGGAGAGCATGGCGAGGCGCTGTTCTTTACCTCCAGCTATGTGTTTCGAAGTGCCGCTGACGCTGCATCGCGTTTTGCCGGTGAGGTTCCGGGTAATGTCTATTCACGCTATACCAACCCCACAGTGCGAGCGTTCGAAGAACGCATTGCCGCGATGGAGGGTGCTGAGCAGGCCGTAGCGACTGCATCAGGGATGTCCGCGATTCTCGCCATGGTGATGAGCTTGTGTTCTGCCGGCGACCACGTGCTGGTGTCGCGTAGCGTTTTCGGCGCGACGGTTTCGTTGTTCGAGAAATACCTCAAACGTTTCGGACTCCAGGTCGATTACGTACCGCTTACCGATCTTGCAGCCTGGGCGCCGGCGTTCAAGCCCAACACCAAGCTGGTCTTCGTCGAGTCGCCATCCAATCCGTTGGCTGAGTTGGTGGATATTGCCGAGCTGGCAACACTGTGTCACAGCAAGGGTGCCATGCTCGCTGTGGACAATTGCTTCTGCACGCCGGTTCTGCAGCAGCCTTTGGCTCTTGGCGCGGACATCGTCATTCATTCCGCCACGAAATACATCGATGGCCAGGGCCGTTGCCTGGGCGGTGTGGTTGCTGGTCGTGCCGAGCTGATGAAGGAAGTGGTGGGCTTTCTGCGCACCGCCGGACCCACGCTGAGCCCGTTTAACGCTTGGGTGTTTCTGAAGGGGCTGGAGACGCTGCGCCTGCGGATGCAGGCCCATTGCGCCAGTGCACGGGTACTGGCGGAGTGGCTGGAGCAACAGCCGGGCGTCGACAAGGTCTACTACGCGGGTTTGCCAAGCCACCCACAACATGAACTGGCAAAGCGTCAGCAGAAAGACTTCGGCGCGGTGCTGAGTTTTGAGGTGGCTGGGGGCAAGGAGGGCGCCTGGCGTTTCATCGATGCCACCTGTCTGATCTCAATCACGGCAAACCTGGGCGACAGCAAAACCACCATCACCCATCCTGGATCCACCACCCATGGACGGTTGTCCGCCGAAGACCGGGCCAAAGCCGGGATTCGGGATAGCTTGATCCGGCTCGCTGTTGGGCTTGAGGACGTGGCCGACTTACAAGCCGATCTGGCAAGAGGATTGGCAGCGCTCTAGATCGAGACGGCAGTTAAAGGACCCCCGCTTTTTAGCGGGGTTCTTTGTTTAGGGTTCGTGCGCCAACTTGAGCCTCAGTGCAGAGGTTCAGGTCTTCAATTCATCGTCGGCTCGAAATTCACCACAAAACCGTCGAGCCGCTGTTCGATTTCCAGTTCATCGCGAATTCGCTTGGCTTCCTGCCGACTGTCTATCGGGCCCACGAACACCCGGTGCGTGCGACCGGCGACGCGAAGGTAGGCGTCGAATCCTTCCTCGCGGAGCTTGCTCATCAGCGCCTGCGCACTGTCTCCGTTTTGCAGGCTCGCCAGTTGCACTGCCCAGCCTGAGCGAATGGGCGCCTGAACCGGCGGCTGCGGTTGTGGAGTGAAGCTTTGTGGCGCGCGTTGCGTTGCCGGGGTAGAAGGCATGCGGCTGCGTTGGCTGGGCTCGTTGGAGCGCAGGTCGATCGCCGGTGCCGGCTGTCCCTGACCATCGAACAGTCCTTCGGGAGTGGCTGGCAGGATGCTTGGACTGCCTGGGTTGGCTTCGATGACCCGAATATCGCTGTATTTCTTGCCGGAAAGCGCTGCCAGGCCGGCACGGTCGCGAATCACCGTTGGGCGCAGAAACACCATCAGGTTGCGTTTGATATGACTTTCCTGGGTCGAGCGGAACAATGCACCCAGAAATGGAATGTCGCCGAGTAGCGGCACCTTGGAGTCGGTTCGGGTTACGTCGTCCTGAATCAATCCGCCGAGCACGATGACTTGGCCGTCTTCGGCGAGGATGGTGCTCTTGATCGACCGTTTGTTGGTGACCAGATCCACGGCCTGCGCCGAGAGGCTGGCGGACGGCGCAATCGAGGAAATCTCCTGCTCGATCTCCAGGCGCAGCGTGGCGCCCTCGTTGATATGCGGAACCACCTTGAGTGTGACGCCGATATCCTCTCGCTCGATGGTGGTAAATGGGTTGTTCGCGCCGGAAGCATCCGTGGTGTAAGTGCCGGTCTGGAACGGCACGTTCTGGCCTACCAGAATCTCCGCTTCCTGATTGTCCAGCGTCAGCAGGCTTGGGGTGGAGAGCAGGTTGCTCTTGCTGTTGGCAGACAGTGCGGTGATCAGTGCACCGAAGCTACGGGTACCCACACCGATGATGGCGCCGTCGGGCAAATTAGTGGGGATCTTATCGTCGTTGATGGCGCTGAGCACGCTGCCGATGGAAAGACCGGTATTACCAAAACTGACGCCGCCTACGCCACCCGTGCCGCCGCGCGCATCCACGGCCCACTGCACGCCGAGCGCGTCGGTGATATCGCCGGACACTTCGACGATCGCGGCTTCCACCATCACCTGCGCTCGGGGCACATCGAGTTGGCGCACGATTGATTCGAGCGTCGAGATCAACTCGGGTTCGGCCAGCATGACCAAAGCGTTGAGGCTCTCGTCCGCGCGGATGAGTATGTTCTGGTTACGTCCTCCCTGAACCTCGCCGTCTGTTGGTTCGGCAAGCCCTTCGGAAATGTCGCCGAGTGTCTCGGCCAGAGACTTGGCGTCATTGTGGCGCAAGCGAATCACCCGAGTATTGGCTGAGCGGGTGTTGGGAGTGTCGAGTGTCTTGGCCAGGCTGGCGAGCTTCTGGCGCGCCAGTTCCGGTCCGGTGAAAATCAGGCGGTTGGTGCGTGAATCGGCAATGATCTGCGCACCGGCCGTGTCCTTGGCTTCGCCACGTGCCAAGGTATTACGCAGGACCTCAGCGATGTCGACGGCCCAGCCGTATTGCAGATTCACTACCGCGTAATCATCGTTCTGGGCTTGGTCGAGCTGCCGCACCAGGTCTTCGATGCGTGCAATGTTGGCGCTGCGGTCACTGATGATCAGTGCGTTGGCAGAGCTGACGGCCGCGAGATGCCCATATTGCGGAACCAGCGGGCGGATCAGTGGAATCAATTCGGTGGCCGATGTGTGCTGGACCTGAATAACCCTGGTCTCTAGCAGGTCTCCACCGGTCGGCCCGCCACCAGCCTCGGACTTGGCCTCGGCGTTCGGCACGATTCTCGCGACCTCACCCTGTGTGAGTACGCTGTAACCGTGGGTTGCCATGACCGACAGGAACAACTGATAGACCTCGTCCAGCGACAGTGTTGTCGACGACACGACACTCACCTGTCCCTTTACGCGAGGGTCGACAATGAACGTCTGTCCGGTCAGTTGACTGATCTGGTCAACGAAGGCACGTATGTCTGCGTCCTTGAGGTTGATCGTCCAGCCGTCCTGCTGGGTCTCGCTCGGCTCGATTCCGGGGTCGGCTGCATACAGCGGCAGTGGGGCGGCGAGCAGGCCGGCGGCGAGCAGAATAATGAGCGGACGGGAGGAAAATGGCAGCATCGGTCAGTTGTCTTCCGTGGTCTGTTCGTCGGAGGGCATGGTTTCTGGTGGGCTTGGAGCCCCTTCCATTTGTTGCCGGAGTGCTTCCATCTGCTGCTGAAGCATCTCCGCTTGCGGGTCGAGTGCTTCCATCTCCGTTGGTTCACTACTGTAGTCAGGCAGGCTATCGATCGCGGCTGTGGGAGAGCGAACGGTTGGAAATTGCAGGCTTTCGATACGGCCGCCACGCTTTATCTCAACCCTGTCTGGGTGAACGCTGTAGAGGCGCACCCCCTGTTCTATTTCCTGGTCGACTCGATAAAGCTGTGGCGGTTGGCTGCTCAGCTGGATGATTGCGGTCGACCGAGCCGGGTCAGCATGAACGAAGCTGCCCAGCAAGGTTAGATCAGAACTCGATTCGCCGGGCATATAGCTTTGACCGCTCGAGGCCGGGGATCCAAATAACCGTTCCATTCGCTCAAGGTCAGGTGCGGCTCCGGTGGGCTGGCTCTTGTCCGACATTGCGGTAGCTGGCGTTTGGCTCAGCTGGAGCCAGGCCATGATCTGGCCGGCCAGATACAGGCCGAATAGCACGACGATAACTGCGCTGATGATCAGAGGCGCATATTGACGAACTCTCTGCAGTGCTGCGGGGGAAGCCAAGCTAGGCGCTCCGTGAAACCGAGTGATTGATGATCGAGACCGCAAGCTCGGACCGTATTAGCGGGCGCAGCGGGCTTGACTGGCAGTGTAGACCCGGACCATGACAAAGAAGCACTTGAGTATGCCAGTGCAACTGACTGTTTTTCAGGCAAAAGGTGCCCGATGACCGGCCAATCAGCCGAGCGATTGCAATACGCCGTTTATTTTCTTAAATAATCGCGACACGGTGTTGACTTGATCAGGGCTGATGCGTAAATTGCGCGCCTCGCAGGGCGATCAGCCACTAGTCACAACGGTTGAGCGTAGAAGTCTTGCGAATCGGACGAAAGTCCGGCCGACGCGCAGCGGTAGTTCAGTCGGTTAGAATACCGGCCTGTCACGCCGGGGGTCGCGGGTTCGAGTCCCGTCCGCTGCGCCATATTTGCTTCCCATCTGCGGAAGCCACGCGAAAAGCGGCCTCTTGGCCGCTTTTTTCGTTTCTAGCTTGCCGTTCTAGCGGCTCTTCTCCTTTCCGGTCCATCTAGCTCAGGCAGGTCTCTGCGTCTGGCTCAAGCGATTGCTGCGATGACCGGCAATCGGACTGACGAGTTATCAATTTTGCGGTTCGCTCACGCTCTGAGCCGCATACCTCGTTGATCTCAAAACAATCTGGTCAAGGCGCTCGGTCAAGCCTCGAGCTGATTCCGCTGCTCCCGATCAGGTCGTCCCCTCGAGTCGAGGCCTTACGACGCTCGCCAGGAATTGAATCGAAGGTTGTACTTTCGAGGTTGAACCACACGCCTGGTCTCGCCGATTCACAGTGAGGCAGCCGTTTTCAAACGCATCCCGCCGCGGCTGATGACCGCAGCTGGACAACAAAACGCCCAACGCCGAGGAGGCGTTTTCACATCTCTGGGTGTTTTACCTTGACCTGCGTCAACCGGTAGCGGGGTACTTGGCGCACCCTTGCGGTTAAATGCTGTCAGTAAAGCGTGCTGTGACTAACAAGCCAGGGGCTGATGGCGTACTGACGAGGGGTGGTTAATGTTCGGTTTGGAAGCGCTTGAACTCGCGCGGATCCAGTTTGCTTTCACGATTTCCTTCCACATTATCTTCCCGGCGATCACCATCGGGTTGGCGAGTTTCCTGGCGGTGCTGGAAGGGTTGTGGCTGAAAACCAAGCGTCAGGTTTATCGGGATCTCTACCATTTCTGGCTGAAGATATTTGCTGTCAACTTCGGTATGGGGGTGGTCTCGGGGATCGTCATGGCCTACCAGTTCGGAACTAACTGGAGCGCCTATTCCGAGTTCGCTGGAAGCGTCACGGGGCCTTTGCTGGCCTACGAAGTACTAACAGCCTTCTTCCTTGAGGCCGGTTTCCTTGGCGTCATGCTGTTTGGCTGGAATCGAGTCGGCGCCGGGCTGCATTTCTTTTCAACGCTGATGGTGGCGGTCGGCACTCTGATCTCGACCTTCTGGATTCTGGCATCCAACAGCTGGATGCACACACCGCAAGGCCACGAGATCATCGACGGCATCGTCGTCCCGGTGGATTGGTTTGCCATTATTTTCAATCCCTCGTTTCCGTACCGCCTCACCCACATGGCAATTGCCGCCTTCCTCGCGACTGCATTCATGGTGGGTGCCTCCGCGGCCTGGCACTTGCTGCGCGGCAACGATAACCCCGCGGTGCGCAAGATGCTCTCCATGGCGATGTGGATGGCGTTGATCGTTGCGCCGATCCAGGCGGTGGTCGGTGACTTTCACGGCCTCAACACGCTTGAATACCAGCCGGCCAAGATCGCGGCGATGGAAGGCCACTGGGATAATAGCTCGGGTGAGCCGACGCCGTTATTGCTGTTCGGCTGGCCGGACATGGAGCGTGAGGAAACCCGCTACAAGGTCGAAATTCCCTATCTGGGCAGTCTGATTCTCAAGCACAGCCTGACCGAGCAGATCCCTGCGCTGAAGGATTTCCCAAAGGAGGATCGTCCTAACTCAACCATCGTCTTCTGGACGTTTCGGATCATGGTCGCGCTGGGGCTGCTGATGATTCTCACCGGTTTCTGGAGCCTGTGGCTGCGTCGCGGAGGCAGGCTTTTCCATTCCAGACCTTTCCTGCGTCTGGCCTTGCTGATGGGGCCTTCGGGGCTTCTGGCGATCCTCGCCGGTTGGTTTACCACCGAGGTCGGACGGCAACCGTGGGTTGTGTACGGGATCATGCGCACAGCCGATGCGGTTTCCAATCATGGCGCCGGGCAACTGGGGCTGACCTTGGCGATGTTCGTGTTGATCTACTTCGCGGTGTTCGGCATCGGGTTCGTCTATGTCCTGCGCCTGATTGGCAAGGGCCCAATCATCAATGAAGGAGATGAGAAGGGCGCCGGTGGGCCTGGAGAGAAGCGGACGCCGATGCGGCCGTTGTCCGCTGCCGACGAGGCGATACCGCACGATCATGGCGACAAACTTGGCGAGAGGAACTGAGTTATGGGTATTGATCTTTCGCTGATCTGGGCCGTCATCATCATCTTCGGCATCATGATGTACGTTGTGATGGATGGGTTCGATCTGGGTATTGGCATCCTCTTTCCGCTTCTGGCCGATACGTCCGAACGCGATGTTGCGATGAACACCGTGGCGCCCATCTGGGATGGCAACGAGACCTGGCTGGTGTTGGGCGGGGCAGGGCTGTTCGCCGCGTTCCCGCTGGCTTACTCGGTCGTGTTATCTGCGCTCTATCTACCGATCATCTTCATGCTGATGGGGCTGATTTTCCGCGGTGTGGCGTTCGAGTTTCGCTTCAAGGCCGGCGCGTCTCGTCAGCATATCTGGGACAAGGCTTTCGTTGGTGGCTCGCTGGCCGCAACCTTCTTCCAGGGGGTCGCACTTGGCGCCTTCATCCATGGCTTCCCCGTGGCCGATCGCGCTTATGCGGGTGGCCCGCTGGACTGGCTGACGCCGTTCTCGGTGTTCTGCGGCCTGGCCCTGATCGCGGCGTATGCCTTGCTGGGTTGCACCTGGTTGATCATGAAAACCGCCGGTGACCTGCAGAAACGCATGCATGACATCGGCATTCCGCTGGTCTGGGCGGTGCTGGCCGTGACCGGTATTGTCAGTATCTGGACGCCGCTGACCCATCCGGATATCGCTGAGCGCTGGTTCAGCATGCCGAATCTGATCCTGTTCCTGCCGGTACCGATTCTGGTGCTTGTGTGTACCTTCGGGCTGCTTCGCTCGATCAAGCGTTACGCTCACTATTCGCCGTTCCTGTTTACCCTGGCGCTGATCTTCCTAGGTTACAGCGGACTCGGAATCAGCCTCTGGCCAAACATCATTCCGCCATCGATCAGTATCTGGGACGCCGCCGCTCCGCCGCAGAGCCAGGGCTTCACCTTGGTCGGAGCGCTGCTGATCATCCCGCTGATCCTCATGTACACCGCCTGGAGCTATTACGTGTTCCGCGGCAAGGTCAGTGCAGACGATGGCTATCACTGAAACGGGCCGTCACGGAGCGATAGATGCAAAACAAGCACGAAAGCAGTGCAGCCCGGCCTAAGCCGCTGTGGAAGCGCATGACCTGGTTGGTTCTGATCTGGTCAGCGAGCGTTCTTGCCCTTGGGGTGGTGGCCTGGCTGCTGCGCCAGGCGATGACCGCAGCGGGGCTGACGCCGCCATGATCGCTGAGCGAGAGCCTGTGCGCTGTCTGCGGCGATATGGCGCGTTGTCGCTGCGGGCCGCTCAGGCTATTTAATAGTCATCCGCGCTGTGAGCTGCTTCATCTTTCGGTCATGCGCGCAGGTTAGTTTCGCTGGCATGGGCTTTGAAAAGCAGAGCTAGGCAAAACCTGAGAAGAGGATCGCTTCTATGGATGACTATCAAGACGAAATACTCGAATGGCACGCATCGGAGCAGGACGGGCCGGAGCCTGCTGACGACGCCTTCGAGCTTTGACAGATCACTCGGCGCGTCGCTGTGCTCGCCGATACTCACCTGGCGTCTGCCCGCTCCAGCGCTTGAATGCGCGCTGAAAGGCTTCCGCTGAAGAAAATCCGAGTAACCAGGCGATCTCGCCGAACGCCGAATCGGTGTCCCGGATGTAGGCCATTGCGAGATCGCGGCGGGTGTCGTTGAGAATAGCGCGGTAACTGGTGCCTTCTTCATCCAGCTTCCGACGCAGTGTCCATGACGGTAACTGCAGCCGCCCTGCGATCTGCTGGAGATCGGGCTCCTGGCCCTTGAGCATCGGCCCGAGCAGCTGAGCCACGCGCTCGCGGATGCTGCGGGTGCGGGTGCGGATCTCCAGTTCCGCCTCGCAGAGTTCGAGAAGCTGACGCCATGTGCCTGGGCAGTGTTCCGGGTTGCGCAGCGCCAGCGTCGCCTGATCCAGACGCAGTTGATTGTGCTCAGCACCAAACTCGACTGATCGCCCAAAGAACGTTTCGTAGCGCATGGCGTAGTCGGGGCGCTGAAATTCGATCTGTACCGCAACCGGGATCAACGGCTGGCCCGCGATAGCACCCAGTTGCGTAACCCAACTGGCCAATACCGTATCGACTACGAACCGGTTGTAGTTGTTGTACGGGCTGATCGAGTAGAACCGGAGCCAGGCTCCGGTTGCATCTTCGTGAAATCCTGACGCGCCTCGGTAGTTGCTCGCATAAAGCGGCTCGTAGCGAATCAGCGCACGTGCGGCTTCGCGCACCGTCGGTGCTTGGGCCGAGGTCACGCCGACGAGGCCGAGGTGGCCGGCCTTGCGTAATCGCCCCATTTCAACCCCAAGCCCAGGGTCTCCCGTCAGCTGCATGGCGGCATGACCCAGGCGCATGTAGCGAGGAATCGACAGGCGCGCCCGTGGCTCCGACAGCCGCGCATGGTCGAGACCGTACGCATCCAGCAGCGGCTGGGGGTCGATGTGCTTTTCCTGCAAGGCACTGACCAGGCTGTGCACGAAGCCGACCGAGAGATCACCGAGCCGGACCCTTTGACGGTTCATGGCCGATTCGGCAACCACAAATTATTCAATCGCACCGGCTCGCCATGAAGGTGCCGTGTCGGCCTGCGAGGCGAACCCACGAGATTCCAGGGCAACCCGAGTGTATGGACGTCAACTCGCGCCAGTTCTGTGGTTGTGCCCACATTCGCGCCGCAAGTCTCCAGCGGGTCGTCACGCGCACCCGGTATGGCCAGCAGCTCGGCGTCTTCGGCAAAGTGTCGTGTATAGCCGTCGCAGCCGAGCAGCACGACCAACCACCCAGCCGGTGTCTGGAGCGCCGATGGCGTGTGGTTCTTGGGCGCTTGGCTGTAACGGCGTTCATAGCGACTCAGGTTCTGCTTGTACTGCAGCGGGCCTAAGAGATTGCCGTCTGGCGTAAAACTGAGGCTGACCTGCCGAAGTGGTCCCGATCCGACCTGCAGCCGACCTTCCTTGATATAGGGTTCGGGCAGGACGATCGAGCCGGCGACGAGCGTCACACCGTACGCCTCAGCCAGGTCTCCGAAAATGTCCTGATAGTCGCGAGCCATCTCGTGCGCCTTGATCTTGAGAACCGCCTCGGTACGGCGATCGTCCCCTTCGTTATTCAGCAACGCGCGCAAGTAGTCCCAGGGGTTACTTAGGGCCATCCATTGCATGGCGTCGCGCAGGGTGCGTGCCTGCTGGACTTCCGGCTTCTCGCCGAGGGCGAACAAGCCCGTGCCGACATGCTCAGGCAGTACGACGATAGTTCGAGGGTTCAGCAGACCGGCTTCCTGCGCCTGGTCCAGGTAGGTGGCGAACTTCAAGCGCAATCGCTCGCGGCTCTGATAATCGGCCGGCAGCAATCGGGTTTCGATCCCGAGGAGGTTGCCGGTCTCGCCCGGCTGGCCCTGGCTCTCGATCGGCAGGAGCCGAAGATCGGAAAGCAGCGGGCCACTGCGTCGGTCACGCGTCCAGTCGAGGTAGATGACGAGCGCTGCGAGAGCGAGAACGGCGACGCCGAGCAATTTGCTATGGGTGCGCATGGGTACCAAAGCCAGGGATGTCGCACAAAAGACTAGGCATCCGTGTGCCGCTTGCCAAGCGTTTTGCGCGTTTGAGTCAGATAGTTGTGACTTTCGGTCATTGAGCGTGCGACGGGTGCTGTTTATCTTCACCGCATTGCGACTGCGCCCGCGAGAGGCGTGGCGATCCCACCGAAGTATTTCTGGCACCCGCCGTGCCGCCTGATCGAGGAATGAACATGACCGCTTTTCCGCACCTGCTGGCTCCGCTGGACCTGGGTTTTACCACGCTGCGCAACCGCACGTTGATGGGCTCGATGCACACCGGCCTGGAGGAGATGCCCAATGGGTTTGAGCGCATGGCCGCCTTCTTCGCTGAGCGGGCACGTGGCGGCGTAGGCCTGATCGTTACCGGTGGGGTCGGGCCGAACGAAGAAGGTTCGGTACGCGCCGGAGCAGCCAAGTTGTCGACGCTTGAGGAAGCGCAGGAGCACAAAGTGGTCACTCAGGCGGTGCATGAGGCAGGTGGCAAAATCTGCATGCAGATTCTTCACGCCGGTCGTTACGCCTACAGCCCTCAGCTGGTCGGCCCGAGCGCCATCCAGGCGCCGATCAATCCCTTTACCCCTCGTGAGCTGGACGAAGAGGGCATCGAGAAGCAGATACGTGACTTCGTCAATTGCTCAAGTCTGGCGCAAAAGGCCGGCTATGACGGCGTCGAAATCATGGGGTCGGAAGGCTACTTCATCAACCAGTTCCTGGTGGCCCACACCAACCACCGTACCGATCGTTGGGGCGGCAGCTACGAAAACCGTATGCGTCTTCCGGTTGAAATCGTGCGGCGCGTGCGTGAGGCGGTTGGCGCCGAGTTCATCATCATCTATCGCCTGTCGATGCTTGATTTGATGGAGGGCGGCAGCACCTGGGATGAGGTAGTGACGCTGGCCAAGGCCATCGAGCAAGCCGGTGCCACCTTGATCAATACCGGTATTGGCTGGCACGAAGCCCGCATTCCAACAATTGCCACCAAGGTGCCGCGCGCGGCCTTTACCAAGGTGACAGCGAAATTGCGCGGCCAGGTTGGCATTCCGCTGGTAACGACAAACCGCATCAACACGCCGGAAGTCGCGGAACAGGTCCTTGCAGAAGGCGATGCGGACATGGTTTCCATGGCTCGCCCGTTCCTCGCCGATCCGGATTTCGTCAACAAGGCAGCTGCGGACCGCAGCGACACCATCAACACCTGCATCGGCTGTAACCAGGCGTGCCTGGACCACACGTTCAGCGGCAAGCTGACCACCTGCTTGGTCAACCCTCGGGCATGTTACGAAACCGAGCTGAATTACATTCCCACCACCACGATCAAGAAGATCGCAGTTGTGGGTGCGGGCCCGGCCGGCCTGGCGGCTGCTACCGTAGCGGCCGAGCGCGGCCATCAGGTGACGCTGTTCGACTCCTCGAGTGAGATTGGTGGTCAGTTCAATATCGCCAAGCTTGTGCCGGGCAAGGAAGAGTTCTTCGAAACTCTGCGCTACTTCGAGAGCAAGCTGCAGAACACCGGCGTCGACGTACGTCTGAACACGCGCGTCAGCGCGGCTGACCTGCTGGCTAGCAGCTTCGATGAAATCATCCTGGCGACCGGTATTGCGCCGCGCACACCCGACATCCCAGGTATCGATCATCCGATGGTGATCAGCTACATCGACGCGATCCTGCAACGCAAACCGGTAGGCAAGCACGTGGCCGTCATCGGCGCCGGCGGGATCGGCTTCGATGTGTCGGAATTCATCACCCACGACGGTCTCTCGACCAGTCTCGACAGAGAGGCGTTTTGGCGCGAGTGGGGCATCGACCTCGCACTGGAAGCGCGCGGTGGGGTGGCGGGCGTTCAGCCGGAGCCCCACGCACCGGCGCGGCAGGTCTATCTGCTGCAGCGCAAAAAATCCAAGGTTGGCAATGGCCTGGGCAAGACAACCGGCTGGATTCACCGCACGGGGCTGAAGAACAAGCATGTGCAGATGATCAGCGCCGTGGAATACCTGGCGGTCGACGATAAAGGCCTGCATATCCGTGTGGCCGATGGTGAGCCGCAGGTGCTTCCGGTTGATACGGTCATTGTTTGCGCCGGCCAGGACCCGTTGCGCGAATTGCAGGCCGAACTCGAGGCTGCCGGACGCCAGGTTCATCTGATCGGCGGCGCTGACATCGCTGCAGAGCTCGATGCCAAGCGCGCCATTAACCAAGGTTCGCGGCTAGCCGCTGAAGTCTGATCCAGACAAGCCCCGCCTCTCGCATAGCCTGTTTGGCGGAGGCCGTTTCGTATAGGAGCGACGACGTGAGTACATCCATTGCACTACAACCGGCCGCCAGCGAAACCTTGAAGCGCTGGCATCAGATGATTGCAGCCGGTGACCTGGGCCGGCTACCGGATCTGTTGCATCCGCAGGCGGTGTTTCGCTCGCCGATGGCGTTCGTGCCCTACGAGAGCGCGGCAGCGGTGAATCTGATCCTGAACACCGTGGTGACGGTGTTCGAAGATTTTGCTTACCACCGCGAGTTGGCGAGCGCCGATGGCATGGACGTCGTGCTGGAGTTCAGCGCTCGCGTCGGTGATCGGCAGCTCAAGGGTATCGACATGATTCGCTTCGATGAGAGCGGGCTGATCACCGACTTTGAAGTGATGATCCGGCCGATGAGCGGGCTGCAGGCGCTCGGTGAGGAGATGGGCCGGCGCCTGGCACCTCAGCTCGCAGCATTGAACGGCCGGCCGGCTTAATCCGACCCGTTCACAGTTTATCGGTAGCGCTTCGGCAGCCCATCCTGGTGCCGAAGGCGCTGCCAACCCAGTCACATTGCCGGTTTCGCTTTTTCCCCTACACTTTGCGCCAACCATGGGCTAGCGGGCGTCACGTACCCGCGGCGCGGATTCCCGCGGGCCGTATCAGTTGTTGAGGAAGCCGAGCATGCAGATCAAACCGCAGACGGTCGAGGCCGTACTGTTCTTCAATGATGGCGGCGTCTGCAAGGAAATGCTCTACCCCGAGTTCGAAGCCATGCTCGATGGGGTGGTGAGCATGCTGGAGTTTGCCGATCAGCAGATGCGGGTCGCGTATGTGCTGGTCAACGCCCGGCTGCAGATTCGCGCGGCGGTGTTCTTCTATCTCGATTTCAATGAGGACGGATCGGCCGACAGTGGCTGGAATATTCCGTTGCGCAGCCTCGCCGAACGCACCGGGCGCGGGCCGGATCTCGGCGCCGGGCCGATTCGCCTGGCCTGTCGCAGTCAGTGCCCGGTGTCCTGGCACCAGATGCACTTGTGGGATCCGGATCTGACGCCCGGTAAGAATCACTTCGTCATGTTGCGTGACCGCATCAAGCGTAACCATCTGGGGCTGCTGGTGGAAGATGAGGCACCGCAGACCGTGCCCGCCGAGCGTCTGCAAATGGTGGCCGAAGACACCTGGTACGCGCCGGACGCGGCTAAGCAGGTTGCCACTCGCCGTGCCGAGCAGCTTGAAAAGGAACAACGACTCAAGGCTGCGCAGTTGATCAAGCAGCAGCGCTTGCGCATTGCCAGCCTGGAACAATTGCGAGAGGCCGACATCGCCAAACTGCGGGACCTGGCCGCTCAACAACAGGCAACGCTGCAAGCTGAAATCACCCGGTTGCGTGGTGAGCTGCTTGAACATCAGCAGCAGACAGTGACGCTTCGCGCCCAGCTCGCAGAGCAGGCCGAGGGCTTCCAGAAAACCCGTGAAGAGATGAGCCAGCAATTGCGCGCGCTTGAACAGAACAGCCGTGACGAAGCCGACGCCGCACGGGCGCGTCTCAGCACTGAGGTGCAGGCTCAGGTCACTGCAGCGGTGGCTGAATATAAGGAGCAGGTTGCTATCCGCGACGTCGAGCTGGCATATCGCAACGAACTGGATGCGCAGCTGCAAGAAGAGATCGAAGCGCTGCACAAGCAGGTTGGCGTGCTGACCGAGCAGGCGGGAGGCCGAGTGCTCGAACGGCTGTCGCGGCTCGGCGTGATATTCATGGCGTATCATCCCGGAGCCGGACACCTGACCATCGCGCTTCAGGACATGGCGCGCTATCAGGAAAATCCGCTGGCCTATGCCGCGGCCAAATGCGCGGTCTCCGAAGAGCAGTACGGCAAGTGGGTTCAGCACTACCAGCAGCCTACCTGCGTAGCCAGCCTCTCGACTGGCGAACGCTGCAACATGCCATTGGACAAGGTCGATTCGCCTGCGCGCTTCGTCATCGGCGAGTCCAATTGTTGTGCCAGGCACCGGTCTCAGGATCGATTGCGCACCGGTAGCTGACAAGGGCTCCCATCATCTCTTTCTCTATTCCCAGCCTGGCCTCGGTGTTGCTGCAACGGCTCGATCTGCCCTGGCTGCGCGCAGCCGATGTCCAAGTGGCCGTGCTGCGCCTGGATCTGGTCGATGCTGAACTGTCCGGCAACAAGTGGTTCAAGCTCATCCACCACCTCGCTGCGGCGCAAGACAGCGGCGCGTCAGGGCTGATCAGCCTTGGCGGCCCTCATTCCAATCATCTGCATGCGCTAGCCGCCGCGGCCAGACGCTACGGCCTGGGCAGCGTTGGGCTGCTGCGTGGCAATCCGCAGCAAACAGCGACTGTTGAAGATTTGCAGCGCTTCGGCATGCAGCTGCACTGGCTCGGTTATGGGGGTTATCGGGAGCGGCACCGGCCGGATTTCTTCGATACCTGGCGCGAGCGTTATCCCGGCTACTACTGCGTGCCGGAAGGGGGCGGCGGGCTTGCCGGTGCGCTGGGTTGCACCCCGCTGGTCGAGCTTGTGCACACTCGGCTGGCCGCCATCGGCTGGCAGGACTACGAGGGCTGGTGGCTTGCCGCAGGCACTGGTACGACCTTGGCGGGGTTGGTTATTGGCGAGGCGCAACAGCGCGGAAAAACAGTCCACGGAGCGCTGGCAGGCCCGCCTTCGCATGGCGTAGCAGACAACGTGAGCCGGTTGTTGCGAGACGCTGGCACAGCTGATTCCGGATATCAGCTGATCGATGCCAGCCGCGGTGGCTTCGGTCGATTCGATGAGCCGCTGGCTCGGTTTCTGCTGGAGACCGAGGCGGTTTCATCGGTGCCGCTGGAGCCTGTTTACACGGCTAAGGCGATGATGGCGTTGCGCCTTTATGCAGAGGGCGGTTATTTTGCCCCTGGTACGCGGCTCATTTTCGTACACACCGGTGGTCTGCAGGGTCGGAGAGCTGCTCAGGCGCAGCTGGACGAACTGCTGCGCTGACCTGTTGCCCCATTTGGAATGCATGGATGAACAAGCCGCTACCTTCGGACCTGGTCCACCATCTGGTTCCGCTCAACACCTTGTCGCCTCGGTATCTGCAGGAAATTCGCCATCAACTGGTGCCGCGGGTCCTGCTAGCCGGCGATGTGTTGTTCCATGAGCAGACGCCGCCGGGTTTGAGCTATTTTCTGCTCAGTGGCGCCTTGTCGCTGTTAACGCCGGAAGGCGAGCGACCTTTGGTTGCCGGCTCGTCCGAGAGTTGCCATGTGTTCGTTTCCGGCGTACGGCTGAGCAGAGCTTGCGCGTTGAGCGATGCCCGCGTGCTGTGCATCGACAGTGCGCAGCTCGAGCGCCTTGTGACCTGGCAGCACGCCAACGCCGATCTGCTGTTGGAACTGGCGACGGCTGGCGAGCTGACCGACTGGCTTGAAGCGCTGTTGGAGAACCCATTGTTCGCCAAGGTGCCCCCTGCAAACGTACGCGACATGCTTACCAGGCTCGAAGTTGTCAACTTGCCGGCCGGCCATGTGCTGCTGCGTGAAGGTGAGGCCGGCGACTGTTGCTACTTTCTCAAGAGCGGCCGCGCTGAAGTCATGACGGGCTTTGGTAGTGCCAGACAAGTAGTAGCGGAGCTGGACATCGGGGCCTGTTTTGGTGAAGAGGCGCTGCTGACCGACGCACCGCGTAACGCCACCGTTACGCTGATCGAAGATGCATGCGTGCTGAAACTGGCGCGCGAGAATTTCGTCGCGCTGCTGAAGGCGCCGGTGGTCGACGAACTCGGTCTGGAGGAGGCGAACGCGCTGATCGAGCAGGGAGCACAATGGCTGGATGTGCGGCTGCTGGAGGAATACGAGCAGGGGCATGCCCGGCTGGCATTGACAATGCCGCTGCATCTGTTGCGGTTGAAGGTGCGATTGCTGCAGCAGGATCGGTTGTATCTGTGCTACTGCGACAGTGGCAAACGCAGCGCCAGCGCGGTATTCCTGCTGACGCAGCTGGGTTTCAGCGCTTATCCGCTGCGTGGCGGCCTCGACGCGCTGTCTGCAGAGGATTATGCGACCTTGCTTTGTGAGCAGGGCAACGGCTACCTCGCGCGTTCCGGCGGGCGTACCGAGCGCAGCGGCTGAGCCGACGAGATCTAGCTCAGCAAGGCGAGTAGCGAGCCGGCGACGCCACCGGCCAGCACCACCAGCCAGGGTGGCAGTTTCCACACCATCAGAGCGGTCAGGGCAATTGCCGCCAGAACGATGTCGCCAGGGCCGAAAATCGCGCTGGTCCACACCGGATCGTACAGCGCCGCGAGCAACAGTCCGACCACCGCCGCGTTCACTCCACCCAATGCCGCCTGCATACGCCGATTGGCGCGCAGCCGATCCCAGAAAGGCATGGCGCCAAACACCAGTAGAAATGACGGTATGAATACGGCAATCAAGCACAGTGCCGCGTTGATCAGGCTGTTGCCTTCGCCTTGAATCGAGGCCCCGAGAAAGGCAGAGAAGGTGAACAGCGGCCCTGGGACCGCCTGAGCGGCGCCGTAACCGGCCAGAAAAATATCATTGCTAACCCAGCCGGTGGGCACGACTTCGGCTTGCAGTAACGGCAGCACCACATGGCCACCACCGAAGACCAGGGCACCGGCTCGATAGAAGCTGTCCACCATTGCCACTGACTGGCTGGCGGAGATAGCCGCCAGGGCGGGTAGAAGCAGCAGTAGGGCAAAGAACAACAGCAGCGCCAGGACGCCGGCTGCGCGCCCCACGCGAGGCTGAAATGGCGTCAGGTTGGACATGGCAGCAGGACGAAACAACAGCAGTCCAGTCACGCCTGCGATGGCAATGACAACCAGCTGCGCCCAGGCGCTAGCCAACAGCAGAACCGCACAGGCGGCCAGTAGCGCGATAGTCACGCGCAGACCATCGGTGCACAGGTTGCGTGCCATTCCCCATACCGCCTGGGCCACGACGGCGACCGCGACAATCTTCAGCCCATGGAGAAATCCGTCCGGCAAACGATCTCCCCAGCGACCGATGCCCAGCGCAAACAATACCAGGGCAATCGCTGAAGGCAGCGTGAATCCCGACCAGGCTGCCAGCGAACCGCGATAGCCACCCCTCAGCAATCCGATGGCGATCCCGACCTGGCTGCTAGCGGGGCCGGGGAGGAACTGACAGAGCGCCACCAGATCCGCATAGCCTTGCTCGTCGAGCCAGCGCCGGCGCTGAACGAACTCCTCGCGGAAATAACCCAGGTGCGCCACCGGGCCGCCGAACGACGTCAGCCCGAGACGCAGGAATAGCAGGAAGATCGGCCACGGACTCGATTGTTCCGGCGCGATTGAACGGAGCTGGTCGGAGCTCATCGATGCTGACCCTTGCGGTGGAGGAAATGGCGGTGCTGTCGCCGCTCAAGTCTGCCGAATGCGGATGACGTTTTCACGTCAGGTGCGGCTCAGTGGGTCGGCCAGGTGCTTGGGACCAGGAACAGACGCTCCTGTTCGAGCCAGTGTCCATCTGCATGCTCCGCCAGGCGAACCAGCATTTTCGCCTGACGTTGACCCTCGACGTCGATGACCCACCGATCGAAATCGGGGCGCTGCCAGACAGCGCTCCACGGCACGCGAGCGGGTGCTAACCAGGCATGGCGGGGCAAGGGTTGCCAGGTCGCGCTGCGGTCGTTTTCAGCAAAGCCCGTCCAGTCGTGTTGACGCAACCAGCGCCCGCCAAGGTGCAGCGGATTGGCGCCGGCCGGTGTAGAACAGGCGCTTGCTAGCGGTTGGAACAGGTAGCCACCTAGCCACAACGCACTGTTTATCCGCGCGCTGGTCAGTTCGCTGAGCACCAGTTGCGCGGCGGGCTCCGCCGGTAGCTTCAGTTGATGGTCGCAGAGGCGCCGCAGCTTGATGTCGAGTCGATCGTGGCTGCCGGGGCCCAGCCAGCGGTCGTGCAGCGTGCTGTCGCCGTCGAGCCCGAGGTAGAACTTGACGGCCAGTTCCAGGTGATGGACGCCCTCCCTGTCACGCAGGAGCAAATCCAGCTCGCCCAGCGTATGACTGCCTTGGCGGATCGGCAGGTTCGCCACCAGCAGGTCGATATCCGGCGCCTGGCACATTGCAAATTGCCAGAGACGCTCGTAATACAGGCCCAGTCGCCGGGTACTGCGTTGCGCGAGCCAGGCTTCGAGAACGCTCGGCTGGGTGTCGAGCAGGCGCAGCCAGTCGGCCAGTTCGCCAGGATGCTCAGCCCAGCGACTGGCCGTCAGCGGGTGTCTTTGTGGCGCTGGAGCTTCGCGCAGTAAGGGTGGCGAGAGCAGGACCCACGCGAGATCCCGCACGGCGGGGTGCACTAGGCCAGGGAGCAGATCGCCAAGGCAAGGAAGGTTCATGCAAGCAGCATAGCCGAGGTTGGTTTGCTGCCACTTCCAGCTTTCGCCCATAATCCGTCGGCTGCACTGCAGCGGGAATCCGTGCGGACCCGGGTGTTGAACTCGAACGCGTCTGCGCGACACCAAACAAGTGCCTGTTACGCTTCGGCCGGTCGGTGTTTCTCCCGCCTCGCAATTGCCTGTTACCCGTCTCGCCTACAGGGAGCTTCAATGGATCAGTTCCGCAACATCGGCATCATCGGCCGCCTGGGCAGTTCCCAGGTGCTGGACACCATTCGCCGGTTGAAGAGATTCCTCGTGGCGCGTCATCTGCACGTGATCCTCGAAGAAAACATCGCCGAGGTACTGCCCGGTCACGGCATGCAAACGTCCTCCCGGCAACGCTTGGGCGATTCCTGCGATCTGGTGATCGTGGTGGGTGGTGACGGCAGCTTGCTGGGTGCGGCGCGAGCGCTGGCCAAGCATCGGGTCCCGGTGTTGGGAATTAACCGAGGCAGTCTCGGCTTTCTCACCGATATCCGCCCCGATGAGCTGGAAGAGAAGGTCGCCGAGGTGCTCAGCGGGCAATACACGCTGGAAAATCGCTTCCTGCTCGAGGCTCAGGTGCGGCGCTTCGAGGAATCCATCGGTGAAGGCGACGCGCTCAATGACGTGGTGCTGCATCCCGGCAAGTCGACGCGGATGATTGAGTTCGAGCTGTATATCGACGGCCAGTTCGTCTGCAGTCAGAAAGCCGATGGGCTGATCATCGCTACCCCCACAGGCTCTACTGCCTATGCGCTATCTGCTGGCGGGCCGATCATGCATCCACGTCTGGATGCAATCGTGGTTGTTCCGATGTATCCGCACACCTTGTCCAGCCGGCCCATCGTGGTGGACGGCAACAGCGAGCTGAAGATCGTCGTCTCACCGAACATGCAGATCTATCCGCAGGTCTCCTGTGATGGCCAGAACCATTTCACCTGCGCACCAGGCGACACCGTCACAGTGCGCAAAAAGCCGCAGAAGCTTCACCTGATCCACCCGCTTGATCACAACTATTACGAGGTCTGCCGTACCAAGCTTGGCTGGGGCAGCCGACTCGGTGGAGGGGAATAGTGTTTGTCGACCCGGAGCGCAGCTACGACCTGATTGGGGACGTGCATGGTTGTGCCCACACCTTGGCGCGTCTGCTCGACCAGCTGGGCTATCGTCGACACGGTGACGTATGGCGGCATCCACGCCGGCAAGTGATCTTTCTTGGCGACATCATCGATCGCGGTCCGAGGATTCGCGAGGCGCTGCATCTGGTCCATGCGATGGTCGAGGCGGAGCAGGCGCACTGCATCATGGGCAATCACGAGTTCAACGCGCTGGGTTGGTATATCCCGGCACCGCCAGAGAGCGGCAAAGCCTTCGTTCGTGAGCACACGCCGCGCTATGCCAAGCTGCTCGAACAGACATTCGAACAGTTCGAGCACTACCCAGATGAGTGGCGCGCCTTTCGCGACTGGTTCATGGAACTGCCGCTGTTTCTGGAAAGCGAGCGCTTTCGCGTGGTGCATGCCTGCTGGGACAGCGGGGTGATCAATCAGCTGCGCAAACGGCTTGACCACGCGCGCGTCGATCACGAGTTCCTCCGTGACGCCGCGTTTGCGGACGGCTTTGCCGCCAAGGCTCTTGATCGTCTACTCCGAGGCACCGATATGCCATTGCCTCAAGGGCTTACGCTGACCAGTGCTGAAGGTTTCAAACGCAGTTTCTTTCGCACCAAATTCTGGGAAGAAGACCCCCAGACGTACGGAGACGTGGTTTTTCAACCCGACGGATTGCCGGAACATGCGGCGCGAATGCCGCTCAGCCAGAGCCAGAAAAGCCGCTTGTTCCTTTATGGCCCGGATGAACCGTTGCTGTTCGTCGGCCACTACTGGCGCAGTGGGATGCCAGCACCCATCCGGTCGAATCTGGCTTGTCTCGATTACAGCGCGGTGATGTACGGCAAGCTGGTCGCCTACCGGCTCGATGAGGAAACCCGACTCGACCCGGCGAAGTTCGTCTGGGTGGAGGTGGAGCGCTAGATGGCCATCGTAGAGGCGTTGCGCCTGCCATTGTCGGAAGACCTGAGCGGTTTCATTGCCTTGCTGCGGCGACTGCAGGTGCCTTGCCGCGTCTCTGAAGAGTCGGGTGAGCAGGTGTTGCGGGTGCCGGCAGAGACCGCAGAGCAGGTCCGTGAGCTCTACCAGCGCTACCCTCAAGGTGATGGCGCTGTAGTAGCTGAACAACCGCCGCGCCGCGTTGGCGGTTTCGTCGCCAGCCTTCGCCGTAGCCCGCTGACTGCCGCGGTGTTAGCGCTGACAATGATCGCCGCCGCGATCACCATGCTGGGTGAAAACTTCGGCACCGTTCGCTGGTTAAACTTCAGCGATTTTCGCATCGACGGTGAGTACGCCTACTTCGCTACGCTCGAGCAGACACTCGCAGCGGGGGAGTGGTGGCGCCTGGTGACGCCGATCTTCGTACACTTTGGCTTCCTCCACCTGGCTATGAACTCCATGTGGTATTGGGAGCTTGGTCGGCGCATCGAATACCGCCAGGGTGCACTGATGTTGCTCGGGCTGACGCTGGTGTTCGGCATCGTGTCCAATATGGCGCAGTACACCTACGGCGGCCCAGGCATATTCGGCGGACTATCTGGCGTCCTGTACGGGCTGCTCGGGCATTGCTGGCTGTTCCAGAAGCTCTCGCCGGACGAGGCCTACCGCTTGCCGCCCGGCGTCGTGGTGCTGATGCTGGTCTGGCTGGTGATCTGCCTGACCGGCGTGATTGAGGTGGTGAGCTTCGGCGCGCTGGCCATAGCCAATGCCGCACATGTCGGCGGATTGGTGGCCGGTTGCATTACCGGCGTGGCCGGTGGGTTGCTCGCGCGCCGAAGGCTTGAGGCTTGAGGCGTCCAGCTCTCTGCTTCTTTCCGCTAGAATGCGCCCTCGTTTCCCCGGGAGCCGGTCATGTCGTCCTTTATTGAAGCCATCGAAAACATCACCCCTGAAATCTACGAAAACCTGAAAACCGCCGTCGAGCTGGGCAAGTGGAGCGACGGCCGCAAGCTGACGCCCGAGCAGAAGGAAACCTGCCTCGGTGCGATGATCGCCTGGGAGCTGAAGAACCTGCCGGAAGAGGAGCGCACCGGCTACTTGGGTGGCCAGGAATGCGGCTCCAAGAGCAAGAACAAGACACCTATCGACTCTAGCCTGTTTTCACCTGCCTCCGGGACCCGGCACTGATGCTTGAGCTGGGACGCGGCGCGCTGAGCAAGATGTCGATTCAGCTGGGAGATCAGGCCCAATATTCGTTCCGCCTGAACGAGACGCTGGTGCCGGTCAACCCGCTGATCGGCAAGACCCTGCGGTTGGAGTACCTGGGCGCCATCCACTGCAGCCACTGTGGCCGCAAGACCAACAAGAGTTTCAGTCAGGGCTATTGCTACCCCTGCTTCAAGAAGCTGCCGCAATGCGACATCTGCATCATGAGCCCGGAAAAATGCCACCACGACTTCGGCACCTGCCGCGATCCGCAGTGGGGTATGGATTTCTGCATGACCGATCATGTGGTGTATCTGGCCAACTCATCGGGCATCAAAGTGGGCATCACCCGCGCGACGCAGTTGCCGACACGCTGGCTCGATCAGGGCGCCAGTCAGGCGCTGCCGATCATGCGTGTCGCGACTCGACAACAGTCGGGTATGGTCGAAGACCTGCTGCGTAGTCAGGTCGCTGATCGCACCAACTGGCGCGCGCTGCTCAAAGGCGATGCTGAACCCATCGACCTGATCGAGATCCGCGAACAGATCTTCGATGCCTGCGCCGGAGGGCTGCGTGAGCTGCAACAGCGTTACGGGTTGCAGGCGATCCAGCCAGTGGCCGATGCGCAGGTGCTCGAGATCCGTTACCCGGTCGAGGCCTACCCGACCAAGATCGTCAGCCTGGATCTGGAAAAGACGCCAGTCGTCGAAGGCACCCTACGCGGCATCAAGGGTCAATATCTGATCCTTGATACCGGCGTGATAAATATCCGCAAGTTCACGGCTTACCAGGTTGCAGCCAGCGCTGCGGCGTAAGCCAGGCGGTTTGCTAAAGCGCTCGCGGATACGTGGTTCCGCGAGTAGCGTCAGGACCATCACCGAAAATTCGCAGCCGCGAGCCCGTTGCTTGAGGCTGCCTCGAAGAGGCTCAACCGATGCGCACCGAACAACCGAAAGTCATTCATCTTAAGGATTATCAGGTTCCGGATTACCTGATCGATGAAACGCACCTGACCTTCGAACTGTACGAAGACCGCACCTTGGTCCATGCGCAGCTGGTCATGCGTCGCAACCCGGAGGCCGGTGCCGGTTTGCCGTCCCTGCGGCTGGATGGCCAGGATCTCGAGTTGATCTCTCTTTCTATCAATGATCGTCAGCTCGGCCTGGGCGATTATGAAATCGGCGAAGAAAGCCTGACGCTGCAGCCTGATGCAGAGCGCTTCACGCTGGATAGCACGGTCGTGATTCACCCCGAAAGCAACACGGCGCTGGAAGGCCTCTACAAGTCCGGCAAGATGTTCTGCACCCAGTGCGAGGCAGAGGGCTTCCGCAAGATCACCTATTACCTTGACCGCCCTGATGTGATGAGCAAGTTCACCACGACGGTCAGTGCCGAGAAACATGCTTATCCGATCCTGCTGTCAAACGGCAACCCCATCGCCAGCGGCGAAGAAGATGACGGCCGCCACTGGGCAACCTGGGAAGATCCATTCAAGAAGCCGGCGTATTTGTTCGCCCTGGTGGCGGGTGATCTCTGGTGCGTCGAGGACAGCTTCACCACCATGACGGGTCGTGACGTGGCGCTGCGCATTTACGTCGAGCCGGAAAACATCGACAAATGCCAGCACGCCATGGACAGTCTGAAAAAGTCCATGAAGTGGGACGAGGAGGCCTACGGTCGGGAATACGACCTGGATATCTTCATGATCGTCGCGGTCAACGACTTCAACATGGGCGCCATGGAAAACAAGGGCCTCAACATCTTTAATTCCAGCGCCGTGCTGGCGCGCGCCGAAACCGCCACAGACGCTGCCCACCAGCGTGTCGAGGCGATCGTCGCCCACGAGTATTTTCACAACTGGTCGGGCAACCGCGTGACCTGCCGCGACTGGTTCCAGCTGTCGCTGAAGGAAGGCTTCACGGTATTCCGCGACTCGCAGTTTTCCGCTGACATGAACTCGCCGACCGTAAAGCGCGTCGAGGACGTGTCCTACCTGCGCACCCACCAGTTCGCAGAAGATGCCGGCCCCATGGCGCATTCGGTGCGCCCCGAATCCTTCATCGAAATCTCCAACTTCTACACCCTGACCGTGTACGAAAAGGGCGCCGAAGTGGTGCGCATGATCCAGACGCTGTTGGGCGAAGAGGGCTTCCGCAAGGGCAGCGACCTCTACTTCGAGCGGCACGATGGCCAGGCCGTGACCGTCGATGATTTCGTTAAAGCGATGGAGGACGCCAACGGCGCCGACCTGACCCAGTTCAAACGCTGGTACAGCCAGGCCGGCACACCGCGTCTGGCCGTTAGCGAGCAGTACGATGCAGCAGCGAGGACTTACAGCCTGACCTTCCGCCAGAGCTGCCCGCCGACGCCGGGGCAAAGCGAGAAGTTGGAGTTCGTCATCCCGGTCTCGCTGGGCCTGCTGGACGGGCAGGGCAACGAAATCGCGTTGCGGCTACAAGGCGAGGACACTGCAGTCGGCACAACCCGCGTGTTGGCAGTCGACCAGCCTGAGCAGACCTTCACCTTCGTCGACGTGCCAGAGCAACCACTGCCGTCGCTGCTGCGCGGGTTCTCCGCGCCGGTGAAGCTGGACTTCCCCTACAGCCGCGATCAGCTGATGCTTTTGATGCAGCACGATTCCGACGGCTTCAACCGCTGGGAAGCGGGCCAGCAGCTGTCGGTACAGGTGCTGCAGGAACTGATCGGCCAGCACCAGCGCGGCGAAGCGCTGCAGCTGGACCAGCGTTTGGTCGCGGCACTGCGCAGCCAGTTGGAAGATGAAAGCCTCGATCAGGCCATGGTTGCCGAAATGCTGTCACTGCCGAGTGAGGCCTACCTCACCGAAATCAGTGAGGTGGCTGACGTCGATGCCATTCACGCGGCACGCGACTTCGCTCGTCAGGGCATCGCCACCGCTCTGTACGATCTGCTCTGGAAGCGTTATCAGGCCAACCGCGAGGTGTCGCGCGAGACGCCTTATGTCGCCGAAGCCAGCCACTTCGCCCGACGCGCCTTGCAAAACATCGCGCTGTCGTACCTGATGCTCAGCGGCAAGCCGGAAGTGGTAGCCGCCTGCGTGGACCAGTTCGAGCAGGCCGACAACATGACCGAGCGCCTGACGGCGTTGGCGGTATTGGTCAATTCAGACTTCGAAGCCGTGCGCGACAAAGCACTGGAAGCCTTTGCCGAGCACTTCAAGGACAACCCGCTGGTCATGGATCAGTGGTTCAGCGTCCAGGCCGGCAACACTCAGCCGGGTGGCTTGGAGCGGGTCCAGCATCTGATGCAGCACCCTGCGTTCACGCTGAAGAACCCGAACAAGGTGCGTGCGCTGATCGGCACCTTCGCCAACCAGAATTTGGTCAACTTCCACCGGGCCGATGGCGCGGGATACCGCTTCCTGGCCGATCAGGTCATCGTACTCAACAAGCTCAATCCGCAGATCGCTTCACGGCTGCTGGCACCGCTGACCCGCTGGCGCAAGTACGATGCCGGTCGTCAGGGCATGATGAAAACAGAGTTGGAGCGCATCCTGGCCTCCGGTGAGTTGTCGAGTGATGTCTACGAGGTGGTAAGCAAGAGCCTTGCCTGATCAGGGCTGCGACTTGAGGCAATGACTGTCGAGAATCCCGCGCTTGCCGCGGGATTTTTCGTTCACAGAGGTGCTAGCCGGTCGCGATCAGACATCCCCTTCCAATGCCGGAGAAGAAGAGCGCCAAGCGCCGTGCCATAAGGCATACCTATCACGCAACATCATTGAGGCATGCTTAACAAAACATAACGTCCAGCCAATTGCCGCCGCTTTCGAAAGCCCTATAGCATGGCCTCGCCTGCCTTCCTACGCAGGCCTTACCTAATAAGAATAAAGGGGGTATGTATGAGTGAGCCCGTCATGTGGCGCACACCGGTTGGCCGCGTGGAAAAAACGACCCGCACGCCGATGTTCCGTAGTCAATCGCCGCTGGCAAGAACGCTCTCGCTCTGCAGTGTTCTCTCCATCCTGTTTCTAGGCGCGCCTGCTCAGGCCCAAAACCCTGCCGAGCCGGGCGTTCGATATGCGATCGAATCGCAGAAAGCCGCCACCAGCTTGCTTCTCGATATTGCCCATGCCGACAAGCGTCTGGTGGCGGCCGGTGATCGCGGCCACATCCTCTATTCCGACGACGGTGGTTCCAGCTGGACCCAGGCCAAGGTGCCTACCCGGCAGCTGCTGACGGCGGTGTATTTCGCTGACGAACAGCACGGTTGGGCGGTCGGTCACGACGCGCTGATCCTTGGCACCACCGACGGCGGTCAGACCTGGACGCAGCAGTACGAGAACCGCGAGGGCGAAGTGCCGCTGCTCGACGTCTGGTTCGAGAATGCGCAGCACGGTTTCGCCACCGGCGCTTACGGCGTGTTGTTGGAAACCACCGACGGCGGCGAGAACTGGGAAGACGTTGCCGATCGCCTGGACAACGAGGACGGCTCTCACCTCAATGCCATTGCCGAGATTCCCGGGTCCGGCCTGTTCATCGTCGGCGAGATGGGCGGCATGTTCCGTT
Source organism: Stutzerimonas stutzeri SDM-LAC (assembly GCF_000235745.1). Lineage (GTDB taxonomy): Bacteria > Pseudomonadota > Gammaproteobacteria > Pseudomonadales > Pseudomonadaceae > Stutzerimonas > Stutzerimonas stutzeri_H. Next base: position 2,741 of record NZ_AGSX01000196.1, on the reverse strand, counting down.
CCGCCGACATGGGTGAGACCTGGGAGCGCGTCGAGTCCCCTTATCAGGGCTCGTTCTTCGGCGTCGTTGGCGGTGGCGAACCGGGTGTCGTGGTCGCGTTTGGCCTGCGCGGCAACCTGTTCCGCTCAACCGATTTTGGCGACAGCTGGCAAGCCATCGAGCTGTTGGACGACGGTGATGCCGTCGAGTCGGGTCTGGCCGATGGCAACAGGCTGGCCGATGGCCGTATCGTCGTGGTCGGGCACGGTGGCACCGTGCTCAGCAGCGAGGACAACGGACAGAGCTTCAAGCTGTTCAGCCGGCCTGACCGCCGCTCCCTCTCGGGTGTGGTCTCCAATCCGGACGGCAACCTGATCCTCGTCGGACAGGGCGGTGTCAGGATCGTTTCGCCGACCGGCGCCAACCTGCCTACACAACAACAATAAGCCGGAGCCAACATGACCAAGCATCAGCAAAAGCCGGCGTCTTTTCTCGAGCGCCTGATATTCAACAATCGACCGGCAGTGATCCTGATCTGCCTGTTGATCAGCGTGTTCCTGTTTTACCAGGCTGCCCAGGTTCGTCCTTCGACCAGCTTCGAAAAGATGATCCCGCTGGGGCATCCCTACATTCAGAACATGCTCCAGCATCGCGATGATCTGGCCAACCTGGGCAACACGGTACGGATCTCCGTGGCGGCCAAGGATGGTGACATCTTCTCCAAGGAGTACATGGAAACGCTGCGTCAGATCCATGACGAAGTGTTCTATATCCAGGGTGTCGACCGCTCCAACATGAAGTCGCTTTGGAGTCCCAGCGTTCGCTGGACCGAGGTGACAGAGCAGGGCTTCGCCGGCGGTGAGGTCATTCCGCAGACCTATGACGGGTCGCCGGAAAGTCTCGATGACCTTCGCAGCAACATTCTTAAATCCGGTCAGGTCGGGCGTCTGGTCGCCAACGACTTCAAGTCCAGCATCATCGACGTGCCGCTGATGGAGTCCTATTCGGATCCGGATGACCGCAGCCGGCAGATCAAGCTCGACTACCAAAAGTTCTCCCACGAGCTGGAAGAGAAGATTCGCGACAAGTACGAGGCACAGAATCCGAATGTGGAGATTCACATCATCGGTTTCGCCAAAAAGGTCGGTGACCTGATTGATGGTCTGGTCGGCGTCGCACTGTTCTTCTTTGTCGCCATTGGTATCACGCTGGCACTGCTGCTGTGGTTCACCCGCTGCGTCAAGAGCACCATCGCGGTGGTGGTGACCACCCTGATTGCCGTGGCCTGGCAGCTTGGTCTGCTGCACACCCTGGGCTTCGGGCTCGATCCCTATTCGATGCTGGTGCCGTTCCTGGTATTTGCCATCGGTATCTCCCATGGCGTGCAGAAGATCAACGGTATCGCCATGGCGTCCGGCGAAACCGACGACCCGTTGGCTGCGGCACGGATGGCGTTCCGCCAATTATTCATTCCCGGCATGGTGGCGTTGGCGTCGGACGCGGTCGGCTTCGTGACCCTGCTGTTGATCGATATCGGGGTAATCCGCGAACTCGCGATCGGTGCTTCGCTGGGTGTGGCGGTCATCATTCTGACCAACCTGATCCTGCTGCCGGTGGCGATTTCCTACATGGGCATCAGTCAGCGGGCAGTCAAGCAGGCGCGAGAAGAAGCCGCGCGCAACCACCCGTTCTGGCGTCTGCTGTCCAGCTTTGCCAACCCGATCGTCGCGCCGATTTCCATTGTCATCGCGCTGCTCGCCGTCGGTGGTGGACTTTGGTACGGCCAGAACCTGAAGATCGGCGACCTCGATCAGGGCGCACCGGAACTGCACCCGGACTCGCGCTACAACCTCGACAACGACTTCGTCATCAGCAACTACTCGACCAGTTCGGACGTGCTGGTGGTGATGGTGAAGACGGCTCCCGAGGGCTGCGCCCATTACGACACGCTCGCCGCCATGGACGAGCTGATGTGGAAAATGGAGAACACCGAGGGTGTCCAGTCGGCGGTGTCGATGGTCACCGTGGCACGGCAAAGCATCAAGGGCATGAACGAGGGCAGCCTGAAGTGGGAGACGCTGTCGCGTAACCAGTTCGTGCTGAACAGCTCCATTGCACGTGCCGAAGGCATGTATAACGGCGATTGCTCGCTGGCGCCGGTGCTGGTGTTCCTCAATGACCACAAGGCCGAGACGTTGGAGCATGTTGTTTCTGCGGCCCGCGAGTTCGCTGAGGAAAACAACCGCGAAGGTCTGGAGTTCGTCCTGGCTGCGGGCAATGCCGGTATTGAAGCCGCTACCAACGAAGTCATCGCCGCCTCCGAAACCACCATGCTGATCGCGGTCTACGCAGCGGTGAGTTTCATGTGCTTGCTGACCTTCCGCTCTGTCGCCGCGACCCTGTGCATCGTCCTGCCGCTGGTGCTGACCTCGATTCTCGGCAACGCGCTGATGGCCTTCATGGGGATTGGCGTAAAAGTCGCAACGCTGCCGGTGATCGCACTCGGGGTGGGTATCGGTGTGGACTACGGCATCTATATCTACAGCCGTCTGGAATCCTACCTGCGCCAGGGTATGACGCTGCAGGATGCCTATTACGAAACCCTGAAATCGACCGGCAAGGCGGTAATCTTCACCGGCATCTGCCTGGCGATTGGTGTGTTCACCTGGGTGTTCTCAGCGATCAAGTTCCAGGCTGACATGGGCCTGATGCTGACCTTCATGTTCCTCTGGAACATGGTCGGCGCGATCTGGCTGCTGCCC
>NZ_AGSX01000197.1 GCF_000235745.1 Stutzerimonas stutzeri SDM-LAC | reverse complement strand
GGACCCGCCACTTTATTCGCCGGAGATCGCAGCTTCAGTCGCGCCGCAACTTCCGGTTGCTGCTCCGGTTTCCCGGCCTGCCGCTACACCGCAAGTCGCGGCCCGACCCACGTCTCCGTCCGTTACCAGTCCTGCATCGCAGGGCGGCAACCAACACAAAGTGACGCCTAACGACACGCTTTGGGAGATTGCTGAGCGTGCACGTCAGGGCGGAACGGTCCACCAGACGATGTTGGCCATTCAGGATCTCAATCCCGACGCGTTCATTGGCAATAACATCAATCGAATGAAGAATGGCCAAGTGCTGCGTCTGCCTAACGCTGAGCAGATTGGCAGTCGTTCGCAAGCCGAGGCGATTCAGCAGGTCGCACAGCAGAACGCGAACTGGCGACAGGCTGCAGGCTCGGCAGCGCCGGCTGTCCGTCAGCTCGACGCCACTCAGCGCGGCTCTGCCGGTGCTGCGCCTTCGCGTAGCGAGCAGGGCGACAATCTCCGCTTGGTTGCCCCAGAAGCTGGCAAGTCAACCGTCGGGAGCGATAGTGGGGCCGGTAATGATGCGGCAGCGTTGCGCGACAAGCTGGCTGTTAGCGAAGAAAGCCTTGATTCCAGTCGTCGAGAAAATCTCGACCTGAAGGATCGTCTCAACGACCTGCAAGGGCAGTTGGATAAGCTGCAGCGTCTGATGCAGCTAAAAGACGATCAGCTCGCCAAGTTGCAGGCACAATTGGCGTCCGGCGCGGAGGCAGAAACAGAGGCAGCTGCTTCGTCATCTCCTTCGGTCGACGAGGCTAACACCAGTGCTGCGCTTGCGCCGCCAGCGGCCGAAGTTGCCCCTGAGGCTGATACTGTGACCGAACCCGCGCCGGAAGCTGCGCCTCAGGTAACTCAGCCTGAAAAGGCAGAGGCTCCCAAGCCAGCTGCGCCAGCTGCGCCAGCTGCGCCCGCGACACCGGTTGCCGCTCCACAAGAGCCACAAGCCGATAGCTATGTCGACGAGTTGATGGGCAGTCCCGTGCTACTCGGCGTTCTGGGCGGTGGTGCGTTGTTACTCCTGCTGGTCGGATTGATGGTGTTGTCTCGTCGCAACGCCATGAAAGAGGCTGAATTGCAGGAAAGCCTTTTGGCCGACACCTCGACTGATAATTTTTATGTTGCACAGCATGACCTAGATTCGCCCGATGGCGAGTCGGCTGATCTGGGTGCCACTGGCGATGCAGATCAGGCCTCTGCAGATTCGTTTGTTGGTGCGGGTAATGATCCTCTGGCAGAAGCTGACATCTATATTGCCTACGGTCGTTTTAACCAGGCCGCGGAGCTGCTTCAGAATGCCCTGAACGACGAGCCGCAACGTGGCGACCTGCGACTGAAACTCATGGAAGTCTATGCCGAACTCGGCGATCGAGAGGGTTTCGCACGGCAGGAGACGGAGCTCCGTGAAATAGGGGGCTCGTTTGCAGAAATCGAGCAGACAAAGGCCAGGTATCCAGCAATGGTGGCCGCAGGTTTTGGCGGCGTGGCGGCCTCTGGCTCGGCAAACGATGATCTTGATAGCTTTAGTCTGGATGATCTTGAGTTGGAAGAGCCTGCTCCTGTGGCGGCGCAAAAGGCGAATGATGATTTTGACCTGAGCCTTGATGATCTTGAGCTGAACGATGAACTGGCGGCCCCAGCCGTGCTGCCTGCTGGCGAGGCGACTGCGGAACTGGATGAGTTTAACTTCGACGAGATTGATCTCAATGCGGAAGCGCAGGACCAAGCTGCAGATGAGTTTTCTTTTGACCTGGGTGAGCCTGCGACATCTGACAAAGCCTCACTCGATGATGAGCTGGCAGACTTTTCCCTTGATCTGAATGAGCAACCGACCAGCTCAATTGCTGACGATGATTTGCTGCTGGGTCTGGCAGACGAGGCAAAGCCTGCATCGAGCGAGCCAGTAGACGAGTTTGGCTTTGTGCTTGCTGACCCCGAGCAACCCGCAGATATGCCGGACGAGTTCGATCTGTCGTTGGATGATGAGCCTGTTGCAGAGGCGGCGTCGGAATCGTTCTCGTCTGAGTTGGAGGGGGTCGAGGCAGAGCTTGAGGATTTGTCGCGCGACTTCAATGAGCCGCTTGATCGATCTCCAGCAATGACGGTTGACCCTGTCGCGCCGACTCCTGAATCGCTTGATGACGACTTCGACTTCTTTGCCGACACTGATGAGACCACCACCAAGCTGGACCTCGCGCGGGCCTACATCGACATGGGTGATGCCGAGGGTGCTCGCGATATTCTTGACGAGGTCATGAGCGAAGGAAGCGACAACCAGCAGCAAGAGGCGC
>NZ_AGSX01000198.1 GCF_000235745.1 Stutzerimonas stutzeri SDM-LAC | reverse complement strand
CGGGGTACCTATCGATTCGAAGCACAAGCCACTTATCAAGGCGAGACGAAGGGGTTGTACACCTTGCTTCCTGCCAACGTAGACAGCGTCACTCTCGGACAAAATGGCGGTGAGCTTCAGCTCAATCTGGCCGGTGTCGGCAGCATCGGGCTGTCCCAAGTCCAGGTTATCGGTCAGTAACTGCCGGCGCGCCCGGTAACAGGAGCAATTCATGTCGTTCAATATCGGCCTCAGCGGTATGCGTGCCGCCAGCAAAGATCTAAATGTCACGGGTAATAACATTGCTAACGCGGGGACTGCAGGCTTCAAGCAGTCGCGTGCGGAGTTTTCTGATGTGTACGCGGCGTCGGTGATGGGAACCGGTAAAAACCCGGTCGGTAGTGGTGTATTGCTTTCAAATATTTCCCAGCAGTTCAATCAGGGCAACATTAACTATACTCAAAACGCATTAGACCTTGCGATAAATGGCAACGGCTTTTTCGAAGTTAGCAATGGCGGTGCGTTGAGTTATACGCGAGCTGGTTATTTTGGAACTGACAAGGATGGTTTTTTGGTTGATAACTTTGGATATAATTTACGGGGTTATTCAGCTGCTGATGGTGTACTCGGAAAAGATCTTCAGAACTTAAAGATCCAAGCGACGAGTCAAGAGCCGAAAGCGACGAGCAAAATGGATCAAGCCTTCAATCTAAATTCCAGTGACGCCCCTCCAGCTATAGCTTTTGATAGTGCAGATCCCTCTACTTATAATTCGTCAACATCGACTAGAGTCTATGACTCGCTGGGTAATTCTCACGTTCTAACACAGTACTTTGTTAAGACGTCTACGCCCAATCAATGGCAAATGCACAGCTCTCTCGATGGTGTAGTTGCAGCCGGACCTGATCTTTTGACTTTCGACGAGTCGGGGAAAATTCTCCCCCCCGCACAGAAAAATTATAGCTGGCCTCTTGCCAATGGAGCTGTTTCTCCGGCGCTGTTTAGTCTTGATATGAAAGAAGCTACGCAATACGCGAGCGCTTTTGCTGTTAATAGTGTTGCGCAAGATGGTTACACGACCGGCGATTTGGCGGGTCTCGAAATTGGCGATGACGGAAAGATCTTTGCTCGGTATACAAATGGGCAGTCTAAGGTGCAAGGGCAGGTTGTTTTGGCGAACTTTGCGAACGTTCAGGGGCTTACTCCGGTAGGTAAGACTCAGTGGGTGCAGTCCTTGGATTCCGGTGAGCCTGTTCGTAACCCGCCAGGAACCGGTACGCTCGGTGCGTTGCAATCAGGGGCTCTCGAAGATTCCAATGTCGAGCTCTCAGACCAGCTCGTCAACCTGATCGTGGCGCAGCGCAACTACCAGGCGAACGCCAAGACCATCGAAACCGAAAGCGCGATCACCCAGACGATCATCAACCTCCGTTAATTGCCACCAGGCACTGCGCGGGGTGGCGGGAAACTGCCGCTCCGCTTTTAAAAGGTCCTTCGGGGCCTTTTTTTTATTCAAAAGTTCTTTGTATTTCAATAATTTAAGTAAATGTTCGTTGTTTGGCATACCGCTTGCTTTGATACCTGCTGAGAATTCAATCAGCGTCAAATTGCGTGGGGAGGTTCGATGGACAAGATGCTCTATGTAGCCATGACGGGGGCGAGTCAGAACGCTCGTGCTCAGCAGGCACATGCCAACAACCTGGCAAACATCTCGACTACGGGCTTCCGCCGTGACTTCGAGCAGGCGCGCTCGATGCAGGTGTTTGGCGATAGCTTTCCGGCACGGGTCTACGCCATGAGCGAGCGTCCTGGCACGGACTTCAGCTCCGGCACCCTGCAAGAGACCGGTCGGGATCTGGACGTCGCAGTTGAGGGTGATGGGTGGATCGCCGTCCAGGCGCCTGACGGCAGCGAAGCCTATGCCCGTACCGGCAGCCTGAATATCGACACGCTCGGCATGCTCAGGACCGGCGACGGTTTGCCGGTGCTCGGCAATGCCGGGCCGATCGCCGTGCCGCCAGAAGAGAAGGTTGAAATTGGCGCTGACGGCTCGATCAGTATCCGCGCGCTCGGCGAGGATCCGAACGTCGTGGTTACAGTTGACCGTTTGAAGCTGGTCAATCCTGATCCCAAGCAGCTTGAGAAGGGCACCGACGGGCTTATCCGCATGAAGGATGGCCAGCCAGTCGAGGCTGACGCTGCCGTGCGCGTGACCTCAGGCTTTCTCGAGGCGAGCAACGTCAATGCCGTTGCTGAGATGACTTCGATGCTCGCGCTGTCCCGGCAATTCGAGCTGCACGTGAAGATGATGCGTACTGCCGAAGAAGATGGTGCCGCAGCGGCCCGAGTCTTGCAGATCAGCTAAACAAACTAGGCGGCGCCCGAATTCCGGCGCACGAGGAGAAGAGCATGCTTCCAGCACTGTGGGTCAGCAAGACCGGTTTGTCCGCGCAGGACATGAACCTGACCACCATTTCCAACAACCTGGCCAACGTCTCGACCACAGGCTTCAAGAAAGATCGGGCCGAATTCCAGGATCTGCTGTATCAGATCCGTCGTCAGCCGGGTGGCCAGTCCAGCCAGGACAGCGAGCTGCCTTCGGGGCTGCAGTTGGGTACTGGTGTACGGATTGTCGGTACGCAGAAGCAGTTCACCGCCGGCAGTCTGCAAACTACCGAGCAGCCTCTCGACATGGCTATCAATGGCCGGGGCTTCTTTCAGGTATTGCTGCCGGATGGCACCGTCTCTTACTCGCGTGACGGCAGCTTCCATCTGAACGCCGAAGGCCAGATCGTGACCTCGAACGGTTACTCGCTAGAGCCGGCCATTGTCGTGCCGCCGGAAACACAGACGTTTACTGTTGGCGAAGATGGCACCGTTTCGGTTACCACGCTGGGCAACCCCGCGCCACAGATTATCGGCAACCTGCAGACCGCCGACTTCGTTAACCCGGCCGGTTTGCAGGCGATGGGCAGCAACCTGTTCCTGGAAACCGCTGCAAGCGGTGCGCCGCAGGTCAGTACGCCCGGCCTGAATGGCCTGGGTACGGTGCTGCAGAACACCCTGGAAAACTCCAACGTCAGCGTGGTCGAGGAGTTGGTGAACATGATCACCACTCAGCGCGCCTACGAGATGAACTCGAAAGTCATCTCCACCGCCGATCAGATGCTGTCCTTTGTTACCCAGCAGCTGTAATAGCTGTCAGCCGCTGGATTGAGGTGAATATGCGCCGCTTGTCGATTGTCCTTCCGCTGATGTCTGCTGTGATTCTGTCCGGCTGCATGGCGCCAGCTCCGAAGCCCAACGATCCCTATTACTCGCCGGTTTTGCCGCGCACGCCGCTGCCGGCTGCGCAGAACAACGGTGCGATCTATCAGGCGGGCTTCGAAACCAATCTGTATGACGATCGGAAGGCCTATCGGGTCGGCGACATCATCACCGTCACGCTTAACGAGAAGACCCAGGCGAGCAAGAACTCAAACTCGAAGATATCCAAGGATAGCAGCGCCAATATCGGTCTCGGGTCGCTGTTCGGCGGCGCCGTTTCGATGGCCAATCCGTTGACCGGCAACAGCATGAGCCTGGGCGCCGAGTACGAAGCAGCACGTGACACCTCCGGCTCCGGTCAGGCGGGGCAGAGCAATAGCCTCTCCGGTTCGATCACGGTGACCGTTTCGGACGTGCTGCCTAACGGCATCCTGGCGATCCGCGGTGAAAAATGGATGACGCTCAACACGGGCGATGAGTTGGTGCGAATTGCCGGACTGGTACGTTCGGACGATATCGCCACCGACAATACCGTCCCATCGACCCGTATTGCCGATGCTCGAATCACATACTCCGGTACCGGCGCTTTCGCCGATGCCAGTCAGCCTGGTTGGCTGGATCGCTTCTTCATCAGCCCGTTGTGGCCGTTCTAAGCAGGTGCAGGCAATGAAACTGTTCAGCTCGATCCTGGTTGCCTTGCTCTGCGTTGTGGTGCTTCCTGCCCATGCCGAGCGGTTGAAGGACATCGCCACCATTCAAGGCGTCCGCAGCAACCAACTGATCGGTTACGGATTGGTGGTCGGTTTGAATGGGAGCGGTGACCAAACTACGCAAACGCCGTTCACCGTTCAGACGTTCAACAATATGATGGCGCAGTTCGGCATCAAGGTGCCGGCCGGTGGCAACGTACAGCTGAAGAACGTGGCGGCCGTGTCGATCCATGCCGAGCTTCCACCTTTCGCCAAGCCGGGGCAGACCATCGATATAACAGTGTCGTCGATCGGCAACGCAAAAAGCTTGCGCGGTGGAAGCCTGTTGATGGCCCCACTCAAAGGGATCGATGGAAACGTCTACGCGATTGCGCAGGGCAACCTGGTCGTCGGTGGTTTTGATGCCGGTGGCGCGGATGGCTCGCGTATCACCGTCAACATCCCCTCCGCCGGCCGAATCCCTGGCGGCGCTACGGTCGAGCGGCCGGTGCCGAGCGCGTTTAATCAGGGCACGACCCTGACGATGAACCTCAACCGCCCGGATTTCACTACGGCGAAAAATATTGTCGACCATATCAACGAGCTGCTTGGACCAGGCGTAGCCCAGGCGCTCGACGGTGGCTCGATCAGCATCACCGCCCCACTGGACCCGAGCCAGCGCGTCGATTACCTGTCGATTCTGGAAAATCTGGAAGTCGACGTGGGGCAGGCGGTCGCCAAGGTCATCATCAACTCGCGAACCGGGACCATCGTCATTGGCCAGAACGTACGTGTTCAACCGGCCGCCGTGACCCACGGCAGCCTGACCGTGACCATTTCCGAAGACCCGCAGGTGAGCCAGCCTAACCCGCTATCTGATGGGCAGACCGTGGTTGTCCCCAACTCCAAGGTCAAGGCAGAGCAGGAAGCCAAGCCGATGTTCAAGTTCGGCCCTGGCACGACGCTGGACGAAATTGTTCGGGCGGTGAATCAGGTCGGCGCGGCGCCGAGTGATCTGATGGCGATCCTCGAAGCGCTCAAGCAGGCCGGTGCCTTGCAAGCAGACCTGATCGTGATCTGAGGAACGGGACATGGAAAATCGACTGGGACAGGGTCGGCGTACGCCAGACAGCGGTAGCTACTCCGACCTGAATCGGCTCAATCAGCTCAAGGTCGGCAAGGATCGCGACGGTGCCGAGAACGTGCGCAAGGTGGCGCAGGAGTTCGAGTCCCTGTTCATGAACGAGATGCTCAAGTCCATGCGTTCTGCCACCGAGGTCATGGCGAAGGACAATCCGTTCAACAGTCAGGCCAGCAAGCAATATCAGGACATGCACGATCAGCAGCTCTCGGTCACGCTCTCCAAAGAGGGCGGTGGTATTGGCCTTGCGGACGTGCTGATCCGCCAGTTGAGCAAACAGCAGGAGCCCAGCGAAAAGCCGAATCCTTTCGCTCAAGTGGCACAGACCGAAGGGGCGAAATGGTCGAGCAACCCCAACTCGAAGATCGCACCCGTTGACCCCACACGTAACGACTCTCAGCTGCTCAACCAGCGACGTTTGGCACTGCCGGGGCGACTGGCCGAGCGCGCTCATGCGCAGGTTGCACCTGCAAATGCCCAGGCGGATCAAGCTAGCCAGACGGGTGCGATCCAGCCGCTGGTCGATCTTGACTGGAAGCCTGCTATCGCTTTCGCCGCGCCCCAGGACGCACCGTTGACGATCAACGGTGTCGAGGCGACCGCCCCGAGCGCGCCCAGCAAGACCCGTTTCAGCTCGCCCGCAGAGTTCATCGCCACTATGTTGCCAATGGCCGAAAAAGCGGCGAAGCGCCTAGGTGTCGAGCCGCGCTTCCTCGTGGCACAAGCCGCGCTTGAAACCGGCTGGGGCAAATCGATCATCAAGCAGAAGGACGGCACCAACAGCCACAACCTGTTCGGCATCAAAGCCACGGGATGGAACGGTGCGTCCGCCAAGGTCACCACGACCGAGTACGTCAATGGAAAGGCAACCAAAGAGGTCGCCGGGTTTCGGGCGTATGACTCGTTCGAACACAGCTTTAACGATTACGTCCGGCTGTTGGAAAACAATGATCGTTACAAGCCAGCCCTTCAGGTGGCCAGTGCGTCTGGCAACTCCGAACGTTTCGTCAACGAACTGCAGCGAGCAGGTTATGCAACCGACCCGCAGTACGCACGCAAGATCAACCAGATCGCTCGCAAAGTGCAGACCTATCAGACAATTGCCGACGCCAGCACGTCGCCCGCGGTGCGGACTAGAGGTTAAAAAATGGCTGATCTACTGAATATTGGCCTGTCCGGCCTCAGCGCCAGTAAGAGCCAGCTGTCCATCACTGGCCACAACATCAGCAACGTCAACACGCCAGGCTTCAGTCGGCAGGACGCCTCGCAAGCGACCCGTACCCCGCAGTTTAGCGGCGCGGGTTATGTAGGCTCGGGCACGACGCTGGTCGAAATCCGTCGTAGCTACAGTGAATTCCTGACTAGTCAATTGCGCAGCAGCACGTCGCTTAGCAGCGATGTTGAAGCCTATAAGAGTCAGATCGACCAGCTCGATTCGTTGCTGGCCGGCAGCACGACTGGTATTACGCCGTCGCTGCAGAAGTTTTTCTCAGCACTGCAAACCGCAGCGGAAGACCCCGCCAATATCCCGGCACGCCAGCTTGTGCTGGCTGAAGCCGAAGGCTTGGCGCGGCGCTTCAATACGGTATCGGATCGCCTGACCGAGCAGAACAACTTCACCAACAAGCAGATGGCGGCGGTGACCGATCAGGTTAATCGGCTCGCCGGCAGTATTGGCAGTTTGAACGAGGCTATCGCGACCGCCTCGGCCAATGGCAAACAGCCCAACGATTTGCTCGATGCACGCGATGAGGCCGTGCGGCAATTGTCGACGTATATCGGCATCAGCGTGACACCGCAGGATGACAACAGCTTCAATATTTCTGTCGGCAGTGGTCAGCCGTTGGTGGTGGGTAAGACGGTGAGTCAGCTCAAGGTGGTCCCAGGGCTAAGCGATCCCAATCGTCATGAGATTCGATTTGTCAGCGGTGGCTCGGAGCAGGGCATTACATCGCAGATCACTGGCGGTGAGCTGGGTGGGTTGATTCGCTATCGCGAGGAAGTGCTGGATTCAACGATGAACTCGTTGGGACGGCTGGCGTTGGCGGTGAGTGACCAGGTCAATACCCAGTTGGGGCAGGGGCTGGATCTGAAAGGGAACGTCGGTGAGGCGCTGTTTGGTAATTACAACGAAAAGTCGCTGGCCGCTCTAAGGGCGACGCCGTTTAGTGGCAATCCGTCCTTGAACACGGTGACTCCCGCAGATGCTTCGCTGGATATCACCAAAACCAGCCAGCTGACCACTAGCGACTATCGTTTGGAATACAGTGGCAGCCAGTACACCGCTAGACGTCTTAGCGATGGTGCCAACATAGATGTCACGCCGAACCCCGGTCCGCCTGCTCATCTTCGCTTTGCGGACGAAGAGGGTCGCGATCAGGGCTTTACTGTGCAAATAAGCGGAACGCCACTAGCCGGTGACGCGTTCACGCTGCAGCCAACACGGCGGGGCGCCACGGATATCAGCACCGTACTTGATCAGGCTGACCAGCTAGCGTTTGCGGCGCCGGTACGCACCGCAAGCGAATTACAGAATGCTGGTACCGGAGTGATAGGCCAGCCGGATATGATTTCAGGCCCTTCGCGGATTAGCATTGATGCGTTGAAAGACTTACTGGGCAGCAGCGGAGCGAGGCTGACCTTCATTGAGCCAGACATTCTTACGATTGCTGGCGGCACAGCCGGATTCCGAACTGTAGATAACACCCAAACGCCGCCGGTTTCCTATTCGTCGAGCACGACCATCAAGACAGGGCAGAGTAATTCGTTCGTTGTGGGTAGCGCGGATTACTCACTTGAGTTCACTATCAGTGGAACACCGAAGAACGGCGATAAGTTTGAAATGGCGTTCAACCAGAGCGGCGTGTCCGACAACCGCAATGCGCTAAAACTAGTCGATCTACAAAGCAAGCAATCCATTGGCGCCTCCACCGGCGCCAATGGAGAGTTAATTTCCGGTGCTAGCTTTACTGATGGCTACGGCGAACTGGTCGAGCGCGTCGGCACCCTGACCGCTCAGGCCCGCATGGACAGTGAAGCGACCGGCGCGATTCTCAAGCAAGCCACGGATAACCGCGATTCGCTGTCGGCTGTGAATCTCGATGAGGAAGCCGCGAACCTGATCAAGTTTGAGCAGTACTACAACGCATCGGCTCAGATCATTCAAGTTGCCCGCTCCATGTTCGATACATTGATCAGCACCTTTAGGTAACAGGCCAGCCCATGCGCATCTCGACTCTGCAAGCATTCAATAACGGCGTAGCCGGTATTCAGCGCAACTACTCCAATGCAACCCGCACGCAGGAGCAGATCAGCACTGGTAATCGAATCCTGACACCTGCTGACGATCCGGTTGCGTCGGTGCGCTTGTTGCAACTTGAACAGCAGCAAAACGTGCTGAGCCAGTACAACTCCAATCTGACGGCGGCAAAGAACAGCCTGACTCAGGAAGAGGTCACCTTGAACTCGGTGAACACCGTCCTGCAACGTGTACGTGAGCTGGCGGTGCAGGCAGGCAACGGTGCGCTCGATCCGCAAGATCGCAAATCCATCGCGGCGGAGCTGGGCGAGCGCGAGGATGAGTTGCTGTCGCTGATGAATACGCGCAACGCTCGTGGCGAGTATTTGTTCTCAGGATTTCAAGGTAAAACCCAGCCGTTCGTTCGCGGCGCCGATGGGAGCTATAGCTATCAAGGCGACGAAGGGCAGCGGAAGTTGCAGATAGCCAGCTCGCTTAGTATTCCTATTAGCGATAGCGGCAAATCAGTTTTCGAGAAGGTTACCAATGCAGGGCGGCTAGCTGCTGCTGTAGTACCGCCTGCATCTGGGACTGCGCTACGGGTCTCTGCGCCGTTAGTGCAGGATGAGGTGGCGTTTGACAGCTTCCCAGCCGAAGGCATTGAAATTCGCTTTGATGTCGCCGATCCCAAAGCTTACAACGTCTATCGCTACAACCCGAGCGGCTCAACCCAGCTGATTCAATCCAACCGTCTGGACGACAAAGAAGGTGCGAGTGATGGCCTTGTTGTCCATGGCGTCGCTATCAAATTTGACGGCGTGCCTGCCGGCGGGGAAATTGTAAGAATTGCCGCCAGTGCTGAGCTGTCAGTGTCAGGCGGCCTTAGTCCTGTCATTGCTATAAAAGATCCTGCGGCCGCCCTCGCCAGTTTTTCAACTAACCCAATGCAGTTTGGCGTGTCAGCCGGAGTGCTTAGTTTTGGGGGTAGCAGCGTAGCGATAGACACGACAACATTCAAAGCTGAGCTAGGAGGACTGGAATTTAGCTTTGGGACAATGCCAGCGGAGGACGCTACGTTCGAAGTAGCCCGAATCGCTGAACAGAAACAGGGAATCCTCGACACCATCGCCAACCTTCGCTCAGCTCTGGAAAACCCTTCCACCGGCAACAGCGGCGTACGCGACGCCGTAGCCGTCGCCCTGACCAACCTCGACCACGGCATGGTCAGCGTGGACCAAGCACGCGGCAATATTGGCGCCCGCCTGAACGTTATCGAAACCACGCAGACCGATAACGAAGACGTTGCGCTGGTCAATAAAGGGGTGCAGGCCGAGCTGCGTGAACTGGATTATGCCGAGGCGTTGTCGCGGTTATCCATGCAGACGGTGGTGCTCGAAGCAGCCCAGCAGAGCTATGTAAAGATCGCGGGATTGAGTCTTTTCAACGCGATGCGCTGATCCGTCCGGCGGGCATGGTTCACAGAACCGTTGCCCCGATTTGACTTGAATTTGCTCGGGTTTAGAGTGTGCTGGCGGCGCATGGAGTACCGCGTCGCTAATCCAATACTCATAAGGACGTGAACAATGCTTAAGTCTTTGCTATCTGCATCCGTACTCGCTCTGCTCGCCAGCGTTTCCGTTGGCGCTTCCGCAGCACCCGCTAAGTCAGTTGAGTCGGTGAAAGTGGCCGCTACTCAGCAAGCGGCGCCGATCAATCTCAATTCAGCTGACGCTGAAACCCTGACACGTGAACTCAAGGGCATCGGCGCCACAAAGGCCAAGGCAATCGTCGTTTATCGGGACGCCCATGGTCCATTCAGTTCGGTCGACGAGCTGCTTGAGGTCAAAGGAATAGGCGCGGCCACATTAGAAAAAAATCGAGCCAAACTAAGCGTGAACTGATCAACGAAACATGATTCAACGAAGCCGGTCATTAGACCGGTTTTTTTTATCCATCGCTTGCAGCGGTGGCGCCTTTTCTCCCCTATCGTGTTGGTCGCTTTATTTCGCAATGCCGGTTCGGCAGGAACGAGGTCTGGCTGACGTTGTCTTTGCTAGAGTGCTCAGTCAGCTTTGTCTACCTGTTTTCAGCGCTAATCGGCCTTAAAAAGGCGTTGACATGTTACGGTTATTCACATTGCTCATCGCCTAGCATGAAACTTTCGCCCAACACGCCAAGCGATTCACCAAAATTTTTTAAGTTGCTGATTTACATAGCTTTATTTGCTTTGAGCAAAAAGCCGTCGATCTGTTTGTAGACCTTGCCGCACGGGCGTTCCAGCCATTCATTCAGCAACTATTCACAAGGTTATCCACAGGTTTTGTGGATACTTCTCCGAAGATGGCGAAGCAGGGTTAGCGGGAGGCATTCGATGAAAACGCCGTGGAATTTCTTCAAGTACCTGCCGATGGCGCGGAGCGTTCTCGCACGTGGGCGGTTACCCATGGTGCTGCTTGCGGTCGCGCGTAAGCGCTCGGCTCGTGGTGGCCTGATAAGGGGACTGCGAGAGGATCTTGGTCTGCTGCAAGCACTATGCGTGGCCTGGTGGCGAGGTGAGTATCGGCAGGTTAGCAGGCCTGCGCTGGTCGCTGCGGTCGCTGGGCTGTTGTATTTCCTGTCCCCTATGGACGCCATACCGGACTGGATCCCGGGTCTTGGCTTCGTTGATGATCTGGCAGTGCTGGGTTGGATAATCCGCAAATGGTCTGGCGAGTTGCAGGCGTTTCGTACCTGGCGCGACAGCCAATCAGCGGACGTGCAAGCAAGTATCGATCGGCTACCTACTCTGGATGAAGCAACGGACAGCGATGTCAGCGGTGGGCGCAACGCTGAGCGCTAGAAGGTCGTCGAATTAATCCTTTCGAGTGGCTTCGCCGCCGCCACCCCTCACTCTTTAGTGCAGCGCTCCGAGGATGAATGAATTGCCGCCCGGACTGTTAAGATCTCGCCTTCCAATTTGAGACTAGGGTCGGGGTAGTGAATGAGTGTTCAGGTCATCATGCGGGACGGTTTGCCAGAATACGCCGTGCTGCCTTGGGAGGAATATCAGGCTCTACTGACCAACGGGCGTAACGCAAGCGTTGCAGCACCGGTGGAAGCGAGCGCTCCTGCCACATTGCCAAAATTCAGTACGTTGCTAGTGTTGCGAGAAGCCAAGGGGTTGAGTCAAGAGGCTCTGGCACGCTTGGTGGGTATCAGTCCGGCGTACTTAGGCCTTATCGAGCGCGGCGAGCGCGATCCCGATAATGCTATACGTCGCGCACTGGCCCGCGCATTGGAGATTGAAGGATGGCAGCAGGAGGCGTAACAGGCAGCGCGGCGTCGATTCGCATCAGTCGTCCGCACTGGCAGGCATTGTTGGCTGAGTTGGCTGAAGTCAGGCGACAGCGTCATCTGGTCACTTACCGTGCATTGATCGAACGGCTCCAGCTACCGGCGCCTGCCATGCAGACCTTGGCAGCGGCGTTGGAGCATCTGGCTGCGCTGGATGCTCGTGCTGATCGGCCGCTACGCAGCGCATTGGTGGTGAGCCAAGGTGCCAGTCGCTTACCAAGAACAGGCTTCTTCGAGTGTGCGATGCGTCTTGGACGCTTTTCTGGTCCGGCAGATGGTTCTGCTGCCGCTTCCTGGCATGCCGGCGAGGTTGCACGAGTATTCGAGTTTGATTATCCGGGGATTCCGTGAATGCTGAACAACATCCGGGCGCGAGTCGGTTATCTGCTTGCTCGCAAATTGATGAGCTCTCGACGGGTTGTTCGGCAACCGAAGATATGGCGCTGGATGGAGGGCCAGTTTTCGCGCATGGCTGCCATTGGTGACCCGAGAGCGCAGAGCTTTTATGGCCACATTCTGCTGTTTCGAGGTCAGGGATATGGCGCAAGGCAAGAGGGGATACGTTTACTGCGCCTGGCTGCCGAGAAAGGCGATGCCAAGGCTGCATACCAAATGGGTGTAATCAGCCTGGGCGAAGATGCGACTCACGGCCCCGACGGTGCCAAAGCTGCGCACTGGTGGAAACTCGCCGTCGAGGCCGGGCACCCCTTAGCTGCAGCCCGATTGGCTCAGCTGTACATGGCTGGTGGCCATGGCCTCACACGAGACACGCAGCAGGCCGAACATTACAAAGCCAGCGCTGCGAGGCTCGGGCTCTGATTCCTCACGGTTGGGTTATAGCGTTCTGTTTGTTCATGCTTCAGCCTGGCGGCGCAAGGTGAAGATGCCTAACCGGGGCTGACATCCGTACAATGCGACTTTTTTGCAGTTGGTCGTTTCTGATGCAGATCGCCTTGGCGCCTATGGAAGGGCTCGTTGATGACATCCTGCGCGACGTTCTCACTGGTGTTGGCGGCGTCGACTGGTGCGTGACCGAGTTCATTCGGGTTTCGGATCGACTGCTACCGGCGTCCAGCTTTCACAGGCTTGCGCCTGAGCTTCGGCGTGGAGCCGTGACCCGCGCGGGAACACCGTTGCGTGTGCAGTTGCTGGGCTCCGATCCTCTTTGTTTGGCTGATAATGCTGCCTTCGCTTGCAGCCTTGGCGCACCGGCCATCGACCTCAACTTCGGCTGCCCGGCCAAGACGGTCAACAAGTCCCGAGGCGGCGCAATTCTGCTCAATGAGCCAGAACTTCTGCATTCCATTGTCAGTGAGGTCCGTAAGGCGGTGCCGCCGGCTATTCCCGTCACCGCCAAGATGCGCCTGGGTTTCGACAGCAAGGACGGAGCGCTCGATTGCGCCCGTGCGCTGGCTGACGGCAGCGCAGCGCAGCTGGTGGTCCACGCGCGGACCAAGGTCGAGGGATACAAGCCGCCAGCGCACTGGGAATGGGTGGCCAGGGTCAAGGATGTGGTGGAGGTGCCGGTGTTCGCCAATGGTGATATCTGGTCGGTGGAAGACTGGCGCCGTTGCCGTGAAGTCAGTGGCGTCGAGAACATCATGCTCGGACGCGGGCTGGTCTGTCGGCCGGACCTCGCCCGGCAGATCGAGGCGGCAAAAGCCGGTGAGCTGCTCGAGCCGATGAGCTGGGATGCTTTGCAACCGCTCCTGGCTGATTTCTGGAGGCAGGCGCGACGCAAGATGTCTCCGCGTTATGCACCGGGCCGCTTCAAGCAGTGGGTATCCCTGCTGACGCGAAGCTATCCGCAAGCCGTGACGATGTTCGCTCTGGTACGTAAGGAAAACGATTGCGAGCGGCTCGATGCATTGCTGGGGCTCGACGTGAACGCGCCGGGTTTCAAGGCGGCGGTCTAATGTCCATCAGCGTCCGCCACTGACATCCAGCAGGGCGCCGTTGGTGTAGCTGGCCTTGCCGCTCGCCAGCCAAAGGATTGCTTCGGCTACCTCGTTCGCTTCACCGCCTCGGCCCATGGGCACGCTGCTCTTCACGCGCTCGATGCGATCGGGCTCGCCACCGCTGGCGTGAATATCGGTACGGATCACGCCAGGGCGTACAGCATTGACCCGAATGCCTTCGGTGGCGACTTCCTTGGCCAGCCCGAGGGTCATGCTGTCTATCGCGCCTTTGGCGGCTGCATAGTCGATGTACTCATTGGGTGCGCCGAGTTTGGCCGCGATAGATGAGAGGTTGATGATGGCGCCGCCGGTTCCGCCGTGACGAGTCGACATGCGCTTGACCGCCTCGCGGGCGCAGAGAAAGCTGCCAAATACGTTCACCGCGAATACCCGTTCCAAACGCGCCTTGTCCATGTTCTCCAGGCGCATCTGAGATTCGAGCATACCGGCGTTATTCACCAGCACGTCGAGCCTGCCAAACTCGGCATCGACAGCTTCGAACAGGCGGGCGACATGCGACTCGTCCGCCACATCTGCCTCGACGGCAATTGCCCGCGCGCCTTGGCTGCGCAGCTCGTTCAGTAGCTGGTCGGCTGCGTCCTGACGCTGTCGAAAGTTCAGGCACAACGCGTAGCCTTCAGCCGCTGCAAGCCTTGCTGTGGCCGCGCCAATGCCCCGGCTGGCGCCCGTTATCAACATCACTTTCGACATGAAATATCCTCGACGAACGGTCTTGAAAACAAGCGAGCGGCACCTATCTAGGGCATCACAGGATGCCGAATTCGGGTCCTGTATGAACCACTCGCTGAATGTCAGGAGATAGCAAAATGACTAGTTTTTCGATGGCCCCACTGTTTCGTCAGTCTATTGGTTTCGATCGCTTCAATGATCTGTTCGAGTCTGCGCTGCGCAATGATGCAAACGGCTCGTTCCCACCCTATAACGTGGAAAAGCACGGTGATGACCAGTATCGGATCATCGTAGCAGCCGCCGGGTTTCAGGAGGCCGATCTGGATCTGCAAGTCGAGCGGGGCGTGCTCACCGTGAGCGGCGGCAAGCGTGAAAATGGTGGCGAAAACGTTACCTACTTGCACCAGGGTATTGCCCAGCGTGCGTTCAAGCTCTCGTTCCGCCTTGCTGACCATATTGAGGTGAAGGGCGCGGCTTTGAACAATGGGCTTCTCAGCATCGAGCTCGAGCGTGTCGTGCCGGAAGAGGCCAAGCCCAAGCGCATCCCGATTAACGGCGAGCGTTTGGCGTTGGAGAGCTGATCGGGCAACCAGCGCGTGTGATACGCCGGGAGCTTGTGGGAACCCCGCCTGCGAAGTTTGCATGGCGGGGTTTTCCTTTTCAGACAAAAGCCATTCAGTTGACCGACTGAGCTTCCAGCAGTTTTCCGAAGCCCGCCAGCGGAAGAGGGCGGCTGAACAGGTATCCCTGGTACAGGTAGCAGCCCTGCGCTTGAAGTAGGTCAAGCTGTGCCTGTTGTTCGACACCTTCAGCGATCACTTCCAGCCCGAGGCTTCGCGCCATTGCGACGATGGCGCGAATGATTTCGGCGTCGTTTGGATCGTCCAGCGCATCACGGACGAACGACTGGTCGATCTTGAGGACATCCACAGGCAGTCGCTTCAGATAGGTGAGCGAAGAGTAGCCGGTGCCGAAGTCATCCATGGCGAAGCTCACACCCTGTCGGCACAGGCGGCGCATCTTGGCGATGGTGTCGTCGAGGTTCTGGATCACGATGCCTTCGGTAATTTCCAGCTTGATCATCGTGTGCGGGAGCTCGGCAGCCTTGAGCGCTTCGAAAATCCGCTCGACGAATTCATTCTGGCGAAACTGGCGTGGGCTGATGTTCACGCAGAGGCTGAAACTGTCCGAGTGAACGAATCCGCTGGCCAATAGCGATGCGGCGATACGACAGGCCTCCTTGATGACCCAGTTGCCCACATCGACGATCAGGCCGCTCTCCTCGAGCACGTCGATGAATTGAGCCGGCGAACGCTGGCCATCGGGATGCTGCCAGCGCAGCAGGACCTCGGCGCCGATCACCTTGGCGGAGCGCGCGTCGACCTGCGGTTGGAGATGCAGCTCGAATTCGTTGCGCTGCAGGGCCAGGCGCAGTTCGCTTTCGAGCTGCAGGCGTGCACTGGCGGCCTGTTGCATGGTGGTGCGGAAAAGCTGTATCGCGTTGCGCCCAGCGTCTTTGGCTCGATAGAGGGCTATGTCGGCGCGCTTGAGTAGATCGGCAGGTGTCTCGCCGTGATCCGGCATCAGGGCGATGCCGATGCTGGGTGTCACCTGCAGCCTGTTGCCTTCGAACACCATGGGTTCGGCGAGAAGGGTGCGCAGCTTTTCCGCAACCTGGCGGACATGGCGGGTCACTTCGGAGCGTTTGCCAGTCAAGCCGGTCAGCAGCACAACGAATTCGTCGCCTCCCAGGCGGGCAACTGTATCTTCCTGACGAATGCTGGCTTCCAGGCGAGCCGTGATCATCTTCAGGACCGCGTCCCCGACGGGATGGCCGAGCGAATCATTGATGTGCTTGAAGTGGTCAAGGTCGAGGAACAACAAGGCACCACGAAGATTGTGTCGTTTGTGCAGCGCCGCTTGCTGGGTCAGACGGTCCATCAACAGCGTACGGTTGGGCAGGTTCGTCAGCGGGTCGTGATAGGCCAGGTGATGGATCTGCGCGTGGGCTGCCTTGAGCTGGCTGATGTCCCGCGCAGATAGCAGCAGACAGTCAGTGTCGTTCAGCTCGATCGGTTCTACCGATACTTCTATCTGCTTGAGGCGCCCATGACGATCCTGGCCGACTATCTCCCAGTTGGTCACCCGCCCGTCACGTTCAAGCCGTTCAAGAATTTCCTGCCGCTGCATGCCCGGCCAGACGCCCAACTCGGCAGAGGTCCTGCCGATTGCTTCTTCCGGACGGTAGCCGGAGAGGCGGCGGAAGCCTTCGTTGACTTCGATGAACCGTCCAGTGCTGCGCTCGCTGATGATGATGGCGTCAGGGCTTGAATGAAACGCTTTGGCGAACTTGATCTCGCTGGCTTTCAGCGCTGCCTCGGCCTGTTGCCGTTTGGTGATGTCGCGAAAAGTGGTGACGATGCACAGCCGACGGTCGACACGAATGAATCGGCTGGAAACGACACAGGTGACGATCTGTCCTGTCCGGGTGCGGAACTGGGCTTCGGCGTTCTCCAGCCGCTGATCACGCATCAATTGCTCGTACAGTAACGTTCGCTGCCGCTCGTCTCGCCAGATACCAATTTCAGGCGCAGAGCGCCCGATGATGTCGGCACTTTCCCAGCCAAACACGATGCTGAAGCTCGGGTTGATCTCCATGAACACCCCGTCGCGGATGCGGGACAGGGAGATCGGGTCCGGGCTGCCCTGGAACAAAGCCGAGAATTTCGCTTCCGATGCCGCCAGGTGTTGCTGGCGCAGGACCCGTTCGGTAGCGTCGATGATGATCCCCGCCATGCGCAAGGGCGCGTCATGCTCGTCTCGGTAGAGTTTAGCGGTGCTTTCAAGGTGTCGAATCGTGCCGTCTGGATGGATGGCATGATAAGTCGCCTGATAGGTTTGCCGGCGCCCGGCGAGGAGATCGCTGTATGCCGAGCGCATGGTTTTGCGGTCGTTCGCCGCGACACTGCGGAAAAACTCACGAAACGACCCGTCGAATGGGCCATCTATCAGACCTTGCAACTCGGAGGCCCTGGAGGAGGCATAGAGCCGGTCGCTTGGAATGTGCCATTCCCAATTGCCGAGCTCTGCGGAGGCCAGTGCCAACTCAAGGCGCTCCTGGCTGTCTTCCAGCGCCTGCGCCTGGGTGTGCTGGTCGGTGATGTCGCGAATGACGCCAACTAGAATCGTAGCGCCATCGTCATTGACCTGCCGTTGGCCATCGATCTCCAGCCACCGTACGCGCGCGTCTGGCCAGTAGACCCGATGACGAACACTGAAGCGCGTTTCGGTTCCGGCGAGCACCGAGGATGCGGCGGCGTCAATGTGCGGACGGTCCTCCGCGACGACGAGATTCAAATACTGATCTGGGGAAAGCTCGGCGAGCGGACTGCTCAGCCCGAACAATTTCCACGTGCCGAGCGACCAGTGCATGGTGCCCCGTTGAACATCCCAGGACCACAGGCCAAGCCCCGCCCCATCTAGCACGGATAACAGGCGAGCAACGTCTTGCCATGGTTTGGGAAGCGCTGCGCTTGGTGCGGGCTCCGGCTTGGCGTCATGCGGCAACATGAGCGGCCTCGGTGGGCTGGGTCAGCTGAAGGTGTTGATGGCAGACGATGCTCATGGCTCTCTTTGATTTTTGTAGTTGTGCGGCGAACTTATCCGCAGCTGATCGCAAAGTGCAAGTCGCTTAACCGGCGTCCAGTAGCGACATGAACACCTTGGCTGCGTTCGACAGGGTGCGCTCGGTATGCGTGATGTAGCCGAGCTGCCTCGCCAGTTGGTCTCCGGGAAGTGGCAAGCGCACCACCTGATCATCAAGCATGGTGCGCGGAAGCACGCTCCAGGCGATCCCGATAGAAACCATCATCTTGATCGTCTCCATGTAGTTGGTGCTCATGGTGATATTGGGCGTCAGACCCTCGCGCTCGAACAACCGCTGGGCAATATGATGGGTGAAGGTGTTGCCGCCAGGGAACACAGCCGGGTAGCCGGCGACGTCGGCCAGGGTTATTCCGCGTTTGTGCGCCAGGGGATGCTCGGGAGCCACCACGAAATCCAGCGG
Organism: Stutzerimonas stutzeri SDM-LAC; assembly: GCF_000235745.1. Lineage (GTDB taxonomy): Bacteria > Pseudomonadota > Gammaproteobacteria > Pseudomonadales > Pseudomonadaceae > Stutzerimonas > Stutzerimonas stutzeri_H. The sequence continues at coordinate 6,024 of NZ_AGSX01000198.1, read as the reverse complement.
ATCGTCCCATACCTTGACCGCACGAATGGACGTTGCGGTTTGCGGGGCCAGGGTGATCACTGCAAGCTCGGCACGCCCGTGTAGAACTTCGTCGTAAGCGACCTCTGAGTCGAGGAAGCGGATATCCAGATTTACGTCCGGATAGGCACGGGTAAAGCTCCTCAATAATGGCGGCAGGCGATGCAGCCCGATGTGGTGACTGGTTGCCAGGGTCAGCTGTCCGCTGACGTCGCCGTTGAGGTTGGTCAGCGCGCGACGGGTGTCGTCCAGCACATTAAGGATCTGATAGGCGCGAGGAAGCAGCGCTCTGCCGGCTTCGGTCAGGCCAATCTCGCGGCCTAGTCGATCGAACAATCTCACATTCAGCTGTGATTCCAGTGAAGCCAGGCGTTTGCTCACGGCCGGTTGAGTCAGGTGGAGGCGCTCAGCGGCTAGGGAGAAGCTGCCCATCTCAGCGACCGCGATAAAGGCGTTGAGGTTGGCGAGGTCCATGAGCGGGTTCCGGTAGTCAGAAATAAATCGCGCGAGTATTCCACAATGGAATGCATTGGATGAAAAATATGAATTTGAGTAATCGCAGTCAAGTCCATAGCATGACCTCATAAGCACAAGGGCTATTGCCCAACGCACTGATGAGGAAAGTCCGATGGCTGGCAAAACGCTCTACGACAAGCTCTGGGAAATGCACGAGGTCAAGCGCCGTGATGATGGCTCGTCACTGATCTATATCGACCGGCATATCCTGCATGAAGTGACCTCGCCCCAAGCGTTCGAGGGGCTTCGCCTGGCAGGGCGCAAGCCATGGCGCATCGATGCCAACATCGCCACGCCAGATCACAACGTGCCGACGACCAAGGCTGAGCGCCAGGGTGGGCTGGAGGCCATTGCCGACGAGGTTTCCCGCATCCAGGTGCAGACGCTGGACGAGAATTGCGATGACTTCGGCATTGTCGAATTCAAGATGAACGATGTGCGTCAGGGCATCGTTCACGTCATCGGACCGGAGCAGGGCGCGACCTTGCCGGGCATGACCGTAGTCTGCGGAGATTCACATACCTCGACTCACGGCGCATTCGCCGCACTGGCGCACGGCATCGGTACCTCCGAGGTTGAGCACGTACTCGCCACGCAGTGCCTGGTCGCGAAGAAGATGAAGAACATGCAGGTGCGTGTTGAAGGCAAGCTGCCCTTCGGTGTGACCGCCAAGGACATCGTGCTGGCTGTGATCGGCAGGATCGGCACGGCTGGCGGTAACGGCCATGCGCTGGAGTTCGCCGGCAGCGCGATTCGCGACCTTTCCATGGAAGGCCGCATGACCATCTGCAACATGTCCATCGAGGCCGGTGCGCGCGTGGGTATGGTGGCGGCCGACGAGAAGACCATCGCCTATGTCGAGGGCCGCCCCTATGCACCCAAGGGGGCCGACTGGGAGCGTGCGGTGGCGGTTTGGAAGGGCCTGGTTTCCGACGAAGATGCGGTGTTCGATACCGTTGTCGAATTGAAGGCCGAAGAGATCAAGCCACAAGTGAGCTGGGGCACCTCTCCCGAAATGGTTCTAGCAGTCGATCAGAGCGTGCCGGATCCGGCCGCTGAGGTCGACCCGGTCAAGCGCGACTCCATTACCCGTGCGCTGAAGTACATGGGGCTGAGCGCCAATCAGCCGATCACCGACATTCAGCTCGATCGCGTTTTCATCGGCTCCTGCACCAATTCGCGCATTGAAGATCTACGCGCTGCCGCCGAGGTGGCCAAGGGGCGCAAGGTCGCCGCAACAGTCAAACAGGCGATGGTCGTACCGGGATCGGGGCTGGTAAAACAGCAGGCGGAGGCGGAAGGGCTGGACAAGATATTCCTCGACGCCGGTTTCGAATGGCGCGAGCCGGGTTGCTCCATGTGCCTGGCGATGAATCCGGACAAGCTGGGCAGTGGCGAGCATTGCGCATCCACGTCCAACCGCAACTTCGAAGGCCGCCAGGGAGCTGGTGGCAGAACGCATCTGGTGAGCCCAGCGATGGCTGCCGCCGCTGCCGTAACTGGCCGTTTCATCGACGTACGTGAATTGATCCAGGCCTGAGGAGACCGACATGAAAGCATTCACCCAGCACACCGGTCTCGTCGCGCCGCTCGATCGCGCCAACGTCGATACCGATCAAATCATTCCGAAGCAGTTTCTCAAGTCGATCAAGCGCACCGGCTTTGGTCAGAACCTGTTCGACGAATGGCGTTATCTGGACGTCGGGCAGCCCAACCAGGACTGCTCGAACCGTCCAGTGAACCAAGAATTTGTGTTGAATTTCCCGCGCTACCAGGGTGCCAGCGTGCTGCTTGCCCGCGAGAACTTCGGTTGTGGTTCCTCTCGTGAGCACGCGCCTTGGGCCCTTGAGGAGTACGGCTTTCGTACGATCATCGCGCCGAGTTTTGCCGATATCTTCTATAACAACAGCTTCAAGAATGGGCTGCTGCCAATCGTGCTGAAGGAAGAAGAGGTTGACGAACTGTTCGAGCAGGCTGAGGTGAGCGAGGGTTATCAGCTCACCATCGATCTGGCAGCGCAGACCGTTACCCGTCCAGACGGCAAACAGTACGGCTTCGAGGTCGATGCGTTCCGCAAGCACTGTTTGCTCAATGGCCTGGATGACATCGGCCTGACCCTGCAGGACGCCGAGGCGATCAAGACGTTCGAAGCACGCCATCAAAACAGTCAGCCCTGGTTGTTCGGCGCCATCAAATAAAGGCGCCATCAAATAAATAAGAAGAAGCTGCGAGCGGGGTGGGTTTGCTCGCGGCTTTCAGTTGAAGGAAATCTATAAATGTCCAAACAGATTTTGGTTCTTCCCGGCGACGGCATCGGCCCGGAGATCATGGCCGAAGCGGTCAAGGTGCTAAAGCTGGCTAACGATAAGTTTCAGCTCAACTTGGAGCTGAGCTACGACGAATTGGGCGGTGCGGCCGTCGACAAGTATGGCGTGCCACTGGCTGACGAGACGCTCGAGCGTGCTCGTGCCGCCGATGCAATCCTGTTGGGGGCGGTCGGCGGGCCGAAGTGGGACGCTATCGATCCTGCCATCCGCCCTGAGCGTGGCTTGTTGAAAATTCGCTCGCAGCTGGGCCTCTTCGGCAATCTGCGTCCGGCATTGCTGTACCCCCAGCTTGCGGAAGCGTCCAGTCTGAAACCGGAAATTGTCGCCGGTCTGGATATCCTGATTGTCCGTGAGCTGACAGGTGGCATCTATTTCGGTCAGCCACGCGAAAGCAAGGTGCTGGAGAACGGTGAGCGGATGGCGTACGACACGCTGCCCTACAGTGAAAGCGAAATTCGCCGCATCGCCAGGGTCGGTTTCGACATGGCTCGTGTGCGCAACAAGAAGCTCTGCTCGGTGGACAAGGCCAACGTATTGGCATCCAGTCAGCTGTGGCGCGCACTGGTGGAGGAGGTCGGCAAGGACTATCCGGACGTCGAACTCAGCCATATGTATGTCGATAACGCAGCGATGCAACTGGTGCGCGCGCCGAAGCAGTTCGATGTGATCGTTACCGACAACATGTTTGGCGACATCCTGTCGGATGAGGCTTCCATGTTGACCGGTTCGATCGGCATGCTGCCGTCCGCCTCTCTCGACTCGAATAACAAAGGTATGTTCGAACCCTGTCACGGTTCGGCGCCGGACATCGCCGGCAAGGGCATCGCCAATCCGCTGGCGACGATTCTCTCGGTGTCGATGATGCTTCGTTACAGCTTCAATCATGTCGCTGCGGCGGATGCTATCGAGCAGGCGGTTAGCGACGTGCTTGATCAGGGCTTGCGTACAGGTGATATCTGGTCTGAGGGTTGTGCGAAGGCGACGACTCAGGAGATGGGTGATGCGGTAGTCGCGGCGCTCGCGAAGTTGTAACCTCTCAGGTCCCATTTGCACCGGCCGTTGATAAAGCTTGTGGGCGACGGCTAGGCGGAAACGCCGAGTAGTGCGAGGCGTGCTGTTCAACCCGAGCGAGCAATGCCCGCGCTTTCGAACCCGAAAGCGTTGTTTTAACTTATCGACGGCCTGTCAATTGAGGCCTCATATATATAGGTGTAGTTGCGATGAAACATGTAGGTCTGATCGGTTGGCGCGGTATGGTTGGTTCCGTGCTCATGCAGCGGATGCTGGAGGAGCGGGATTTCGATCTGATCGAGCCTGTGTTCTTTACTACTTCCAACGTTGGTGGTCAGGGCCCTTCGATTGGCAAGGATACCGCGCCGCTCAAGGACGCCTACAGCATCGACGAGCTGAAGTCGCTCGATGTGATTCTCACCTGCCAGGGTGGTGACTACACCAGCGAAGTTTTCCCCAAGCTGCGCGAAGCAGGCTGGAAAGGGTACTGGATCGACGCGGCCTCAACGCTGCGCATGCATGACGATGCTGTGATCGTGCTCGACCCCGTCAACCGCAAGGTGATCGACCATCAACTGGACGCGGGCACCCTCAATTATATCGGCGGCAACTGCACCGTCAGCCTGATGCTGATGGGCCTCGGCGGTCTGTTCGAGCATGGCCTGGTTGACTGGATGAGTGCGATGACCTATCAGGCCGCCTCCGGTGCCGGCGCGCAGAACATGCGCGAGCTGATCAAGCAGATGGGCAGCATCAACGCATCGGTTGCCGATGAACTCGCCGACCCGGCCAGCGCTATCCTGGAAATCGATCGCAAGGTCGCAGAGTGCCAGCGCTCCGAGACCTTCCCGGTCGATAACTTCGGTGTTCCACTGGCCGGCAGCCTGATTCCTTACATCGACAAGGAACTGCCTAACGGCCAGAGCCGCGAAGAATGGAAGGCTCAAGCGGAGACCAACAAGATTCTGGGTCGCTTCAAGAGCCCGATTCCGGTGGACGGTATTTGCGTGCGTGTCGGCGCGATGCGTTGCCACAGCCAGGCACTGACCATCAAGCTGAACAAGGATGTGCCCATTTCGGATATCGAAGGCATGATCAGTCAGCACAATCCTTGGGTGAAGCTCGTTCCGAACCATCGTGATGCGAGCATGCAGGAGCTGAGTCCGACCTCGGTTACCGGCACTCTGAGTGTTCCGGTCGGCCGCCTGCGCAAACTGAACATGGGATCGCATTACCTCGGCGCATTCACTGTCGGCGATCAGTTGCTCTGGGGCGCAGCAGAACCTTTGCGTCGCATGCTGCGCATTCTCCTCGAGCGCTAGGTCTCGAAGGAGTCGGATTAGAAGCGCCTCGGAATTCCGCGGCGCTTTTTTTATGCGATGGCGGAGTAGGCTGCCCGTTTCGTCGGCTTAATTCTCAGGCGTTATGGGGATAGGTTGCTTTCCGCTACAGTGAGTCGCCGGGCGGCATGCAAAGGAAGTGGTATCGGTTGCGCCGTGTCGGTGTTTAATTCTGCGACTTGCATGAGGCTTGCCAAGCCAATTTGTGGATTGGGTCTGATAACACGCGAAAAGGCGCAGCGGGCAACGCCGCCTAGTCTGGTGAGTTGTTGATAAAACACTATCTGTAAAAGATACTTGCTGAAAGTTCGAAGAATCAGTCTAGCTAACACGCTGTTTAGGCTTATCGCTGACGGGGGGCCGCCACTTGGTGGGCGCAGGCAGCGACTATAAGACCCTCTCGAAGATCCGAGAAAAGTTAAAAAACAAGGATTTACACAATGGTTCGGGTTCGCAATCTGGTGCTGGCAATCGCGGCTGCTACCGCGCTGACTTCCGAAATGGCTTATGCGTTGGGATTGGGCGAGGTCACGCTGAAGTCTGCGCTGAATCAACCGCTGGTGGCTGAAATCGAGCTGCTGGATGCGAAAACGCTAGCGCCCGGCGAGGTTGTGCCGGTTCTGGCATCCGCTGAAGATTTCAATCGTGCAGGTGTCGATCGCCAATACTTCCTGACGGATCTGACCTTTACTCCGGTTTTGCGCCCGGGCGGCAAAAGCGTCATTCGGGTGTCTTCAACCAAGCCCGTTCGCGAACCCTATCTGAATTTTCTGATCGAAGTGCTCTGGCCAAGCGGACGTCTCCTGCGTGAG
>NZ_AGSX01000199.1 GCF_000235745.1 Stutzerimonas stutzeri SDM-LAC | reverse complement strand
TGCTCGTCGAAGCTGATGGTCCGCGTCCTGCCCTTATCGTTGCTGTAGCGGTACTGTGCTCGGCCATTGCGGCTGGTGACCGTGTCCGGCTTGCCGAATGTGCTTTCGATGTCGTCACGGGTCATGCCTGGGCGGACCTGCTGTTTAATCAGGGCATCCCGCCTCGCGCTCCCGGTTATTCGGTTTCCGCATCCATCATCCTGTGCGCCTACAACGGTAAGGCTCCGGGCAGGCTGCCGCTTTGGCGTCTTACGTTTTGACGATTTGGCCAGAGGTACGGCTTTTCCGGAGCTGGGTGTCGCGTTCACCGCTTCCTGAAGTCGTGCGGTCTGATCGATCGGACACCCTTGTCTGGTAAAAGTGAGGTTGCCTGCTGCATCGCTGCAGCGATAGATGCTCGCGGCGAATGTCGGGGCGGCCGAGAGGAGCAGGGCGCAGCAGCTTGCAGCGATCAGTTTGTTCATGGTCGTCCTCCTTGACGATGGGGCGAATCAGCCTAGCCAAATACTTCTTGGTTCGCAGCGGTGCCTTCTCGCAACGTGAATGCGTCCACATTGATAGCGTGGGATCCCTCTTTGGCTACCCGCAAGCGATTGTATTGCCTGTATTTCGCGGTCGTGCATGGTGGTTGCGGTGGTATTATTACGCGGTCCGCCCTTCGGGCTCCTGGATCCCGCTCATGGATTTGCCCAGTAGTCGTATAAAACCTTCGCTTGCCAATCACGTTTTGAATGATTGATCCCCTGGCGCGCTCCGACCGCTGGGGGTGGAGTGCGCCATGACTGAAGTAGAAGCAAAAAAGCCGCAGGAAAGTCTCCAGGATCGTCTGGCGCAAGTCGTCGAGCTGCTCCATCGCCACAGAATCGTCGAGGATCTGGCGCATCGCCAGAGCCAGGAAGGGCAGCACCAGGATCTTGTAGACAACCTGGTCCATCGCCAGAATCTCGTTGAACTCCAACGTAAGCTGGAGGCCCTGCACCCGGCGGACATCGCCCACATCCTCGAAGCCCTGCCGCTCGACGATCGCCTGACAGTCTGGCAACTGGTCAAGTCCGATCGGGACGGTGACATTCTGCTCGAGGTGTCCGATGCGGTCCGTGAGACGCTGATCGCCGACATGGACGATCATGAGCTCCTGGCTGCCGCCAAAGAAATGGATGCCGATGAGCTGGCTGACCTGGCAGCCGAATTGCCGCGAGACGTTGTTCACGAACTGATGGAAACGCTCGATGCGCAACAGCGTGAGCGTGTCCGATCGGCGCTTTCCTACGAAGAGGATCAGGTTGGCGCACTGATGGACTTTGAGATGGTCACGATCCGCGAGGACGTGAGTCTCGAAGTCGTGCTGCGGTACCTGCGGCGGCTGAAAGAACTGCCTGGCCATACCGACAAGTTGTTCGTTGTCGATTACGACGGCGTGCTCAAGGGGGTTCTGCCGATCAAGCGATTGCTGGTCAATGACCCGGAGCGGCATGTGGCCGAGGTGATGGCCAGTGATCCGGTGACATTCCATCCGGACGAGGATGCGTACGAGGCGGCCCAGGCGTTCGAGCGCTACGACCTGGTTTCGACGCCGGTTGTGGACAAGAGCGGCAAGCTCATCGGCCGCCTGACCATTGACGAGATGGTCGACCTGATCCGTGAGGAAAGCGAAAGCGAAGTGCTCAACATGGCGGGTCTGCGCGAGGAAGAAGATATCTTCGCCTCAGTATGGAAGTCGCTGCGCAACCGTTGGGCCTGGCTCGCAGTCAATCTGATCACGGCGTTTATTGCGTCGCGTGTTATCGGTCTGTTCGATGGGTCGATTGAGAAGCTGGTTGCATTGGCTGCGCTGATGCCGATAGTCGCTGGCATCGGCGGCAATTCAGGCAATCAGACTATCACCATGATTGTTCGAGCCATGGCGCTGGATCAGATGGGAACCGGTAACAGCGCTCGCTTGCTACGCAAGGAAGCTGGCGTTGGGATGCTGAATGGCTTGATATGGGGTGGCGTTATTGGCGTCGTGGTCTACTGGCTATACGGTAGCTGGTCGTTGGGCGTCGTGATGACCGCAGCTATGACCCTCAATCTGTTACTCGCGGCGTTGATGGGCGTGCTGATCCCGGTGACTTTGGCTCGTATGGGTCGAGACCCGGCGCTGGGTGCCAGCGTCATGATTACTGCCGTAACCGACAGCGGCGGTTTCTTCATATTTCTCGGGCTTGCAACGATTTTTCTGCTCTGATCCGCTCCGCCTGCGTCGACTTGGCGTTTGCCTTGCGCCTGTTGTTCAGGCTACTGTTCTGAGGTTTCGCACTAGCGAACGCTCTAACTCGAAGCGAATAACAGGCGGCTCGAGCCGCTGATAGAAAGGGAATCCCGATGACCCCCAGCGAGCTCCTCCTAGAAGGCGTCGAACTTATGCTGTTCGGCTTAGGTTCCGTCTTTGTCTTTCTCGTTTTGTTGATTGTCTGCATTCGCCTGATGTCTGTTGTGATCGGCCGCTTCGACAGTGTGCCCACCGCTCAGTTGGCTTCCAGCAAGCCCGCTGTGGCTGAAGTGGATGCCGATCTCCTTACGGCAATCCAGACCGCTATCCATCAGCACCGCGCTCGTCGTGGTTGATTCAGAACAGGGAGTTCCCTTCATGACATCTGTCAAACAGCCGCTCGGCATTACCGATGTGGTGCTTCGTGATGCGCATCAATCCATTCTGGCCACTCGTGTTCGCCTTGAAGACATGCTGCCGATTGCTGGCAAGCTCGATCAGGTTGGCTTCTGGTCCGTCGAGTCCTGGGGAGGAGCAACCTTCGATGCCTGTATTCGTTATCTTGGCGAGGATCCATGGGAGCGCATCCGCGAGTTGAAGAAAGCCATGCCCAACACCCGGCAGCAAATGCTGCTGCGCGGCCAGAACCTGCTGGGCTATCGGCATTACGCCGATGATGTGGTTGAAAAGTTTGTCGAGCGTGCGGCGGTTAATGGCGTCGATGTGTTTCGCGTATTCGATGCAATGAACGATCCGCGCAATTTGGAAACCGCTCTGCGTGCGGTCAAGCTGCAGGACAAGCATGCTCAAGGCACCATTTCCTACACCACCAGCCCGGTGCATACCCTGGAGATGTGGGTCGACCTGGCCAAGCAGATCGAGGATATGGGCGCCGACTCGGTGGCAATCAAGGACATGGCGGGCATCCTCACGCCGTATATGGCTTATGAGCTGGTTTCGCGGTTGAAGGCAAGCCTGTCCATTCCGATCCACATGCAGTGTCACGCCACGGCGGGCCTGTCTACGGCAGCCATTCTCAAGGCTGTCGAGGCGGGTATCGACAACGTCGATACCGCTATTTCTTCGCTTTCTATGACCTATGGTCATTCCCCGACCGAGTCAGTAGTGGCAATTTTCCAGGGCACGGAGCGTGACACTGGGCTCGATCTATTGCTGCTGGAGGAGATCGCCGCGTACTTCCGGGAGGTGCGCAAGAAGTATGCAAAATTCGAAGGCACGCTCAGGGGGGTCGATTCGCGCATTCTCGTAGCTCAGGTGCCGGGTGGCATGCTGACTAACATGGAAGGTCAGTTGAAGGAGCAGGGTGCGCTCGACAAGTTCGATGAGGTGCTCGCTGAGATTCCCCGTGTCCGGGAGGATCTCGGGTTCATTCCGTTGGTAACGCCGACTTCTCAGATCGTCGGCACCCAGGCAGTCATCAACGTGCTCACCGGTGAGCGTTTCAAGTCCATCACCAAGGAAACCGCTGGCATCCTCAAAGGTGAATACGGCGCCGCACCGGCCCCTTTCAATGCTGAACTGCAGCAGCGCGTTCTTGATGGTGCTGACGTGATCACCTGCCGCCCTGCTGATCTTCTACAGCCGGAAATGGAAAAGCTGACGGCGGAGCTGAAAGGACTGGCCCAGGAGAAAGGCATCAAGCTTGCTTCGAACGAGATTGATGACGTCCTCACTTATGCATTGTTTCCTCAGATAGGCCTCAAGTTTCTTGAAAACCGGGGCAACGCCTCTGCTTTCGAGCCGATGCCGACCGGCAAGGAACAGGCGGCGCGTGAGTTGAGCGTACCCGAGGTCTACACCGTGGAAGTCAACGGCAAGACCTTCGTTGTTCAGGTCAATGAAGGTGGTGATATCGAGGGGCTCAAGTCTGTTGACGTGGGTTCGGGTGTCCTGCCGACAACCGCTTCTGTGCCAGCCGCGGGTGCAGGCGAGCCTCAACCGGCTCCGCTAGCCGGCAACATCTTTAAAGTGCTCGTGCAGCCCGGTCAGTTGGTTCAGGAAGGGGATCTGGTGATCATCCTCGAAGCCATGAAGATGGAGACTGAAATCCGTGCATTCAAAGCCGGCACCGTTTCAGGTGTGAACGTCAAGGTCGGCGACGCGGTGTCGGTGGGCGATAGCCTGCTGACGATCGCATAAGGAGCGCTGCATGGATAAGTTGCTCAAGCTGTGGCACAGCACCGGTCTCTATCACATTGAACCTGGTCAGCTGCTGATGATCGTGGTTTGCCTGGGGTTGATCTATCTGGCGATTCGCAAGGGGTTCGAACCCTTGCTGCTGATCCCGATCGGGTTTGGTGGCCTGCTGGCTAACATTCCCGTTGCCAACATGGCTGAGGGCGCCGGCATCCTCCATCTGTTCTACGAAGTCGGACTGCCGACCAGCGTGTTCCCGCTGTTGATCTTCATGGGTGTCGGTGCGATGACCGACTTCGGGCCAATGCTAGCTAACCCAAAGACGCTGCTGCTCGGCGCGGCGGCGCAGTTCGGTATTTTTGCCACCTTGCTTGGCGCATTGTCTCTGGCGGCAATGGGCATTCCAGGAATGGAGTTCACCCTGCGTGAGGCTGCGTCGATTGCGATTATCGGAGGCGCGGACGGTCCCACCTCGATCTTCGTTACGGCAAAGCTCGCGCCGCATCTGTTGGGGCCGATTGCTGTCGCGGCTTATTCTTACATGGCGCTGGTTCCGTTGATTCAGCCTCCGATCATGCGGGCACTGACGACCAAGGAAGAGCGCGCCATTGTGATGACGCAACTGCGCCATGTCGGTCAGGCAGAAAAGATCGTCTTTCCGCTCATGCTTGCTTTGATGGTAGGTTTGCTACTGCCGGATGCTGCACCGCTGGTAGGCATGTTCGCCTTTGGTAACCTGTTGCGGGAGTGCGGCGTCGTGGATCGTCTGGCCGACACCTCACGTAACGCGCTCATCAACATCGTGACCATCGCCTTGGGACTGACTGTCGGCTCCAAACTGTCCTCCGAAGCCTTCCTGCAGATGAAGACCCTTGGGATCCTGCTGCTTGGCATGGTTGCCTTCTGTGGCGGTACGGCGGCGGGCGTACTGATGGCGAAGTTCATGAACATGTTCAGCACAAACAAGATCAACCCGCTGATCGGATCGGCCGGTGTGTCGGCAGTGCCGATGGCGGCGAGAGTGTCGAACAAAATCGGGCTGGAGGCGAATCCGCAAAACTTCCTGCTTATGCACGCCATGGGGCCCAACGTGGCAGGCGTTATTGGCTCGGCTGTTGCTGCGGGGGTTCTGCTTAGCTTTGTGGGCTAGCGCTTAAGCTGACGTGCAGTATGGGGCAAAAAAAGATGCCTGCGCTAATTAAGGTGCAGGCATCGTTCGTTTCATGTTACGGATAGATCCAGCATGTCGCCACGGTGGCTAGTGACGCAAGCTCACCAAATGCACTTGCTCTGAGAGCTGTCAGGGCAGTTTGCGCTAATCGCCAACACCGAGGCGATCAGTCTTCTTCTTTTGCGGCTTCGGCATCCTGCGCGATAAGTGCAATCAGTGCGTTTTGCTGACGATGGGCCAACTGGCGAAAACGCTGCAGCAGTTCGCGCTCATGCAGTGTCAGTTCAGGGCTGTCTAGCCGCATTGCGGAATCGTCATCAAGCGCACCTTCCTGAAGAAGGCTTTGCTCCAGGCGGGCAATAATCTCGGAATTCATACTGCGATGATGGTTCCGCGCAACCTCTGCGATACGCTCTCGCATTCCGTCTGGTAGGCGAACCACGAATTTGTCAGCCGTGCGGCTGGAGTAAACTGCCTGCTTCATTGGGCGCATATTAAACCGGTTAGTTAGGTGGGCGATGGTGGCTTATTGCCGTTCTAGTCACCGGTCTGACACCAAACAGCACCTGCTGTTCCACGACCTGCGAAAAAGATGCTGGACAACATAATGGCGCCAATTATACGGCGACATTTCTAAGAGTAAAGGCGCTATGGTGGCCAAGAGCCTTTATTGTGATCCAGCACTGATCTCGGTGGTGTGATGCGTAGCTAGCGAAGCACCGGGTCGAACTTGATTCGGCGCCCCAGTAGCAGCGTAATAGTGAACAGCACAGCGAACACCACCGTGCCGCCCATGACAAGCGTATCCCAGAACCCCGAAAAGGTGGAGCTGGCCCTCATGGCACCGCAAAACATGCCGAGCGCAAGAAATAGATATCCATAAATAGACATTTTTAATCTCCTTGTAGAACTTTCACGAAGCAATGCAAGTCGTTAAAAGACCCAGCGCTTCACCTGCGTAGGCATGCTTTGCGCGCCGCTGCTAATCGTGCTCGCTGGCACGGAGAGCCTTGTAGGGGCCGCCTGGGATGCTTTGGATGCAGGCTGCATATGATCCGTCTCTGGTACGGTTTCAAGCAGCGGAATCGCAACAGCCGCCAGTACGGCAGTGCTGAGTAGGTGGGCTGGGCGTAGCATCGGCGTCTCCATCGCTTAATTTTCAGGTAATTAAGCACCTCCCGTGCCAATGGTTTTTGTAAAAAAATACCTTAATAATCAGATGCTTAAAAAGATGTTGTGAATGTAGTCAATGCGCTTTGCAAGATTGTTCGTATCTCAGTCATGCAAAATGCAAGGCGGTGCGTGCCCGTAGCGACCTGCCGTTATGCGAGGTAGCCGTATAGAGCGGCGCGGGCATGACAAACGCGCCAATGCTCGCTAACATGCTGCCGCCCGCACGTCCCAGTAGCTCAATTGGATAGAGCATCCCCCTCCTAAGGGGAAGGTTGTGAGTTCGAACCTCGCCTGGGACGCCATACGCGCCGCACCCGCCAGCCTTTTTCACCTACTCTCACGCCCGCCCATGGGTGCAATGTGGGTGCAGCCATCAATGGAATGATCAGATGGAATACAGCGCAATTGTTGCCGGAACTGGCTTCGAGGGGCGTGCTGGCCGTATTCGGCTAGCAGTGAAGAAAGGCATGACTGTAAAGCTGGTGCCTGAGCCGACCAACTCATACGACAAAAACGCTATCGCTGTTTATGTCTCCGCCAGGGCTTGGTTTACGCTTTTCCTTAAGTCCGAAGTACACATCGGCTACATCAAGCGTGATCGCGCAGAGTTTTTCAGCCGAAAAATCGATGAAGGTGGCAGGATCATTTCTGCCTCAGTCAAATCGGTCTACCTAGATCGAGACCATCCACGGGTGACGCTGACAATCTTAACTGACTGGTAGGAAAAGCCCGCCAGCGCAAAGCATGACGGGCGTTCCCCCGATCCAGACTCACTCTGGTCGGGCCTGGTCCAGACTCACTCTGGCCAGTAGTGGTCCCCTAACGCGGGGTCCGGTTAGCTGTCACCGGCCTAATGTTTCTGCATAAGGAGGGCTGGCCGCACAGCATGACGGGGTTTTAATCGAGCGAGGCACTTCCCGTCTTATCCTCGTCCTGGTTATCCCGAAGGCCGTCCAGGCTACGGTTAAACCTAGATCAAACCGACTTGGCACATACAAACCAGCTCGGTCATGTTGTTGTTCGGCAGCAGCGCCTCAATGTCATATTTTTTGCCGTGGTAGGCGAAGCGGTGCGTCGTGGTCAGGTCGTCGCGATAGGCGATGGTCACTCGCGTGGTGGTGGTCGATTGCTCGGCAGCAGCGGCCAGGAACTCGCGCCCGTTCACGCCCTCAATGCTCGCCCATTCGGTGCCGATCGTTGCCCAGCCCTGAACCATTTCCCCGGTCTGCGGATTTTGCGTGCTGCTGTACTTCTGAATCTCGACGGGGTGTCTACGGCGTCCGGTATTCATCACAGCACCGCCATCGTGCGATACGGAGCCAGCAGCAGCGTATATGCAGTGCTCTCGTACAGAATGCGGTCGGTTTGCCGTTCCCGGTTGATGTACAGGTCGCCGGTCAGCAGCAGGACAGCGGCTTGAATAGGTTCCGGCAGCGGATCGGGCATATCGTCGCCCAGGTACTCAGCAACATGGCCAAGGGCGGCGTCCAGGTAAAGCTGGATCAATCCGTCTTCCAGGGCGTGCATCACGCGCAGGTGTTGCTTGGCTTCGGCCACGGTAATCATACGAAGAACACCTCGGTATCAATCTCAAACGGAGCGGCGGCGGCTTGTGCGGCCCCCATCGCCATTGCTAGGGCTTGCAGGCCGTCGATGCGGCCTGTTCGGCGTGACTTGTCCAGCTTGCGGTTTCCGGCTGGGTCTTTGGTGGCTACGGCATTGCTCGCGCACATGGTCAAAACGGGTTGGTTGCCGTGGGCGATGCGGCCGTTCAGCAGCTCGGCTTCCAGTGCATCCAAAGCCGGAGACATATCCTTGAAACCTTGGCCAAACGGCACGAGCGGCAGATCGAGGCCCAGCCGGTCCAGCTCCTTCTTGAAAACGTCCATACGCCAGCGGTCGAACGCCACGGCTTGGATGTCCACGTCAGACAGGATCTCGGCCATCTCAGCGGCCACATATTCATAATCAACCGATGCGCCAGGGGTGGTTCGCAGATAGCCTTCTGCGGCCCACTGGTCATACGGGGCGCGGTCTTTCTTGGCGCGGTCGAACAAGCCCTGTTCAGGCGTCCAGAAGTACGGGCGAACCTGCCAGACGTTCCCGGCCTTGCCGACCAGCACAAGCGCGGTAAGGTCGGTTCGGGCGGACAGGTCCAAGCCGGCATAGACAGGCCCGTCGAAGGGTTCCGGCTCAGCGTCGCAGGCCATCCACACGTCAGGCGATACGAACGGGCTGTCGAGACTCACACGCTGATTCAGCAGCAGGTTGCGGGCGGTGTTGCTCATGCTCGGCATACGGGCGGCCTGTTGCATCTGCTCGCGTAGATCGTCCTCGGAGCGGAACAGGCCCAGCGCCGGGTTGGCCGCTTTCCACGCTTCCTCATCCAACAGATCGCAGCCTTTCGGGGCGGTGTACAGGTGGCAGACGATCCTCGGATCTTTCGACTGCTTGGCGTCGTCCAGCCACTGCGAAAGCAGATCCTGATCGTTTGCCGCTTGGGTACTGATGGCGATCAGCAGCGGCGCAGCGTGGGCACCTTGTGACGTGGTGATTGCATCCACGAAGTCAGACTGCGGCCCTCGGATCTGGCCTATCTCGTCGAGGATGGCGAGCACCGGAGAAAGGCCGTGTGCCGTCTTGCCGTCAGCGGCCAGGGCACGAAACTCGGTATTCAGCGGCAGTCCCAGCAGGCGCTTACCCGATGGCACGATGCGGACGATCTTCGACAGTGCCGGCGACTGCATGACCATCTTCGATGCCAGGGCGAACACCAACGACGCCTGGTCGCGGCTCATCGCACCGGACACTAGCTGGCTGTTCTGCTTGGCCTCGGGTCCGATCAGGTGCGCCAGAATCAGGCCGGCGATCAAACCGGATTTTCCGCACTTCCTCGCTACTGACAAGATCGCGCGCCGGGTTCCGGCTGGGTTGTCGTACACGTCGCGGATGAACTGTTTTTGAAACTCAGCCAGTACCATCGGCTTGCCCACATCCGCACCTTCCGGCACGACGCAATACTTCTCGATGAACTGGATGATCTTGGCGGCGCGGGTCATTGCATCGTCGCCATGGTCGGGATCAGGTCGTCATCTAGCCGGTGGCGAGCATCACGCTCCAGGGCTGCGGCCTTGGGTAGCGTCTCGGACTTGCCCACGGTGGTGATGGTATCGACCTTGAGCTGTCGGCCAGTTGCCAGGGCGCGGCGGCTCATGTTTTCGAGGATGGCGATCGCCGGATGGGCCTTGCCGTCCAGGATGAAACCCTCGGTATCTATCTGCCGTTGCAGTGTCTCGATGTCTGCATAGGCGCGGGCAAGGTTGCCGGCCAGGATCAGGTCAGCATCGGTCCAGGTATCACGCGGGCGAGCGGTGACGATGGCATCCCAGAACGGCTTCGCCTGCTTGCTCACGCGCACAAAGGCCGGAGGCGGCAGTGGGCCAAGCGCAACGGCCTGAGCGGCTGCTACGGCTGCTTTGGCGCTGTCTGAGCGGGGGCGGCGTGGTGTCGTTTTCATGGCGATTAGCAATAAAAAAGCAGGGAGGGGGCGGTCTTCCCTTCTGCGGTTGCTGGTGATTTTTCGCGGTTCCACGGATGCGCCGGATCAAGCGGGATGCCGTTCACGTCGCAGCCCAGGTAAACGCTCTTGTCCATCGACGCTGCTGTCTTGAGCGAGTGGCAGTCATGGCACAGGCTCTGCAAATTCTCTCGGCTGTTGTCGTCCGAGTAGTCCTCGCGGCTGTCCTCGATGTGATCCACGTCAGTGGCAGGCACTACCAGACCACGCGCCTTGCACATACGGCAGAGCGGTTCCTCTGCCAGTACCTGAGCGCGAAGGTTCTTCCAGGCGGTGCTGTTAAGACTTAACGTCCGACGCTTCTTCATGCGTTAACCTCGTTAACCTGCTCGTTAACTTGATCGTCCAGCCCCTCGATGGCTGGCAGGTTCTCGATGCGGCGGACCTCAGACTTGAGCATCCATCCATCCTCGATGCCGCGCTGGTAGAAGCTGGCTCGGGCAAGTGAATCGCCGCGCAGTAAAGCTTCCACGTTGTGCTCGACGAAGAAGGTCGGGTTGTTGATGCAAGCGCGGTTGATGGCTTGCTCCCACATGACAAGGTGGCGGCGCAGGGTGTGAGTGATGAACATCCGGGACAGCTCGACGGTGTTGCTGTAGTTGCCGTGACGAAGATCACCGACCATCGTTGGCGGTACGCGGAACAGGCGGCAGACCTCTTCCACCGATAGCTGTCTTGCTGCGATCCACTCGGCATCCTCCAGCGTCATGCTCACAGTCTTGAACGTCGCGCCTTGAGGCAGTACGGCGGTCTTGCCGTGGTTGCCGACACCGGCTTGGCCAGTAGCCCAGGACTCGCGGATCTGCCCGGCCTGCTCGCGGGTTGTGCCAGGTGGTGTCTCGATGACGCCCGATAGCTTGGTGCCTTGCTCGAACATCTTGGCGCCGTGGGTACGCTCGGCCAGGGCAAGGCCGATAGTGTCGCGGGCTACCTGAATGGGCGAACGTCCGAGAATTCCGTCGTCACTGTGATATCGCAAATGCAATACCTCATCGGCCAGCAGGCGGCGCACTCGGCCCAGGCGGTCGGTGGTTTCGTACAGCAGCTTTCCGTCATGGGTGGTCAGCACCGTGACGCTATCGGGGTGCATCGGCAGCAGAGCTTTAACCGAGCCGTTCGGGTTCCACACGATTTCTGCAAAGGCATTGCCACGCAGCAGGACGTGACGCTGCATCTGCTCGCGAAACTCCATCGCGGTCTGGTAGTTGTTCGGGGTGTCGTGCAACAAACGGTACAGCGGGTGGCTGCGGGCCTTCTCGCGTCCTTCTTCGGTGCGGCGATACACGTCCAGCGGCAGGCTGCCCACCGTCTCGGAAATTGCGCTCACGCACCCATAGACGGTTGAAACACTCTCGGCGGTCGTGGTGTTCACGTCTACGCCAGCCACGCCGGGGAAGCCGCTAATGCGGTCGTAATAGGTGTCATAGGCCGGGGTGGTCGGCTCGGGGCTGCTGCGTTTGAACAGGCGCGGGAATCTCACTGGCAAGCCTCCAGGTAAAGGCGGGCGAGGCGTACCGAACGCGGCAATTTGCTGCGAACTTGAACGCTGGTTGCGTCATAGGCGGGATTGGCGGTGATAGTCACCTCGAACAGGTCAACATCGCGCAATTCTCGAACAGGCTTCGCGCCTTCGCTCCAGGCGTCTTGCACCGGAAGGAAGCCAAACGAACAGCCGGCAACGTCGCCACGCTTCACCAGTTCGGCCAGGTCGCGGCCTAGGGTGGTGTCGGGAAGGTCCAGCTCGAAGGCCAGCCCCTCAGAATCTTGGGTTAGTCGCAGGGTGCCGGAACCCAAGCGGCCTAGGAGCGATTTGCCATCGTGCTCATAGACCGCCCGAATGTTTCCAGCAGATGCGGCGGCAAGCGTGCGGGTGAAGGCACCGGGGCGGATGACCTCGACGAACTCGCCCAGGTCAGTTTCCACGTTGAACCGAGCGGCATAGCCGGTCAGCTTGCGTCCGTCAGGCTTCAGCCCATTGCTTGCTCGCCGCTCCATTGCTTAGGCTCCAGTCGCTACAACGAAGCCTTCAGGGTGGCGTACAGCGGTATCGACGGTGGCCATCGCACGCACCTGAATGCCGCCTCGGCTGTAGGCTGGCTCGGCGTATGGGTTCACCAGAATGTCCACCTCGCTCCAGACGCCCAGCATGACTTGCGAGAAGTCGCCCAGGATCAGCGTATCGGCCGGCACGCTCTTGCTGGTCGCCAGACCCAGGCCAGCCATCAGGCCGTTGTCGAACAGGAAGCCGCTACCCGATCCAGTGACCTTCTCAGCAGCAGCCATTGCGGTGCGGATGGCGGCGGTGGTCAGCCAGCGACCGTTCGCGATCTCCACGTCATCGAGCAGTTGCAGCATCGCCAGCACTTCGGCCCAGGTGTCAGGCAGGCCAGTAACGGTCTGGATGCCGGCGGTGTTCAAGATTCCCAGCGGCTCGCCACCAGTACCGGAACCGTTGATGATGGCGCGGTCGATCTGGCGGGCGATCAGGGCTGCCAGGTCTTCACGAACAAGCTGTTCGATAGCCGGGCTGGACTGCTGGATAAGCTGGCGGCTCATCTCGGTTTTGCCACCAACGTGTTTCGGCGTCAGCGTCACCTGGTCGAAGCTCATCTGGCTTTCTGGCACTGCCTGACCTTCAGTGACCCAGCCGGTTTCCAGACCGCTTCCGAACTTCGGAATTGCCACGTTGCCACGCAGGCCGGTCAGGGTGCGGATGCCCAGCGAGCGAGCCAGCAGGGCTTCACGCAGCGGGCCAATGTAGTCCTGAGCGCGGTGGTCAGTGCCTACCAGTTCGGGAGCGGTCGCGGTGGTGTTGGCGCGCTTCTCCAGCGAGGCGAACGGTACGAAAGCGCCCTCGGCTTTGCGGCCGCTGCGGTGTTCAGCTTCGCGGGCATATTCCAGCTCGGCACCGTCCAGGCTGCGGCCTTCCATCTGAGCGCGGATGACCTTGGTCACGCTCACGGAACCGGCCAAGCGATCAAAGTCGGCAGACGGTGCGCCCGATACCGGAGTGCCAGCGGCGCGGCGTTCGACTTCGCCCAGGTACTCGGCACGCTCGATCTGGCCAGCCAGGGCGCGTTCTTCGGCCTTCATGGATTCAAAGGATTTGGTTTCGTCGGCAGACAGATCCCGGCCAGCATCGGCGGCAGTGTCTACCAGGGTTTTCATGGCGGCGACCTTGGCGGAGCGCTGCTCGCGTAGGGCGGAAATCTTCATGCAGTGATACCTGTTTTGGTGGTTTATCAGATGCCACCATAGGGCATTATTACCAGTCAAAACAGTGGGTTACAGTGCAGTAGAAGGGGGCTTTGTCCTGTCTGGTTTGGTCTTGTTTGAGGGTACGAGTGGCAGGGTATGGAATCCGACGAACGGTTATCGCAACAGGTGTTGAGCGGACGTTGAACGGTCGTTGCGCTAACGTTGAGCCAACGTTAAACAACCGTGTTTGCACCAGACGTGCACCGGGCAAAGCACTACCTAGGCGAAACCCAGAAAAACCCAGCCGGTTTCTGTTGGGTTTTGGTCCGACTCGGATCGTATGGTCTGTCTCGAAGTGTCAGAACTGACACAGTGTGTTGTAGCTGACGCCCTGTCCGAGAATCGGGACTTGTTCCAGCGTGGCGGAATTACTCCAGACTGGCGTTCTTGCCACGCTCGGAGGCTACCGGGTCGGCCGGAACTCAATGCCAGCAGCTCAAGCACCGGCCTAAATTCCATGTAGTGGGTGGTATATGTATAAGGGTGTTCAATTTTTGAACCTACAAAACCCCGAAAAAGGCCGATTACAGTTCATTTTTTGAACCACTAATGCGTAGTGGAAAAACAACCGGACGGAACAGGAAAAGAGCGGTTCAATTTTTGAACTAGGTGAGTTCAAATTCTGGACTAGAATAAATCGAATTCATACCGCCAGCTTCCGACTCGGAACGGTTGACGGAGGCACCTCCAGATCCTTTCCGCTGCATTCATCAATCGGTTCCCAGGTGAAGGCATACAGCGTCGGCTTGGCCCCGTCACGGCTGCGGTTGTGCTGCCTGGTGCGCACGATGAGGTTTCGGTCTTGTAGCTCCCGCAGAGCGCCAGCAAGCGTTGCCTTCGCCATACCGCCCCAAGCATCCATCATCGTATGCGTGGCGGCCAGGTCACCGTTGTTGCGGCCATTGAATTGGTAGCCGAGCACCATCAGTACCTTCAGCGCGGACGGCGACAGTTCGCGAAAGTCTGTTTGAGCCATCAGGGCTTTGGGAAGCGATAGCGCGCCCATTGGCCCCCAACTCACCTTGGGCTTTTTCTTGGCCATACAGAATCCATACAGAGGCCGGCAGGGCAGGGCGCCCCACCGGCAGGAAGGCCACTAGGCCACTTCGGACATCAGGACGTACTGGCCTACGCGATGGGGCGGGCGCCCGGCGTCGGTCGGCTGATAAGTCCACTCTGTACGGATATCGAAGCCGCGTTTACGCAGGCGTCGGACTACGCTCGGCGGATGAACTATATCCAGATCGTTGGCCGCTTCGATGGTGGTTACTGGATGAATTCTCAGTGCTTCTAGAAGACGCCGGTCTTGTTCGCTGGCTGAGTGTGCTGGCATTATTGAGTCCTCACGTTGGTTGTGTCCGATGTGCTTTGCCCTTGGCGGGGGTGCAACCCCGCTTTGGGTTTCTTCTTCACTTCCCTTCTCATATCCATTGCTCCCGGTCTGGCGCGGCGTAGCCCCATGCTTCGTTTGCAGCGGCGTAGACCATAGAGCCCAGCGCGGCGATGGCATAGGCGAGGCGGTCGCGGTCGTCGTCGGTCAGCTGGTGGTCATTCTCGTCAGCGCCAAGTAAGCGGCCTATCCCTTCCAGCCCTTTGCCGGCATTGGAAAGCATCTCGGTCTGGCGCTGGATCACGTCGAAGGCTTGGCGGTCGGTGATGCGGCTCATAACGCACCCCCTACAACCATCGCCTGCAACCTGATTTCCTGGCGCAAGCTGTGAAGCCGGCCGGCAAGCGGGTGGTTTACGTTGCGCATAGCAGGCAGCACAGTACCGGCAAGGATGGCGTCCAGCTCCGCTGCATAACCGATGATCGCCCTCATTGCTTCGCGCTCCCGGTGCGCTTTTATGCTGGTGATGTTATTCATCTCGCCACCTCCGCACGGGCCGCGCCCAGCTTCTTCAGCGACTCCAAGTCAATCAACGTGACCGATGCCGGTAGGGTTAGCAGGCCCAGCACAAGGCCGGCCGCGTCCAGCAGTCTGATAGTCATTGGAAGTCCCTCAGTGTTGCCGAGGCGAAGCGGTCGATCAGGTTCTTGTCGCCAGCATCGAAGCACTGGCTTAGCAGATCGGTCGCGCCATTGGCGTGCAGTTCGTGCAGGTCGATTTGCACCGAGCCAACGTCCGTCGCGGCGTCAATCAGAACAGTGTCGTTCTCCAGATCCACGATCAGCCTGCGCAGTTGGAACGGGCGTAGCAGATGGTCGAGGCTCATTGCGCGTCCTCCATGAAATACTCGATGACTTCAGCAGCGCTCAGGTCGAAGCGTGCGCCAGCGTCGATTCGGTTTGTTGCCGTTTCCACCAGCATGAACCCGCCGCCGTTATCGACGGACAGGGTGCGCTTGCTGGATTTGATGGCCGAATAGCCGTGCTTTGCTGCGACTCGACGGGCCTTGGCTTCCAGTTCAGCGCTCATCGGGCGTTCTCCTTCGCCATACGGTTCAGCCAGGCCTTCAGTTCCTCGATCAGGATCAGGCGGCGCTTGCCTGCCTTGAAAGAAACCAGCTCGCCTCGGGCGATAGCTTCATAGATGGCGGAACGGGTGGTGCCAGATGCGCGGGCGGCTTCTTCAGGCCCGACAGCGAGGGGTTGCAGCGTTGCGAGTTGGGACATGGTCTTCTCCATCCTGGCGAGGAAATTGGCCAGGTGAAGCAATCCTATTGGACAGTCCGGTAAAGTGTCAATACACGTCGTACGCGTAATTCATGGATTGACGCAATAATGGGTTAGCCCTTATGTTGTACGTTGTGCCTACTAAGGAGTTTTATCTTGGCTCGCCAAGCGAATAGAAATCGGAGTCAGACGCTATCCCTACGCATAAGCCCTACAGTGCGCTTTGGGCTTGAGCGCTGCGCGAATATCTATAAAGGGTCTATGACGCAAGTCATTGAGCGCGCGCTTATGCGCTTGATGGCAAGTACCGAGTTCGACGCCCCTGAATATGTTGACTCCTACAACGAGGATGGGAAGGTCACGCTTAACCACATCGTTAAGTTGGCTTGGCATGACGATGAAGTGATTCGTCTGTTGAGGCTTGGTTTGATCGCGCCAAGGCTTCTGTCAGATACCGAACGCTTCATTTACGAGGTTTACTCGGGTATTACGAAGTACCGCCCCAACGGTCAGCACGGCGGAGACGTATCGTTCCTAGGGCAGGACGATGTCTTTGATGGCGTGCACGGGCTCTCTGCTGCTTACAAGCAAGACGGCCTGCGATTCGATGTCGAAAAATGCCGCGAGCATTTCCATACCTTGAAGGCAGACAGTGAGTTTCTATTCGTCGATTCGCTTGCCCAAGGCGGTAGTCTCGATGTGGAAAAGCCGGCGGATTTCGGGAAATTCAGCTAAATCAGCTCAACCGCCGCCGCCTTGCTATCCGGCGCAAGGTGGGCATAGCGCAGCGTCATCTTGATATCCGTATGCCCCAGCAGATCGCGCACCGTGTTCAGCGGTACGCCAGCCATAACGAGCCGTGACGCGAAGTCGTGGCGCATATCGTGCCAGCGGAAGCCCACGATGCCGGCGTTCTTCAGCAGCTCCAGCCAGGCTGTTTTAACGTCAGTCATGGGCTTGCCTTTCTCGCCAGGGAAAACATAGCCCGTTCCGCTCGTTTGCTCTTTCCAAGCCTTCAGCGTGGCCAGTGCCTCGGCGTTCAGCGGGATATGCCGCGTCTCGTTTGTCTTCGCACCTTCGCCGGCTACGGTTAGCGTCTTGCCCTGCAGATTCACTTCCTGCCAACGCAGATTGAACACCTCGCCACGTCTCATGCCGGTGTTGAGCGATAGCAGCACCATCGGCTTCAGATGATCTGTAAAGGCCAGGGCGCGAAGGTCCGGCAAAGGCTCCCGGTTGCGCTTGGTGCGCCATTCGTTCGCACTGTCACGCTGTGCCCGGGCGATCTTCTCCCGCGTTTCTAGTGCTCCCCTAAGGGCTATATTTTCCTCTTTCGACAGGTAGCGGATGCGGCCGATTGAATCGACCTTAAGTGCCTTGATTCTGTCGAGAGGCGAGGCGGGCAGGTAGTCCCATTCCACGGCGCGGCTGAATACGCCGCTGATACTGCCCATCTTCCGATTGACCGTTGACGGCTTGTTGCCCGCGTTCAGCCAGGCGGTGCGGATCTGCTCCAAGTCGCGGCCGGCGATCTCATCGAGGCGGGATAGCATGATCGGCTCGAAGTAGTTATCGAGGGTATGCCGCGTCTTGTCGTAGCCTTTGTGGTGCGCCTCGAACCACGGCATATAGTGGTCGTCGATGAACTGGCGCAGGGTAGGGAGGCCGGCACCCTTGCGGCCCTGAGAGACGGCCAGTGGTTCGCCGTGCTTGCGGGCTTCGTTGAGGTATTGCAGCGCTTCTTCCTGAGCCTGAGCGAGCGTCAGGATGCCGACACGGCCCAAGGTCTTTTTGCGACCACGCGCCCAAGTGACGACATACGACTTCGCACCGGCAGCAGTAACGCGCACGAACAGGCCGGGGACGGTAGTATCGTGAACCTCGTATTCCTTGCCGGTGACTTCCAGGCTGTTCAGCCGACGCGCCGTTAGCTTCTCTCTCACAGTGTTCCCATGGGTGCAGGGTGGGTGCAAAAGTGACTATACGGGGCTGATTTACCGGATGCAATGGGACGCTAAGTGCCTGATTTACAAGGTAAGTGCTTGATACATAAGGGGTCTGTTTAACCCTCCTAAGGGGAAGGTTGTGAGTTCGAACCTCGCCTGGGACGCCATATGTGCGCTTCATCCCATCTGGCCTGGATAGCAATTGCTATAGGTCGCTGCCTTGATTTGCTTCGATGGCATATTCCGTCTGACTAAAAGCCAGCTATCGCCCCTTCCTGTCCATGCTATGACCTAACGAAACGTTGGTGGCTGCACGTAAGTTCGGCGACCCATCATGGCCGCGATCCGCAGGCCTTACGCTGCTGACAGGTATCTAAAACGGCATCTTGGCTCTCGTCTTTAGTTGCCGCAGGCGGCTCGATCTCTGTGTCAGCCGACTGCTCAAGTATCGTCGATACCTATCGAACGGCGGGGGGGCTCAAGCTTGGGGTGGTCTGGCCGCGCTGCGGCTCGCTTCCATGCAGCAAGCGCTGTGTAAGTGTCCTGTCTCGACGGCTACGGGACGGTTGCATTGGAAGATGGGTCCTGGTGTTCGCTGTTCGGATCCCAGGCGCAGTCGAATGCCCGTATGGGCGTTCCCCCTATTCAGCCTGCATCGGCGTTGCGCGTCGCCAGTTCCCATCCCTTGGTCGCCGTCAGGTTAACCGCAAGCTGATGGGCTGAGAGTAGAGCGTTTAGCTTTGCTTGATCTGCATGGCAGTGAGGAGGCTGACCGCGGATTCGATAAGAGGCGACAACATCGGTATCGGCTCTGCTTTGTATCAGCTAAACCGGTCGGTGACCTGGTCGCGTCGGGCTTCGCGTTGTAGTTGATAGACGAATCGTTCGATGTGCCGTTGCGTTAAACCACTGATGCGATAAAAGCGCATCCCGCAGAACGTAAGATCGAGTTTTTCGTCGAACACGACGTGTCTGAGCTCGGCAGCGGTTGTCACAACGCCAAAAGGTAGCTCCAGGCGGAGCTGATCATAAACCTGCCCAGACTGGAGGCTGGTTTGCAAGTTGCCGGGGAGACTCAGCTTGCAGCCTGTTGCTGACATATCCAGCAATTTACCAACCAGTGGCTTCTTGACGGCCTTGCCGCCCAATGCGGCAGCGATGGACTGTCCGCTCAACGTGGCGCGATAGGCGTTCCGCCGCTGGTGATAGAGGATCTCATCGGGTAGCGGGGCCCAGTAGCAACGTGCATCGTCCAGTTCGCCAAGGTGCACTGGGTGTGGATTGTTCCAGGCAATCCGCACACCCTCATGAAAACCTTCAATCTGGAAAGCTTCTCCGGACGCCATCAGCCGCTCACCGTCGTTGGGTATCAGCTCGTCTAACGCAAGCCAGCCCTTGTCGCGGTTTATCTCTACCAGATAAGTCTGATACCGCTGAGTACGATCGGCAAAACGGAGTTGTAGCGGAATATGGTTATCTAGTAATGGTCGCAGATTCGCCTGAATCTCGACTGGGGTCTTGAGTATCTGAGGAGGCTGAGGGCCTTCACCCTCGGCGAAAAGACTAGACACTTGCGTTGCTCTCCGGCATGTAACGACGTCAGCCGCATGATAGCACTATGATGTTATTCGGCTGCGTATGGTTCAGGCCTGGCTGAGCGGGCGATGATGAGTGCTCTTGGCGGCAGTTCCACGGCGATCATACAAATCCGGGGTTTGGGTCGTCCCTTGTAATACCTGCAGCATGGTGCCTATGGCGCCCTGGTTGGCGCGGATAAGCTTGCCGTTTCGCTCATTGGCCTTGCGGCACTCCCCGAGGACGCGTTCCAGCTGTTCTGCTTGGGCAAGGATTTCGTTGCCTATCTCCGAACCTGCAGCAAACTGTGCCAAGCCGTTCCGGTCGGGGCTCAGCTGTGCCGCGGCCAATGCCTGGCTGCGCAGAGTGCCGTGTTGGCTCAAAAGCGCTAGCAGCGCCTGCTTTTGCGTGAGCAGCTGTTCCAGTCGGCCGAGATTGCGTTCGGCAAGCGCCAGATATTCTGTGTCGGTGAGCTCGCGCAGTGTCTGGGCGGTGCCGATATCGTCAATCAGCTGCTGAAGAAGTTCGGAATCTAGCATAGGGGCCTCTGTTGCACTTACGCCTGCTCACATTGGTGCCGGCTTAGCGTTGGCTTTCGAACGTTAGCAGCTTCGATGCTACTCGCTGGCTGTCTACCTGATAGCTGCCATCGGCGATTGCCTGTTTGATCTGTGCAACACGTTCCTGATCAACAGCGGGCTGCTGGTTCAGTTTTTCAGTGGTCTGCTGAAGACGCTGTGCTTCCGGGCTCAGCTGAACACTCTCTCCCGATACCGGATTGTTGCCGATGTTTTTCACTTCGTCCGTGGGTGTTTGCTGAGTTGTTGATCGCTCAGCGCTCTGGACGTTGCTGCTACGCCCAGTGCTTGATGAATTGACGGCGTTATTAGGCCGGTTGAAATCGATAACCATGATCGAAACCTCGAATAAGTCAGGACGCTTGCCTGCTTTTCGGCAAATCCAAGTGAAACTTTAGCCCTATTTTCATGCAGACGGCTGGCGCAGCAGTGCGCAGCTTCACATTGCGACTTCCACGTGCCCAGGACCAACGATGCGAGCTTTGATCGTACGTCCGGATCGTTGATTTTTGACTCGGATCTGAGCGCCAAGTGCGCCGTCAGATAGCGCTTCACCGGGCATTCTTACATTTATCGTAGAGTTTTTCGCGCTGATTACTACCTGGTCGCCTTTGCGAACTATTTCAGCTGCGGATAGGTAGGTTGGAGGTAACACCTGATCGGGTAGCGCGCTGCGGGTAATCTTGTTGCCAAGCACCTGGTCAAACGACGTCAAGTAGCCCTGGGTCAGCGTGCTGACGTCGCGTTCGGCAAGGGTGACATCGGCTAGCTGTATGACGCTTTCACGCGTCAAAGGCCGTCGGGCCACGATAACTTCACGGAACAAATGGACTTGTGCGGGAACGAACACGGACCAAGGCGAGCTACCTTCACAGCTAACCCGCACGGTGGTGCGACCAACGGGCTGTGCCGGGCTTTCGAGTCTGGTCGTCAATGCTTGATTGCAGGCCGCCAGACGAAGGCGCGGATCCAGTCTGTTCAACTCGATTTCATGGCGCGCCTCGATTTGGCTACGCTGTAGATAGTCGGTTACTTCTCTCTCAAGAAAACCGCGGGTCGCGTCGATAAGCTGTTCAGGTCGCGTGTAGCTTGCTGAGTCAGCCAGCTGGCTCAGCCCGCATAAAATCGCCAACAGGAACGCTTGGCGAAGCGTCTTGCATGGATGCCGGAAAAAAGTCGTCTGCTTGCTCATACCTTGGATTAAAGCAAGGCGCGTGCCGTCTCGAAACAGGCTGAGGGCGCAAGGCAGGCAGAGCTCGGTGTTACCTGTGCAGGTCACGTCAGCGCCAGATAGTCTGCGCTACAGATGTCTGTCCATTCATCTCACACGCAAGAGGAAACTGGCATGGCCGGTGTATTGGATTCGGTTAACCAGCGTACCCAACTGGTGGGGCAGAACCGTTTGGAGCTGCTGTTGTTCAGGCTGGACGGCAAGCAGCTCTATGGCATCAATGTTTTCAAAGTCAAAGAGGTGCTTCAGTGCCCTCGGCTCACCGTTATGCCCCGGTCGAGCCCGGTGGTAAGGGGAGTGGCGAACATACGGGGTAGTACGCTTTCTATCCTCGATCTCTCAGCTGCCACCGGGAAGCCGGTGCTGCAGGATCTGCCGAATAGCTTTGCCATCATCGTCGAGTACAACACTAAGGTGCTCGGTTTTCTGGTCCGA
Organism: Stutzerimonas stutzeri SDM-LAC; assembly: GCF_000235745.1. Lineage (GTDB taxonomy): Bacteria > Pseudomonadota > Gammaproteobacteria > Pseudomonadales > Pseudomonadaceae > Stutzerimonas > Stutzerimonas stutzeri_H. The sequence goes on along the minus strand of NZ_AGSX01000199.1, from coordinate 3,004 downwards.
TCAGTTGAGCGGATCGTCAACATGAATTGGGAAGACATCCTACCGCCGCCCAAAGGTGTGGGGCACGACCACTATTTGACGGCAGTGACTCACGTAGACGAACAGATGGTGGAAATCATCGACGTTGAAAAAGTACTCGCGGAGGTCGCGCCTGTGTCGGAAGCGCTCTCGGTCAGCATTGCAGACGAGGCAACCAGTAATAAAGCGTCAACCAGTCGAGTACTGATTGTCGATGACTCGTCTGTTGCGCGAAAGCAGATCATGCGTTGTCTACAGAATCTGGGTATCGAGGTCGTTGCGCACAACGATGGGCGCCAGGCGTTGACCTATCTGAGAAAGCTGGTAGCGGATGGCAAGAAGCCATCTGACGAATTCGTGATGATGATTTCCGATATCGAGATGCCGGAGATGGATGGTTACACCCTGACGACCGAAGTCCGCCAGGATCCGGCTATGCGTGATATGCATATTCTGCTGCATACTTCGCTTTCCGGTGTGTTCAACCAGAGCATGGTCAAGCGGGTCGGAGCGGATGATTTTCTCGCCAAGTTTCAGGCAGACGATCTAGCTAATCGAGTGATAGAGCGGATCCGGAATACGGATAACAAATGAGGCTTCGTCCTCGCAATATGACGGGTGGGCATAATTAGTGTCAGGTGATCCGGATTTCGATCAGTTCCGAATATTCCTCGAAAAGACGTGCGGCATCTTGCTGGGTAACAACAAGCAGTATTTGGTTTCCAGCAGGTTGAACAAGCTGATGGAGCAGCAGGGGCTCAAAACGTTAGGCGATTTGGTCAGGAAGATCCAAGCCCAGCCACGCAGCGGCCTGCGTGAGCAAGTCGTGGATGCGATGACGACTAACGAAACGCTATGGTTTCGGGATACCTATCCGTTCGAGGTGCTGCGGAGTCGGGTTCTGCCTGAGCTTTTGAAAGGCTCGCCGGGTCAGCGCTTGCGTATCTGGTCAGCGGCCTGCTCCTCCGGGCAGGAGCCTTATTCGTTGTCGATGAGCATCGACGAGTTCGAACGCACCAGCCCTAGCCAGCCGAAGACAGCCGTCCAGATCGTCGCCACCGAATTGTCAGGGGCCATGCTTGCGGCATCCAAGGCGGCTGAATATGACAGTCTCGCCATCGCTCGCGGGTTGTCCAGTGAGCGGTTGCAGCGGTATTTCGACGTCAAGACCCCCGGCCGTTGGGTGGTCAAGCCCGCGATCCGCAGCCGCGTCGAATTTCGCGTACAGAACCTGCTCGACAGCTATGCTGTGCTTGGCAAATTCGACGTGGTGTTCTGCCGCAATGTGCTGATTTACTTTTCCGCCGACGTCAAGAAAGACATCCTCAAGCGGATTCACGCGACATTGAAACCGGGCGGATACCTGTTTCTGGGTGCATCCGAAGCGCTGAATGGGCTACCCGAGCTCTATCAGATGGTGCAGTGCAGTCCAGGCATCATATACAAGGCTAAGTAGCCTTTAATCCGTGACAAGGGGCGGCAGGAATCTGTCGCCATGGCCTGGATAAGCGGCAAAAAGCGTGGTCAGGCTTTGCCGCTTTTGACGCCTGATCAATCTCCTTCGCTGAAAAAAGCTTATATATCAGCGGTTTGCATAAATGGCATGACCCTTGCTGGAGGTTTGCTAAGCAGACCTGTATCCCGCGAAGGGCTAGATCATGAGCATCAATTTCGACAAGGCACTCGGCATCCATGAAAAGGCGCTCGGTTTTCGCGCTCAGCGCGCCGAGGTACTTGCCAACAACATCGCCAACGCTGACACCCCCAACTACAAAGCGCGTGATCTGGATTTCAGCTCGGTTCTTGCAGCGCAAAACAGCAAGAATCAAGGCGGGTTCGGCGTGGCCGTGACCAGCAACAAGCATATCGCCGCGCAAGGAATGGAGATCGCTGATCCCGGCTTGCGCTTCCGCACCCCGGCACATGCATCGCTCGATCAGAACACCGTGGATGCTCAGGTCGAACAAGCGGCTTACGCCGAAAATGCCATCGACTTTCAAGCAAGCTTCACCTTGCTCAACAGCAAGTTTCGGGGGCTGATGAGCGCCCTGCGCGGCGAATAAAAGGAGCGAAAATCATGTCCCTCAGCAGCGTCTTCAACATCGCCGGCAGCGGCATGAGTGCCCAGAGCACTCGCCTGAACACCATTTCCAGCAACATCGCTAATGCCGAAACCGTCTCGTCCAGCGTCGATCAGACTTACCGCGCACGTCATCCAGTATTCGCAACCATGTTGCAACAGGCAAACGGCTCACCGAACGAGTCGTTATTCGCCGAACAGGACCAAGCAGGCGCCGGCGTTCAGGTGCTCGGTGTGGTGGAAGATCAGAGCGAACTGCAAGCTCGCTATGAGCCCAACCATCCTGCGGCGAACGCCGAAGGCTACGTGTATTACCCGAACGTCAATGTCGTCGAGGAAATGGCCGACATGATTTCTGCCAGCCGTTCGTTCCAGACCAATGCCGAGTTGATGAACACGGCCAAGACCATGCTGCAAAAAGTTCTGACCCTGGGCCAGTAACCCTAACGAGAGATTGCCATGAGCACGACAGGCGGCGTCAGCGGTACCGGTTCGGTACTTGACCAATACCAGATCAAAGATCGCGAAGTTAAGAGCAACGACCTTGGCAAGAATGAGTTTCTAGAGCTATTGGTCACTCAGCTAAATAATCAGAACCCGCTGGAGCCCCAGGAAAACGGCGAGTTCATTGCCCAGCTGGCGCAGTTCAGCACCGTTGAAGGGGTGGAGAAACTGAACTCGAGTATGGAGACCATGCTGTCTGGGTATCAGTCATCTCAGGCGCTGCAAGCCTCTTCGCTGGTTGGGCGCAAGGTCATCGTGCCGACCGATAAAGCGGTCGTGGATACCAGTGAAACCTTCAAGGCCAGCATCGTGCTCCCGACAACCAGCAGCAACGTGGCGGTTAACGTCTATGACAGCGCCGGTACGGTAGTGAATCGGATCAATATGGATCAGCAGGAAGCT